>CAZGJL010000006.1:0-46197 GCA_964526665.1 uncultured Candidatus Peribacteria bacterium | reverse complement strand
AAACTTGTTATTGGTGGAGAAGCAGATTTGGCATATCGATTTGCTCCTTGTTGTAAAGCAAGTAACAGCACTAAATCATTACGAGCATACAAATCTAGAGGGTTACAGTTCGTGGTACATGATGCAGAATGCGAAGAACTGGTGCGTCTTGATCCAGAGCGCATGTTCGAGGCTCAGTTTTTGATAGTCCAAAAAATGCGTGTATTTGCCCGTCATCGTGTAGGAGTGCTTAACGATTGTGCAAACATTTTTGATAAAAGAGATATTAATATTCTCGATGTTCGGATTCAGAAATTAAGAGGAAAAGGAATTATTTTGCATTTTGAGTTGGGAGCCGCGTGTCCCAGTGATCTGGAAAAAGCGCGTAATGCTATTACGAAAATACATAGAGTAAGTGAGGTAGAGCTTTTGATGTAAAGTTTTCTCGGTTGTGGGAGAGGGATAAATCTTCAATCTACAAACTTCAATCTTCAAATACCGAATTTCTTTATTTTCCGTTTGTGAATCGTGAATTGTAGACGGAAACATCTTGACGTAGATGTTATTTTGAGGCACAGTGTCAGCACGTTCTTCGAAGTATCGGGGGTGCTAGGTTTTGACGGGGAGACCCGAAATTCTCAACTTGCGTTCACGGCGTGCTGATTTCGCCGGCAGATCCAATCAGTAAATTTTAAGTGCAAAATACACTCAAAAATTAGGAAGCTTGTTTGCAGTAAATCGCTTTGCGCGACCTGCTTACGCTTACGCGGCCTAAATTAACAAACCGTACTTGAGCGATTCGCTCGTACGTGTCGTGGTTGAATGTCTCAAGGAGACCACGTCCAACTTTCCGAGACTTATGTCAAAAATCTGATTCGCTTTTGACAGACATTTTAGAATTAACCCAGTGATGCTTTTTGTTTGGTCTCTAATCACTGTTGTATTAAATCAAACTATGAACGTAGAGGGTTGTTGATTTCCTCTTCGGACGCCGGTTCGAATCCGGCCACCTCCACCAGCCTTCGCTCTATGAGCTTCGGCTGGCACAGCCAGAAGCGAATAGTTAAGCGAAGAGCTAGTCCGTCGAAGCCTGAAAGGCGGAGCCGGACATCTGAAAAGTTTCTTTGGCACAGCCAGAAGCGAATAGCTAAGCGAAGAGCTAGTCCGTCGAAGCCTGAAAGGCGGAGCCGGACATCTAAAAAGTTTCTTTGGCACAGCCAGAAGCGAATAGCTAAGCGAAGAGCTAGTCCGTCGAAGCCTGAAAGGCGGAGCCGGACATCTAAGATGTTTTCATAATTGTTATGTATTACGTTTATATAATTCAAAGCGTAAATGTTCCGGATAAGTTTTATACAGGCTTTTCGGAGGATGTTTTTGGTAGGTTAGAAGATCACAATAGTGGAAAATCTGTTTACACTAATAAATTTAAGCCATGGAAATTGCTCTATTATTCTGCATTTCTGGATAAAAAGAAGGCACTAGCTTTTGAAGCTTATTTGAAGACGGCTTCAGGACGAGCTTTTCGAAATAAACGGTTGATTTGAATTGGTTCTTTTTCAATCAATCACATGAATATGATTGATAATGTGCAAAACTATCGATATTTATTAAAATACTTATACATTGAAACGTGTGTCAAGGCGCGCAAGTTGTTTTATACTAAAATGATTGCCAGGGAACACGGAAAGCCCCTATTCTGATAACTGACAGGAAATCCTATATTTATCGTATGAAACAAAATAATAACAAACGGCATATTATTGGGCTTATATCTATGGCGCTTATTTTTTCCGTTTGGGGAGGACAAGTCGCTCATAGTGAAAACTTATTAGACCATGTTGGTTCTGCAAAAACGATAGGTGACCGATTCTCAATTTTGGATTTCAATGATATTTGGACATTTGTAAAAGTAATGTTTACGGATGGAACTGGGAAGTTTGGTATTGGAGCAGAGCCAAGTGGAGACTTGACATTCGATGTTACAGGAAAGATGGGTGCTACGGATTTGTGTGATGAAGATGCAGCAAACTGCAAAGATCTTTCAGATGAATATGCTTTTGCCGCTCCTCAGGGATCGTTTGTAGGAAAAACAACAGCCACAACAGATGGAATAACTTCTTCTAACTCATTAGCGGGATACGCAGCAGCAAATGATTTATGTAATACTGAATTTGCAGGAACACACATGTGTTCTTCAACGGAAATTGTGGCGACTGTTTCAGAAGCTACTATATGGGAAGTAATTGGGACTATAGATACTTGTCCAACAGCAGCAGATTACACATTCTATACAGGAACGTCAGCATTAGGAAATACTAATGGTGATTCGACTGGAGATGTAGGAGAGTTTTGTGTACTGACAGGATGGACGGGAACTGCATGGGTGAATGCAGGAGGATCTAAATATGCAAACACCACGGTACAAGTAGATGATTGTGGAGGATGGACATATAACGGAACAACGACTAATCGTGGAAATTTTTGGAACTTTGATGCGGGAACTCAGGGAACTACCTCTCCAAAGAATGGAGGAGCGGGAGGAGTAACTGCTTGTAATCTATCACTTCCAGTGACTTGTTGCCGTTAATTTTAAAAAAAACACACCTATCTTCAGATGCATTTATCCATGAATAAAAAAACAACGGCACGCATATTGAGTCTTATGGCAGGTATTGCTATCCTCTTCTTTCAATCAACAGCATTTGCTGTTACCTATCCCAATTCAGGTGGAACAGGAACACAATGGACAATAGATATTACCGATACTACTGCAACTGGATGTTATACAGGATTTGATGTTACAGATTGTACTGCTGGTGGAGGTTTGATGTATGCACTGGATACATGTGATGTAGTAGGAAATGTAACTGTAGTAGGAAGTACACTTGCTGCGGATGAAGCTATTGATGTTGAGCAAGTAGCTGGTGGTGGATTTTGGTATAATTGTAAGGGAACAGATACAACTACAGATTATGACAACTGGGTATGTCGATCGAATCCAACCCATGTGGCAAATCATGTAGAGACGTATTGTACAGGAGCAGGGACATCGACCTGGGCTACTACTGCAACTAATTCAAATCAAAACTGTTTCACAAATTATACGAACTGTGATGGAGCAAATGATGGAACATGTGAGGTTAAATATTTAGGAGGAAGTGAAACAGCTTATCCAGCGAAAGCGAACGCAATATATACAGCTATTTGTGGAGCTACTTGTGATGCGACACATTTATCTTGTGACGGAACAACAGCCGAAGCAGCGGATGATGCAGATGGTTGTGAAATTACAGAAGGTGTTACGGCACACAATACATCCAATACGGTATATGGAACGTCCTGTGCTGCTTACGTATGTGAGTCGGGATACTTTTTGTATGGGGATGGAGATGCTATAGGAACGGAGGGATGTTTAGGAACTATAGGAGAATCTTGTACGGTGACTACAGGGGGATTGCCTGGTACATGTACAGGGGCCGGAACTACAGGAGAGACGGTGGTGGGTACACAAGATTGTGCTTGTGCAGAAGCAGATATTCCAGAATTTTCTACTGGAGGTTTTGTTGATGCAGCAGGAGCGTATACTCAATTGCCAGCAACACTGAGTACAACAAATCCATTACTTTGGGGACAACAAACAGGAACGGGGATGTTGTTGCAAGTGAAAGACTCGGCTTATGATTGGGATACTGCATTTACAGAAACAGCTAGTATAACGAATGGTTCAGCTACATTTACAGCGAGTGCTACTATGGCCACTCTTCTTAAGCCGGGAGATACTATTATGCTCAATAGTGATACTGGTGAAATTAAGATCGTTAAGTCGGTATCAGGTACGACAGTGGTTGTTACCGAAAACATTACAACAACAGCTGGAACGGCAGCAATACAAAAAGATCTTCCAGAATTTGAAGTAGACATTACTGGTCAAATTACAGCAGGGTTTCTTGGATCTGCAAATCTTACCGGAGGGGATGCAGGATATGTTTTGGCAATGAATGATGCTGGAACAGATATTGTATGGAGAACTGCGTCAGGTTTGTCTGGGGCAGGAGATAATTTGGGTGATCATACGGCAACAGAGGCATTACAAATGAAAGGATATAAGATTATTTATGGAACAACGGGTACAAATGGTATTAGTATTGCAGATAGTACAGGTGATGTAACCATGGATGGGTCATTGCTTGTTGGCACTGGATTGACAGTAACAACAGGTGGAATTGATGTGAATGCAGGAGCGTCAACATTTGCAGCAGGTGTTACAGTAGAGAGTGGCGATTTGACATTAACTAGTGGCGATTTGGTATTAACCAGTGGAAAATTAAATGTTACCGGAACCGGATCAACTGTTACTGGAGACTTAAGCGTAACAAATGGACTTACTGTTACAGGAGCAGCAACATCATTGACTACTACAACAGTAGGTGGAATATTAAGAGTAGGGAGCAATAGAATAGTAAATGGTGGAAGCGATACTCTTGGTATTGGAATTGCAACAACGACAGGTAGTGTAACGATGGATGGAGATTTGACGGTTACTGATGGAGATTTAGTTCTAGGTGATACGGATGATAAAGGAACAATTGCACTATCAGATGGATCATCAAATACATTGACGTTGGATACGGGTTCAATAGGAACGAATTACTCTCTTACTTTTCCAGGAGCACAAGCAAGCAATGGTACAGGGCAATCGCAAGTATTGACAGCATCTGATGCGGGAATACTTTCTTGGATGGATGTTGTACCAGATCCCGGATGTACTGGTGATGGGAAAGTTATGCAATGGAATACTACTGCATGGACGTGTGTAGATCTAGCTGCAGCATCAGCGCAAACAATAGATATTGCTTATGATGCAGGAACTCCAAATGCTACAAGTCGAACCGTTACACTTGATGGGGATGCGATTAAGTTTGATGGTTCACACGCGAGTAATGATGTATTTCAGTTAGTAAATGCATCAGGAACAGGAGATGTTATTGATATTGTTAATGAAGGATCAGGGAAGTCTATCCGAGTGAACGATGGAACATCAGATTTATTTACGGTAGATGCTGATGGTGATGTGACTATTGTAGCTACCGGTGTCCCATTAGACATTAATGCGGGGAAACTCCAAGTTGATGCGAATGGTAATTTGACTATCGTAAGTGGTGATTCAACAGATGCATTAGATATTAATACAGGGAAATTTAAAGTTGATACGAATGGTAATATAACTATTACGAATGCATCAGGAATTCCAATAACAGTGAACACAGATGATTTTGTGGTTGATGCAGCGGGAAATACAATATTGCAACAACTACGTTTGATTGCATCTGCAGCTGATGGAAGTGGAGAACCGACAGCTACGTGTGATGCAACTACAAAAGGAAATATTGCTTATGTGGTGTCTTCGAACTTAGGATTTTATTACGGATGTAAGCAGACAGGTGCAAGTACATATGTCTGGGTATCTATGGAAGTATTCGGTGGTTAAGTTGTCATCAATCTACAAACTACGAAATTCAGTCTTTTAGCGAGTTTAATTCTTATCTTTATGAAAGAAAAAAATCATCATACACTTGTTCGCGTTTTGTCGTGGAGAGTCGCAGCTACTATTATCACATTGATTCTTTCTTGGTTCATAACAAAGGATGTAGCGGCTACAACATTCTTAGTAACGGGAGATATAGTATTAAAAACGATTGGCCATTATTTTCATGATCGTTTTTTCGTATTTCTTCATGAAAAAAGGGGAAAACAAAAGGAACAACATATTTAACATTTAGTCTTAAGCGTTAGCGCTTGCTTGATCCAATATAAGAATATCGTCGTGTTTATTCGCAAAAAGATAGAGTCTGTGGAGATAGGATCTTTTTTGAGTTGAGAGTTGTTGAATGACTTCAATCTCGGGATGATGTCCGACGATACTCCAAACTTGTCGTGCAATTTCGTGTTTCATATGAGAAAGGAATTCTTCTCTGAGTTCACTGGGAACACGTTTGAGCATAGCGAATACCTTTTGGGCTAGAGCATCATCTTCACTGAAGAGCATTTTCATAAGAGGTCCGAAACATTTTTTGTCTCCTAATTTTGCACGAGCAACGAGAGCGTGCAATCGCCACTCTATGTCTTCGTGCGAAGAAAAGCGTTCTATAAGATTCGTGTTGGACGGATCACCGAGTTCTCCAATTGCGTAGAGTCCAGCAACAATTGATTCGTGATCATCGTTATCAAAAAAATGATGCAGTTGTTCGCGGAGTGATTCCTGGTCTTGGAATTTCCATAAAGCGATGAGGGCATGACTTCGTACACGTGAGCTTGCGTGATTGAGATATGGTTCAACATATGAAGCGATATCTGGATCATCAAAGATACGACATGAACGAAGACACACAGCCTGGATACGTTCGTCAGCAGATTCCATTGTTTTCAAAAAGAAGGGAACTACTTGGCTCGTTGGAAGATGTGAGAAGATGTTCATCACAATAAGTTTCTTCAGGTGCTCATGTTCGGTTGCCTCAAACAGTTGATTGAGAATCTGAAGGAGACGATGTTGCGCAAACATCTTCATTTTCCAAAAAGTTTTTAATGATTCGAAATGAAGCATCGCTTCAAGAATCTTAATTTTTACTTCTTCGTGTTCATTTTCTCGTTCTAATATTTTTAAGAATTCATGGATAACATGAGGAGATTGAAGCTTTTGCAAAGTACAAATTATTTTCTCACGTAATATATGGTGTGATTCGGTGCTTTTTAGCAGATTACAGAGCTCCTTGGTCGTGAGATTAGTATTATGTCCATTTTGTCCCAAAATCTCGATAGCGTGCATTTTTTCACGAATACTATCGGCCTTTTTTAGGTTCATAATAGCCAGACGAGAATAGGAAGGAATCATTCGATAGGTTACCCAAACAAGTATCATAGCGAGTATTCCAATACCAAGAGGTACAAATATTTGTGAACCAAAATGATGGAGTCCGAATAAAATCCCAACACCAAGAAGAACTCCCAGCGGAGCAATAATTCCTTCTAGTAAATGACGAATGAATTCTCGTTGTTTTGAAAAAGTACTATAGAAACTCAGGTGATATCCCGAGGCAAACAGAGAATGAAAACCATGTTCATAGGAACGAACCAATGCAATAGGCCAACTTCCACCAAGAAGCATTATGGGGAGAACCATAACTAATCCAATGAAATACACTAAGATGGTGCGAATGATTCCATGTCGTCGGATCAAGAATGGTGATATTACGAATTGAACAAAGAGAGCAATAAGTCCGAAGAAAAGGTTCAGAGCAGATAAATCGTGTAAGAGAGTGTTATGAGCAATTACTTTGCTTGAGAAAACAAAAATTTCTTTATTCGTTACATGAATTATTTTTTTCGAAAAAGTACCTACGTCTTCAAAGAGAGAGGTTCGAAGATTCTCAGAGGAAAAAGATATTTCTGTAGTAGAAACAGGGTGTTTTAATTCGTGTTCTAGGTGCGAAATAGTTTGAAATTCAATAATAGAGAACACCGCTGCTTGTAGTGCCACAATAATTACTATCGTACGAAGAAATGGCGTTGTACGAAAAAGGTTTATGGCGCTACGAAAAGTACTTTCTTTTGATTCATATGATTGTTTCGATTCATGGAGTTCTGGTAATTCGGAGAGAAGCCTTGGTTCAAAAGCTAACAAAAGAACGATTAAAAGAATGGGGAACATCCATAACGAAAACAGTGTTTGAGTTGTTGCGTCTGGAGCGAATCGAATTACAGAGAGCAAGAAAAATGCTCCTGCAATAATTCCGACAGTAAGAGCAGATTCTGTTATAGGAATTGCTTTTTCTGCTTGAGTGGGAGTAAAAAGTTCCTCCGTTTTTCGCAAAAGTCCCATACGCAGAAGAGGATAGAAGGCATCTTTTGCAAGCAAAGCAAGACCAAAAAGAATATATATATGTTCGTTTTTATCCGCCCAGAAAGACCCAATTAATAAAACAAGAATGGCTGCTACGGAATAATTAATAATTTTTTTTGTATCAATCGTTCGTAAAAAACAGTGTGTAATAGTTGTGCTGGTGATTAAAATTCCCGCTTCTATAGCAAATAAATAGAGTAGTTTTTCTAAACCAAAAGTATCAACAAAGAGTGCTGTAACTACCACCCAAGAAATAACCCATCCAAACTGAAAGAGAAAATGAAGACTCCATGAGAACCGGAGTCTCTGAGAGAGTTCCGGAGAGAGGTACAGTTTCTTGATAAGCCTTGAAATCATTATTTGTGTGTATTTTTGATATACCAGACTATATTTTACCATAATTCACACAAAAGAACAACCCCGAGGGAGCGAGAAATTTATGTATTTAAAGAGAGGAGTGTTTCACACAAAAAACTCTTTTACAAAATGGATTTGTAATCGGAACTAAGGAGGTGCAGATGTACATGGGGAACGACTTGTCCGCCATCTTCTCCTACATTCATAGCAAGTTTATATCCAGAAAGATTTAGCTTTTCTGCGACTTGTTTTGCAACGAGAAATAATTCACCGAAAAGTTCTTGATTTTCTTTTGTGACTTCTTGCGCCGTAATTAAGTTTGCTTTCGGAACAATCAGAACGTGATGTTTCGCCTTTGGTTGGATATCATGAAAGGCAAGAATACGGTCATTTTCAAACACTTTGTCACAAGGAATCTCTCCAGAAATAATTTTTGCAAATATGTCAGTATCAAGAAAAGTCATTTTTTAGTGTATTAAAATATACCAGCGTTTCCCATACCGAGAAGACCAACAATAAGTCCCATGAGACCAAGCCCGGTTCCTATAATCCAAAAACGCATAGTGACCTGCGTTTCAGACCATCCTTTTGATTCAAAATGGTGATGGATTGGCGCAATTCGAAACAATTTCTTTTTGAAGTATTTCTTCCAAAAAAGCTGAAGCATTACTGATATTGTTTCAAAAATAAAAATTCCTCCAATCAGAATGAGAGGAATAATGGCATTTGTGAGCATGGCAATAACTCCCAGTGTAGCTCCGAGTGCGAGGGATCCAGTATCTCCCATATAAATTTTCGCAGGAGGAACATTGAACCAAAGAAATGAAATAAGTGCTCCAACAATAATGGCACAAAAAACACTGAGAATAGGCATTCCGAAGAAGTAAGCAATCACAGCAAATGCTCCAAAGGCAGTGGCTAATAACCCTCCAGCAAGCCCATCAAGGCCATCAGTTAAATTTACCGCATTACTCGTTCCTACGAGTACAAAAACGAAGAGAGGTGCATACCAAAGTCCAATATCAAAGTCTCCAATCCCCGCAAGATGAATGACAGACCACTCTAACTTAAAGGCAAACCAAGCCGCGCCAGCAAGAGCAAAGAGCAGCAGTGTCCAGAGTTTTACTCTTGCACTCAATCCTTTTTGTTTTCCACGCTCCTTGATATTCAAGTAATCATCTATGAGACCGAGAAGTCCTACTACAGCAAGTGTTACAATAGGAAGATAGGTTTCTCCTCTGTTTAAAATGGAGTGATCAAGTATTCCAAAATATGAAAGGAGTCGAGATACTCCCACTGTTGCGAGTACAGAAAAAATAATCACAGCTCCTCCCATGGTAGGAGTTCCTGACTTGTGTGCATGTAGAGCACTAAAGAGTTTTGCTGCTCCACCACTAAGGCCATCTTGTCTTATTTTCTGTGTCAGTTTGAAGCTTTTTACAAACCGAATAAAGTAAGGAAAAATAACAGTTGCAAATAAAAAAGAAATCCCGGCAAAAGCAAAGATTTCTACGAGATTTCTAATATGGATCGAATACATCGGTTGAATTTTGCCATAAATGGGGGGAATTGCAACTGGTTATGGAGTGAAGGAGTTATAATGTTTATTTTCATGAAAGACACTTGCATTGTTTAAATAAATGCTTTATAGGAGTATTGTGTTTTTCGGAAAAATATTATGAAGTTACTATTTAGAACATTTTCAAATCCTTCTCGATTTTTATTTGAAACTGGGGTAGGAGAGGATGTTTTTCTTGAAGAAGAACAAATACCAGAGGAAATAGCATCCGAATATGTTGATAAGAATATAACGGGGATAGATAAGGGGGGCATTGATCAGATAGAATTGAAAAAAGATTTGGAAAATCAAATAGCAGCCGCAATTAAGAGTGCAATATTTGTAGATAAATTTGTTGATGATGCCTGTAAAAAGGCTGGAAGAACGTATCCTATACAAGAAAAGTCTTCTATTCCTACGGAAATAAAGAACGTGATTTTTGAATTTGAAACAAAAAATCAGGTAAAAGTCGTTTTGACGAAAGATCCTTTATATAAAGAAGTTGAAAGTGTGTTTGAAGATTTTTTGAAGACGAATGATGTTGATAGTGAATCCTTAACTTTCAATTGGCTTTCGATTTTCATGGTGGACATTGCGAAATACATCAAGAAACAAGGAGATGAAGAATCAGAATTTGCCCAGCAGATTGTATTGCAAGCAATAATTCAAAAGAAAATACTAGATAGCTCAGAAGGCTTAAAAAAGGAATATGAGGAAAACCTCGATAGTTTTGTGGCTAGCCATATCATTGATAGAGAGACATTTATTAATGGAGTTATAGAGGGATTGGTTACATTTACAGAAAAATATGATATGGAAGTTGTCTTTAAAAATGAGGAAGAATTATTCATCCATCCATCAGAGTGATTCAATGAAAGGCGTAATACTTTCGGAGGGTGATGATTTTGGAGAGGATGAGGGGCCTTGGCCTAGTGAAAAAAAAGAGAATTGAAGCAGTTGTGTTACAGGAATTTGAATAATCTTTTAAAGCAGTCTCATGAACGGGACTGTTTTTTTGTGATGGGAGATTGCAACTGAGCTATTATTTTTTAGTCTTTTCCTTGGTAACCTTTTTCACTTTCTTTACTACTTCATCCTTCTGCCACATAGCCAAAATTGTTCCCCAAGTAAGGGCAATAGGTGTCATATCAAATACCGTTGCGAAATTTACTAAGACGATTGCAGCAATTCCAAAGCCAAGTCCTGCACTTGAAATTCCAGTAAGGATCGCAATAAACCACCCTAACCCAAAGGCGAGTCCAAGGATTCCCATCTGCACCCACCAATCAGCGAATACGTTTTCTGCAACAGGTGCTTGATCTGAATTATTTATTATCAAATTCTTCGCTCTTGCTGCGGGGCCCCATTGCCCTAAATGTCCTTGAATCAAATTATCCGTTCCAGTAACAAAAGCTGCTATGGGACGTGTAAAGTGTTCGTTTGTTCCCGCACGTTTCAATATATCTGTTTGAGTTCCCATAAAGAGAAGCCCTAATATTCCGAGTAAAATCCCAGTCAGTGCGACTTCTTTTCGTGAAACTTTTGCGGGTAAAGCACGCCATCCCCACCATGCGAGGATAATAATTGCTCCAAAAATTGCCGCTCTTGAGGCAGAAAGTCCAATCCCAAGAACCAATACAAGAACAAGGATTGAGGACTGTATGCTTCCTCGTTTGAGTAAAGGAACAAGAGCTAATGCAGCAACAAGAAGGTGAGAAAACGCAATTGGTCCAGAACTAGCTCCCTGGAGTCGGGCAATACCATTTATCTCATGCCAGAGAGGAATGGTTTGTCCGGGAACCCAACTCGAGATAGTTGCTGAGTAAAAATGTTGTACAACTTCTGCGCCTCCTAGATTTGTAATCCAGAAACCGAATGCAGTTGCGAGTAAACAGGATGGAATAAATACTTTTGCAAATAATTCTAAATGTTTGATTCGTGAGTTTCTTGGATTTTGAAACCAAATAGACCAGATGAAATATATTAATAATGGAAGGCTAAGATATCGTACGGCGATACTCGCAGTCGGAACATCTGTTGATGTGGCAGCAAGTGCACCACCTAAAATAATGAATCCCAAAGCACAAAATTCGGCGATAGAAAATTTAAATTTTTTCCCAGATTCTGCAGCTCTCCACTCTGACCAGAGGACGAGCCCAATAAGCAGAAGAATGACACCTTCTTTCCACCAACGGAAGGGTTCTGGTAAAAACACAGTCATCGCTCCGTGCCATGGCAGAAGTGCAGCAAGGACTATCGTCAGCCAGTTAGAGAGTTTGTACATTTCTTGCACATTACATCGTGGAAGAAATTTTGGCAAATTTTGAGAAGAGAGGTATGTTTCTTTTAATGAAAAAAATATGTTTCCTTTTCGCCATCTTAATTGTTTCGCCGGTTTTTTCAGCAGGAACTCTTAATATTTCTTATATACAAAATAATTCTCAAAAAGTAGTTCCTCGTAATGCAGTTCGACTTCCATTAGCTCATATTAACTTTCTTGCAGAAGAGGAAGATGTGCTGGTGGGTGATATTATATTTTTATTACAAGGAATGAGCTCGCCAAAAGACTTTGGGCGCATGTGGATTGAGACGGATTCTTTTCAGCGTTCTCGTAGAACATCAGTGCAAACAGATGGAACGGTTATTTTTAGATTTCCTACTCCTGTTTTATTAGAAAAAAATAAAAGAAAAGACATAACTCTTTATGGGAATTTAAAAATATCTGCACCAGGAACGGGACGGACTTTTTCATTTGTTCCATTCGCTCTTGAGACGGACGCAAGTAAAATCACCCTCGATATTCCAGAAGAGTCTCCCCGATCTGCATCTGCTCACCGGGAATAGCCCCTTTTTTAGAAAGATCATCAGTAATGTTCCATTTTTTTAGTACATCATAGACACGTTCTCGTGCCTCATCGTGATCCATATTTGTTTGTCGGACAATCTGTTCAATTCGTGGATTTGATATGCTCCACCAATTTTCATGTTTTTCAATGATGACACGACGTGGATCCTCCTCCACGTTTTTCCCTGGACGAAATTCCACAAAGGCTGGATCATCTTCTTCAACTAATGGTTCAACTTCTTCAAGAGGAGGCACCTGTTTTACAATTTCTCGGAGTAGCTCCTGCACTCCTTCATGAGTTGCAGCTGAGACAAGCCAGGGGCGTATCCCAAATTTTTTCTCAAATTCATCACAAAGAAATACCTCAAGTTCTTCATCCGTAGTATCAACTTTTGTAAATACAGGAAGCCAGGGTTTATCTGCTAATTTTTGGGAGAATTTTTTTAGTTCTGTTTGAATTTTTTTAAAATCTTCAAATGGGGTATCACTATTGGCATCAATTAAATGAAGCACAAATCGTGCACGTTCAATGTGACGCAAAAACTGATGTCCCAGGCCTTTCCCTTCACTCGCACCTTCGATTAATCCAGGAATATCAACGAACATTATTTCACGATCATCAATGAGGCTTACTCCCAAATTTGGGACAAGTGTTGTAAATGGGTAATCAGCAATTTTTGGCTTTGCATTTGATACGACAGAAATAAGAGTTGATTTTCCAACACTGGGATATCCTACAAGTGCCACATCAGCAACAAGTTTTAATTCAATTTCTAGAGCAAGGCTTTCTCCAATATCTCCCTTTTCCGCAAAATTTGGTGCTTGACGAATCGAGCTTACAAATCCGGCATTTCCTTTTCCTCCGATTCCTCCACGTGCCAGAATTACTTCCTGACCTTTTTTTACAAGATCAGCAATAACATGACCTTCTGAATGTACTTGTGTTCCCATGGGCACAGAAAGAATAAGTGTTTCACCACCTCTTCCTGTACGATTATTTTTTGCTCCTGGACGGCCATTTTCTGCAGAAAAGGTTTTTTGCATACGATACTCAGCAAGAGTATGGGCATTATCGACTGCTTTAAAAATAATATCTCCTCCAGATCCTCCATCACCTCCGTCTGGACCTCCTTTTGGAATATATTTCTCTCTTCGAAAGCTAACGCATCCGTCACCTCCTTTTCCTGCCACAATTGAAAACTTTGCTTCATCTACAAACATCGCGTGGAAAGTAGCATATCAAACTTCAATTATCAAACTACAAACTACAAAAATAAATAATTTTACGATGAGATTAAAATTTGAAGGCTGAAGTTTGTAATTTACAGTTTGAATTAATCCGCATCTTCTCTTCCGCAGACAAGTTTAATCGTCTTAAAGAAAATTATGACATCAAGCCAAGGACTCCAGTTTTTCAAATAAAAGAGCTCATATCTCATTTCATCATCAAAACTTAAGCTGGAACGTCCATGAATTTGTGCATATCCAGTGATACCAGGTTTTATAGAGAGTAAGAGCTTGTGTTCGGCTTCATATTGTTCGACTTCTTCAGGTAAATGTGGACGAGGACCGATGAGGGACATTTCACCACAAAGAACATTCCATAGTTGAGGAATCTCATCTACAGAAGTTTTGCGTAGCAATTTCCCAAAGGGAGTAATGCGCGGATCATTTTTTATTTTAAATAAGACCCCGCCTTTTCGTTCATTTTTTTGCATGAGATTCTTTTTTAATGTCTCAGCATCAGGAACCATTGTCCGGAATTTCCAACACTTAAACGTATTACCACTTGTTCCAATACGTTTTGAACCATAGAGAATAGGGGAGCGGAGAGAGGAGAATTTTATTTTTAATGCAACAAAAAGAATAAGAGGAGAGAGAGCAATCAACGCCGTTCCCGCAAATACATGTTCTATAAAAGACTTGGTCACATATCCCCATCCATCTAATTGTGTAGCATGGAGTTTCAACATAGGGAAAGCTCCAAGTTGAGCACTTTCTACTGAAGCAAGGTCGAGGGAGCTTTCATCTGGGAGGAATTGAAAACGGGTATGATGCACATGAGTAAGTCGTGCAAGATGAGCCGTATCGACTTTTGATGAGTAATCAGAGGCAAGGAGAACATCAGTGGGTCGAAGTTTGATTAAGAATTTTTCTAAATCATCAAATGTTCCAATAACGCGTATTCCCCCAAGAGACGTGATTTTACTTCCTGGTTCAGTGAGCACACCAATAAGTTTATATTGTTGAGTTTGTTTCAAAAACTGAATAGTTTCCTTCGCCAAACGTCCACTTCCAAGAACAAGTATATGAAATTGTCCGTAGCCATGCTGCCACATTTTTCTACGAATCCAACGAACTCCTTGTCGTCCCGCGATAAGAAAAGTAAGTCCAGAAACCCAGGCAACTCCCAGAAGGAGGCGAGAAAAGAAGGTGAATTTTTGAAAGAAAAATAGAACAATCACCAGTGCTAATCCTGCAGAAAATGCCCAAAATATATGTCGGATTTCGTCCCAACTTTTTTCATCCGCATGGAACTTATAACGTCCATTTATTGCAAAAATAACAAGCAGCATTACCGTTATTTCAGCCGCGAAAACCTGGTACCAACTCCACATCACAAGGGGAAGCGCACCTTCACCAACTCCTAAGTCGGGGAACCATGACATACGGAAAAAATATGCAAGTACGAGAGCTGCAAATATAGCGATTCCGTCGGAGACGATTCGTGCAAGTGTAAAAGCAATGTCCGTTTTGCGCATCAATATAAATTGTATGTAAAAATTGTTATTTGTCGAATTTGACATATTCGTGAATATGTATTACATAGGAAGGTGTCTTTAAAAAATAATGTGTATTGAAACGAATGATATTGAGAAAAATAATTTCTTTATTGAGGAAGATTTATTAAAAATAAAACAAATTATTTCTTATACAGAAAATTTATCAGAAAAAGAAATTGATATCATTGGTCAGGAATTAAGCATTTTTGAGGAATTATTTAATAATAAAAAAGAGGTATCATATGAAGAATTAATATCAGTGATTTCAGGTATTGAAAAAATATACGACAATGGTCATGAATTACTAAACAGAGTTCATGAAATATCTCAGAATAAGCATTTATTAGGTAGTTTATTAGGAGGATTTACTTTCGTTGATACTCTGGAAAAAAATGACTTATTTTCAAAGGAAAGTTCTTCAAAACTATTTACACCTCCGCAACTAGCTCCTTCTTTTTATGTAGCAAGATACTTGCACAAAGGGTTTCCTTTATCATTTTTATATTCAATGCATCGAGGAGGAGTCCCAGGGATTGTGACAGAAAAATATGATTTTAATAATTCGTTAAATCGGCAGCTTGGAACGAGTATCTCTCATTGTGTGGGAGATGCATTATATGATAAAAAGTTTAATAATTCTGAAAATACTTTTTATTGTCTTATTGGTGATGGTGAGTTTCAAGAAGGAATCGCGAAAGAAGCAATCGATCTTATTTATGAACATAAATTGAAAGTAAATATTATTTTAAATAAAAATGGAACAGGTCTTGGGAAAATTAAGACAGGTAATGAAGAATATAAAAAATATTTTGAATCAAAGGAATTTGAAACGGCAGATATTTCAGGAGAAAGTTCAGAAGAAATAATAAGTATAATAAAAGAAATAGAGGCGAACAAAGATAAGCTTTATGCAATTATTTTGAATACAAAAAAAGGTATTCATATTAACGATAAAAGGTCACATAAACCTCAAAAAGAAGAGAATACAGTATTAAGTGCAACCCTTGTGAGTACCTATTTAGAAACTCTATTAGAAGACACAGATCACATAATTCTTTGTCCTGATGTTATGGAACGTTATGGTTTTTCTTCTAAACAAGCTTTGAATATAGGATTACGAGAAAGTGTTGGGATGGGGATGTTTGCTAATATGCCGGATGACGTAAAAAAAATTATTGCTTCTGATGATCAATTTTTTATGTATAGCATGGCAATGTTAGAGCAAAATATTCTTTCAAAGGTGAAAAATTTATTAATAATAGCCGCTAAACATTGGGATGTTTGGGGAAACTCAAATTATTTTGTAAATACAGCGCTTTCTTTTTCAGAGGATCTTCGTTTTTTTGAGCCTAACAGCGAAGAAGAATTATTTGCAATGTTAGAGCATCATAAAAATACAGATGACAACTTATTGCTTTCAATATTTAATACAGAGTTTGCAGAAAAAAATAATTTTCAAAATGAGTTTTTTACATTAAATAAGGTAAAGAATACTGAAGAACAGAGAGATTCGGCAGTTGTCTTTTATGGAAATGCAGGAAAATATATAAATGAGTTTATGGAGGAAAGACCAAACATGGATATTTTTTATGTAAATTCATTTCCCTTAAAAGAAAAGGAAATAGAACAATTAGAGAATTATAAAAACATTCATTTCATTGAGTTTAATAGAACAACAAACGGGATTGGAGCTAATATCGCAAAAGACATAACTACTGCGAAAGTACATTTAATTGGTGCAGATAAGCCATTTGTTTTTGATGTGACAGGAAAGCAAATATCAAATCAAGAATTGGATATAACGTCTTTACTAGAAAAAATAGTGTAATACTATTTCGCTCCACCTCCAGTGAAGAATTCCAATCGGTCTCCAACCTTGAATTCGAGGCCTGCGTGTTTCAATTTTAATCCACATTCAGCTCCTTCGTTTACCTCTTCAACAATTTTTTGTCCTAATTGCACAGAGTTAACCGTTCCAACTCCAAGCGCTTCTTCCTCTTTGTCTCGGAATAATCGGAAAGAAGCTTTTCCACGAACCATACCAGAAGTAACTTCTCCTCCGGCAACGGCCATTTTTTTATCAGTAGCAAATACTCCTTTGAGTATCATTTCTCCAATTACTTTTTCACTATCTTCGGCGTCTTCTCGTCCTTCGATAATTTCCTGTATTTTTTCAGTCAAATGATAAATGACATCATAAGAAAAGAGTTGTACTCCTTCTCGTTCAGCGAGTTTGGTCAGTCGTCCAGAAGCATCAACATTAAATCCAACCATCAAGGCCTCTCCTGCAGAAGCCAGCATGATGTCTGATTCGCTAATGTCTCCTACTCCAGAGTGAATGACTTTTGCTACGGTTTCCTCTGTTTTTATTTTTCGTAATTCTTCTACGACGGCTTCAAGTGTTCCGTTTGAGTCGGCTTTTACAACAATTTTTAATTGTTTTACTTTTCCTTCAGCAATACGTGATTTCAATGTAGCAAGTGATGCTTTTTTTCGTTTTGATAAAGCATCATCATGTTTTATCCCTGCTACTGCCTCAGCTTTCTTACGAGCTTCTTTATCAGATTTCATTACTTGCAGGAGATCTCCCATTTGTGGAAGTTTTGATAATCCAGTAATTTCTACCGGTGTACTTGGTGCAGCTGTTTTAACAATTTCTCCACGGAAATTTTTCATAACACGAATTTTTCCATGTTGATCGTGAATTACAAAAGCGTCTCCTTGTTTTAATGTTCCAGTATTGACGAGTACCGTTGCTTTCATTCCAGACTTAGGAGTCATTTCTGATTCAATAACCGTACAGATAGCACTTCGGATTGGATTTGCTTTTAATTCTTGCATTTCTGCAACCATGAGGACCGTATCAAGAAGTTTATCTATACCATCTCCAGTTTTGGCTGAAACAGGGACGCAAGGAACATCTCCTCCCCAGTCATCTGACTGAACATCGTGTTCGGCAAGTATCTTCTTTACTAAATCAGGATTCGCTCCTGGTAAATCCATTTTATTAATAGCAACAACAATAGGAATGCCTGCTGCATGTGCATGATTAATTGCTTCAATTGTTTGTGGTTTTACGCTTTCCGCTGCAGCAACGACAAGAATCGCAACATCGGTCGCGTGAGCTCCCCGTGCTCGCATCATAGTAAATGCTTCGTGTCCTGGCGTATCAAGAAACGTAATCAATTGTTTTCCACTCTCAACTTGATAGGCTCCGATAGATTGTGTGATTCCTCCTGCTTCTCCGTCTACGACATTTTCTTTTCGAATGTAGTCCAGAATAGAAGTTTTCCCATGATCAACGTGTCCCATAATAGAAATTACAGGTGGACGTTTTTCTAATTGTTCAACTTCTTCATCCGCAAGTAATGATTTCAAATCACCACGAAATAGATCTTCGCTTGAGAGTTCGGCGGCTTCTTTTTTCACCGTTACACCCATTTCTTGGGCAATAATGGCAGCTGTTTCGTAATCAATATTTTCTTTCAAATTTGCAATAATTCCATTCTGCTTCATTTTCACAAGCACGAGTGGGATAGGTTTTGCAATTTTTATTGATAGCTCACGGACGGTCATTTCTTCAGGAAGAATAATACTTCCATCAGTGGCTGTTTTTATTTCTACTTCATCTCGTTTATCAAGTTCTTCCTTTTTTTTCTCTGCTTGTTTTTTTTGAATCTTCTTTTTGCTTCCCGCCGTTTGTTCTTGTTGTTTTTCTACAATTTCTCGTTCAAGTTGCTCTTCGATAGCATGTTCTGTCTGTGCCACATCATCACCAACCTCAAGTTTTTCAATTTTTTTTGCAATATCATCGGGGATCATGTCATCCTCGGGAATATCGAAATCAAGATCCATTGCATGAAGAATTACTGCTTCTGGCGCAAGGCTCAATTTTTTGGCGAGATCGAAAACTGTAATTGGCATCGTCGGCAGGGTATCAATTTTCATAAATAAGTCCAGGTTTTATGCGTAATTTGTTCTTCAATCTTTAATTTTTAAAACACAAATTCAAAACAACAAATTTCAAACTGAAAAAATTAAAAAATATTTTTAATGTGTTCGCGAATTTTCAGAGGAGGCATTGGTACAGTTTTCAGTAACAATGAAGAACAAAAAAACCACTCAGTGACTAGCATATTAAGTTTTTTAAACAAGAGTATTTTGATGATTTTTCTTTTGACCAGAGGCACGATTTTCATAAAAATTTTACCAGATGATATATCTCTGGAATGGAACCAAAATTAAAAAAGAGGAGGCAATGTTGTCTTTTTTTTCACCTGCGGTGCAGTGTGGATATGGAGTATATGAAACATTACGAACCTATAAGAAGGTAGTATTTAAAAAAGAAGAACATCTTGATCGATTGATGCGTTCAAGTGCAATGATTGGATTGCGGTTGCCTCATTCAATTTCACAGATTTCAGAATGGGTGGAGGAGGTTGTTTTAGGGGTTTCTGGTGAGTCAAAAATATCTATTGTTGTTGTTCGGGAAGGAGTAATGGTGAGCGCTGAAGAATTAGTAATAGACACGGAAATTCATAAAGGAGTTGCATTGAAATCGGTATTTCGTCCACGTTCAAATCCAGAATTTAAAACACTCTCTTCGCGACTAGATAGTTATATTTCGCAAGAAATGGCGGAGCGTGATAATTTCTTTTCTGCAATTTTAACAAATGCGGATGGCCTTGTTACAGAATGTGCAAAGGCGAATATATTTTGGTTCGATGAAGAAAAACTTTCAACGCCAGATGAAGGAATTTTAAAAGGAGTCACAAGAGAATTAGTTTTGGAACATTCCTGTTTCCCCTTGAAATTACAGAGCTGTACATTGCGGGAATTATGTCGCTCAGAAGAAATTTTTCTTACGTGTACAAGCATGGGAATTGTGCCGGTCACGCGGATTGATGATGAAGAAATTGGTGAGGGTGAAGTGGGGGAAAGGACGATGAAGCTGATGAGGATTTTTGAGAAAGAAGTAGAGAAGATGTAAAACTTCAATCTTCAAGCTACAAACTTCAAACTTGGAATCTAAAACAAAAAGAAATCGAAATACCATTCAACAATTTGACCACCAGAGTGAAGCATAATAAGAAAAGCAGGAAGGAGAAAAGCTCCCATGGGGAGAGAAGATTTTATGTTTTTCTTATTTGTAATCAAGAGGGGAATGGCAACAAGAGATCCAAGAATATAAGCAATAAATAATGCACCAAGCATTTTTTCCCATCCAAGAGCTAATCCTATGAAAAGTCCCAATTCCATATCTCCACTACCAACCCATTTTCCCTTTGATATGAAATATTGAAAGGCATAGAAGCAAAATCCAATAAGCCCTCCGATAAGAGCTGATGGAATATTTCCATTTACAAAAGCAAGAACGAAAGCCAATAAAATTGCTGGCCAGGAAATGCGTCGATCAACTTCAGAAAACTTCGTGTCATATACCCATAGAATAAGAGCAAAAAAGACAAGTAGGAGATTTAGCGCAGTATTCCACCATATTTCTGAGTAAAAAAAATGTACAAAAATTACACCAGTGATTAGAAAAGAGATTTCTACTAAAGGATAAAATATCGATATTTTTTTCTCACAATTTTTACATTTTCCTTTTTGGAATATCCATGAAAGCACGGGAATGAGTTCAAATGCAGAAAGAGTTTTTTTACATTTTGGACACTTGCTGCGTCCAGTCCAAATTCCAGATTCGTCATTATGAAGTCTCCATACCAACATGGTAGTAAAGCTTCCCAGAAGTGCTCCGCCTACGGCACCGAAAATGATATGGAGGGATTCAAAAATCATGGCAACATTTTATAATAAATTTTTCTATAGCAACTTCTAATGGGCGAGTGTCACTCGTGGTAACGATAATTCCGCCAGACTTCATTCGTTTTTCAATTTCAAACAATTCGTCATAAAGTTTTCGAATTTTTTCTGCAGAAAAGTTTCGTGTGCAACCGAGTGTCTTTTTGACCACAAACGGATGGAGTTTTGTTCGTTTTGCTATTTCATTTTCATATAATCCTTGGTCAAGCCCTGCTCTTAATTGGGCATGTACACGAATTTCTCGTTGTATCATGGAAAAAAGTTGATGAATAGGATTTCCCATTGTGAGCAGTGATCGAAATCGTTTAATGGCTTCTTGTGCATCACCACGAGAAAGCTTTTCCAGGAATCCCCAAATCTCTAGCTGAGGATGAGGCAGGGAAAGTGTTTCAATCATTGTTCGAGAAATAGCTTCTCCATTTGCAGCAGTTGCTAATTTTTGCAATTCACTTGAGAGATGCCATAAATTAGTTCCACAGCGGTCCATTAGATATTTTGCTTCTGATCGACTTATTGTTGCATCCCACTGTTCTGCACGTTTTTCGATCCATCGTAACAAAGTCGATTCATCAAGGGGTTCAAATTCTTCTGTACGAGCATTTTCTTGGAAAAACTTCGACCATTTTGTTCGTTTATCAAGCTTGGGTTGTACGACAAGAACAGTAGAATTATCAGTATTATCAGGGAGTATATTGAAAAATGCTTCTGCTTTGTCGAATTTGGCAGTGTTCCACCAATCAGCTTCACAGATAGCCAGACGTTTTTCTCCGAACAAATTTGGTGTACAAACAAGATCGTTTAGTTGCATAAGGGCAGCCATATTGTCATGTCCGTCACCACGTTGAGGTGTTTCAAAAATTCGCAATTCTCCATTTGGATATTTTTGTACAAATCCTTTTTTGAGCACACGGAGTCGTTCGTGCATTCGAAATGTATCTTCTCCAGTAAGGAGGATTAAGTTTGAAATCATACGCTTGGATCATAAACACTGATAGTTCGTTGTCCAGTACTTGCTCCGTGTATAATTCGAATTACAAATTTTCTACCACAAAATCCTTTTTGTGCAGTGCTCGATATTTTATCAGCCCATTCAATAAAAGTTGATACCCGTGGATTTTCTGCCATCTCACTGAGTCCTCGTTCAAAAAAGTCATTTGGATTTGAAAGACGATAAAAATCAAAGTGCGCAAAAGTACGATTGTTTGCGGTGAATTCATTCACCAATGTGTAGGTTGGGCTGGGCACATCTTCTATTACCCCAGCTTCGCGAAGGATTTCTCGTACAAGAAATGTTTTGCCTGCGCCGAGACCTCCTTCCAGAAAAACAGAGAAGTTTTTTTCTTTTGATAGAAGGTCTTTCCAGACTTTTTGTGCAAACTTTTTGCTCATGTCTTGTGTTGCGATTTTTTCTTTTAAAATCAGTTTCATTTTTTTGTGATTTTGCTAAACTATCGCCAGAAATTTACACGATTTTAATGAAAATTCAATTTTTCGGTGGCAGTTCATTCCTTATTAATGGAAAATCAGCAAAAGCAGCACTTGATCCTATCGATGCAAAACTCGGTCCTGTTGACATTGCAACAAGTTCCAACGGTGCGGAACTTTCTATTGAAGCAAAGAAAATATTAACGTTGCCAGGAGAATATGATATTTCAGATGTGCTTATTCGTGGGTTTCATACACACGGAGATACAAATACTGTTTTTAAAATCACTCTAGATGATGTCGTGGTAGCACATTTTGGGAATTTGCCAGGAATGCCAAGTGCTTCATTCTTCGATGACTTAGGGGAGAACGTTGATGTTGCTCTTTTGAGTTTGCGTGATGATTTTGATGCCAAGAGTGCAAAAGATTTTTTAGAAAAAGTAGATCCTCGAATGGTTATCTTTGGTGGGAATGCGACGATATTTCCACGTATCGTAGAATTGTTTAATGCCAAAATTTTACCAGAATCAGAAATTTCAGTATCGCGCTCAAGCTTACCAACTGATACCACAGAATCGGTGATTTTATCTGTCTAAAATTTGACCCGTACAATAATATTTGTACACTCCCTTCGGTTTGGCTCGGTAGCTCAGTGGTAGAGCAAGGGACTGAAAATCCCTGTGTCGGTAGTTCAATTCTACCTCGAGCCACCATTCTCAAAGTAGGAAGTCCAAAGAGGGGCTTTTTTTATGGAAAGCACGATCTTAATGCTATAGAAGTCCTTCTTGTATAAAACGCATTCTTAAATTTTTTATTATAGAATTGCCCTCTCCAGTAATAATAAGCTTTGTGCCTGCATTTTGTAATTTTTCAACTAATTCATGTTCATCTGGTAATATTACTTTGTTAGAATTTATCATATTAGGAATTTCTAGTGAGAAAGAATCAAGTTTCTCTCCTACAGATTTAACTTTTGTAAAAGCTTGGTTCACTCTTTTTTGTGTAATTACATGTGAAAATCCGATTGGAATATCTGAGAATTTTTCAGCATCACTAATTTCAGAGACAGCATCTGCCACAGAATAAATTTGTACAAAACCTTGTTCCCGAATATATCTAAAATGTTCCTCTCCTTTTTGCCCACGGTCTCCATCTCCGAGAATTTCTAAATTAGAAGCAACTTGGCTGCCTTGTTCGCTTTTTCCCCAAACATCCATTATTTCTTGTCTTACTGCTGAAGTAATATAATTTTTAACCCCCTTTTCAGTAAGATCCCTTATTAACTCAGGAGCTCCTTCAAAATAATCTACAAAAGGTCCTACAGCTTCTGCCAGAGTTGTATAATAGGAGTTTGCACTTTTTACATCAGATATTACCTCTTTATTAACAGAATTAAATAATTCCATTTTTTTTATAGCTGAAATGCCTGAGTTTTTAAAACACCAATTAATTAAATCTTCTAAAGTAATATCCTTTCCCTTTTCTGAAAGATACTGATAGGTAGCAATTGCGAATGCAGTTGCATTTTCAGGCATTCTATCAATTAATGTTCCATCTCGAATCCATGTAATCGCTTTTTGAGATTCTATAATAAATTTGTTAAATCTTGAGGAATATGCTTTTTTGTAATTGTTTTGAATCTAACAATTTTTTATGAATAATGCAACAAGCCAAGAGAAGATGCTTTTAAAGATCCTCGTTTCATAAAATTGTGTAGTTTTTCCATTTTATTTTCTTTTAGTTCAAACCCTACCTCTTCTTGATTCCTTCTTCCCCAATAAACAATTGAGAAAAACGACAACTCATGGCACAATCTAGGTGATGAAATTTTTTGAGTGGGCTTCCTTTCTTTTGGCATCAGTAGTGTCAGGAGGTGATGTTCCAACATTATTTAATTCGTCGGAAATATTATCAGCGCCAAAGATAGTTGTAGAGAAGCGAATTAATCTTTCTTCTGAGAAGAAGTCTTCAAAACCTCTAGAGCCAGGTGTAACATTACATATTCCAGAAGGATCTTCTTTGGTAGTAGAGGAAAAAGTAGAGATTCGAGTAGGGGATAGATTTGCGGCAGTCATTGTAGATCCGGTGAGTGGGGAAATTTTTTCTCAGAGTGAGTGGGTAGAAGTAAAAAAATGAAATTTCGTGGACGCGTGATCGAGGGGCAAAAGTTGGCACGTACTTTGGGTGCACCAACAGCAAATTTGTCATTTTCCCAACGTCCCAAAATAAAGGATGGCGTATGGCTAGTGAGGGTTCGATTTGATGGAAATGAATATGGAGGGATTTTACACGCTGGGATTCGTCAAACAGATAAAAAATGGATGATAGAGATTCATATAGTAGAGTTTTCAGGAGAGTTATTGGATAAGATTTTGGAAATAGAAACCATAGAATTTGTCCGTGAAACAATGAAGTTTTTAGCCTTATCCTCATTGAAATTACAGATTCAACAGGATGTGATTATGGCGCGGAAGTTTTTTATTCGTGAAAAGATTAGAACGCATTGGGATAGCTTGTCTGCGGAGGAACGAAAAAACTTAAGTACTTCTGCGGTTAAACAAGTTGCGGCATTACCTGAATTTCAATCAGCAAAAGTAGTTTATGCTTTTGCTCCAGATAAATACGAAATAGATTTTGTACAAGAATTGTGTTCAGTTTTTCCGAAAAAACAATTTGCGTTCCCATTTGTGAGAGAATGGGATATGAAATTTCATGTTTCACAATATGAAGATATGACAGTGGGAAATTTTAAAATATTAGAACCGGCGAATGATACTCCTGCTCCAAGTCCGGACTTGATTCTCATTCCAGCTGTGGCTGCAGCGATGACAGGGGAGCGGCTTGGTCGTGGTGGTGGATATTACGATGAATTTTTGTCGAAGGTTGATGCTCCGACTCTTTGTGTTTTACCAGAGTGGGCCGTATTAAAGGACATTCCTTTTGATGCTCGTGATCAGCGAGTGGGGAAAGTTATTGGGATATAAATAAATCTTCAAACTACAAACTTCAATTTTCAAATATGGAATATTTTTATATAGAAAAAAGGCCGCAGATCACACGTGAATACGGCCTTAAAATACTTTTCTTGTTTCATGACTGGGAGAATTCTCTACTCGTAAGTAGAGACCACGGCGGAATTTCTTCCTGCTCAATCAGCGAGTTGTCACGCTCTATTACACACAAAACAAGAATTTCTTTTTTTGTTGAAAAAAAGGTGTCAATTTAGACTGCCGCTTCAACGATTGCAGCTCTTACTGTGCGACGTTTTTAGTTACCGTGGATTTCCATGTTTGAATAAAACATAAAAACTAATCCTAGCATTTGAGCCAGGAAACTATATTGCATGCAATACAGATTTCTGACCCAAGTAATTATGAAATTTTGAAAAGATCAAGTGTTGTAGTCATCGAGTGATAAGATTTCTCTTCCACTGTGATAGGGAAACAACGAAGTGAATCTAGCGTGAAAAAATTTTTTGTCAAAAAAAGAGCGCAGCATTGCTACGCCCCTATATTATTCTTTTAATATTTCAGTTTATCCCAAGAATTTTTTCACAGCTTTTACTACTGATTTCGCTTGATCAAGAGTAATTCCGATTTCAGCGAGTTCTTCAGCTTTCAATCCTTCGAATTGTTTTATCTGAGAAAGACCAAGCTCGGTAAGTATAGTAATAACTTCTGGTTCAACTCCTTCGAGCGCAGCGATACTAACTTTTTCTGAAATTTCTTTTTTCTCACGTTTCTTAGCTGGCTCTGGTGCGACAGACTCATCTTCTTCGACTGGTCCATCGAAGGTGATTACGTCAATCTGCATGTCGAGTAGTTGTCCAGCAAGTCGAACATTTTGTCCTTTCCGTCCGATAGTGATAGCTCGTTCTTCTTCTCGTACAAATATTTTTACACGTGCTTCTTTTTTTGTTCCCTTGAAGAACTCAACTTTAGCAATTTTTGCTGGAGAAAGTGCAGCAAGGAGTAATTTTTTTGGATCATCAGAATATTGAATAACGTCTAGACGTTCATCTCCCACTTCTTCCATTACCGTGTTAATTCGGCTTCCACGTTGCCCTACGAATGCTCCTACGGGGTCAACACCAGATTCTTCTGATGCAACAGCGAGTTTGCATCGAACACCAGATTCGCGCGCCATTTTCGCAATATATACTATTCCTTCTCGCATTTCAGGAATCTCTGCCTCAAAAAGGGCATCGATGAATTTTTTACTGGTTCGTGTGATACGAAGTTGAGGTCCTTTACTTGTTTGTTCTACTGCTTCAAGCAATACCTTTATTCGTTGTCCAGTGAAGAATTTTTCTCCGGAAATTTGTTGTCGATTAAATAATAAAGTCGTAATTCCTTCAATTTCTACAAGAGCAGAATCACGATCTACTTTTTGTACACGAGCAGTAAGAAGTTCTCCTTCGCGGTCTTTGAATTTTTCAAAAAGCATAGATCTTTCAGCTTCTTGTAGTTTCTGGCTCATTACGTGTTTTGCTGTTTGTGCGGCGATCCGACCAAAGTTCTCCTCGAGCTGCAATGGAATATAAATAGTATCCCCAATTTTTGTTACGGGATTGACGAGTTGAGCATCTTTTAGAGCAATTTCACTTGCATGATCCTCTACCTTTTTCGCAACAATACGTTCTTCGAATATTTTCATATCAGAAATATCATCCCCAAGAACAACTTTTATTATTTGATCCGCATTTCCGAAATCTTTCTTGTATGCGAGAGCAATACCGTTCTCAATAGCTTCAATCACAATAGTGTGATCCAGATTTTTTTCAGCGCATATCTGGTTAATCGCTGCTTGTAGTTTACTCTGCATGGTCGGGGGGGGGATAAAAAAATTCCAGAAAAAATAGCGATAATCAAATTAATGACCATCACTTTTCGACCGTAGTGTGGTTCGTTCCACAATAAAAGTCAAATTTTCGTTAAAGATTTTACAAAAGAAAAAACGCTTATCCAGCTTGCTCTAATAAACTTTTTTGTTCTTCGAGTTGGAGTGCTTCAATAATCTTTCCTAAGCTCCCATCCATGATTCCAGGGAGATTTGAAAAGTTTTGTCCAATTCGATGGTCTGTGACGCGATCTTGAGGAAAATTATAGGTTCTGATTTTATCACTACGATCGCCAGATCCTATTTGAACCAATCGTTTTGATCCAAGTTCTGCTTGTTTTTTCTCTTCCTCGAGTGCATACAATCTTGCCCTGAGTACGCCAAACGCCTTATTTTTATTTTTCAATTGAGATTTCTCATCCTGACAGGTCACGATTAATCCAGTAGGGACGTGTGTGAGACGGACAGCAGAGTCAGTTGTATTTACAGATTGTCCACCACATCCAGAAGCACGAAAAACGTCGACACGAACATCTGCAGGATTTATTTCAACTTCGGTTTCTTCTACTTCAGGCATAACAACAATCGAAATGGCTGAGGTATGAACACGTCCTTGAGATTCTGTGACAGGGATTCTTTGTACACGGTGTACGCCTCCTTCGAATTTTAAATTTCCATAAGCACCAAATCCGATGATTTTGAAGATAATTTCTTTAATACCACCACCCTCATTGGCTTGTTCTGAGAGAATTTCAACTTTGAACTCCAAAGATTCGCAAAACTTCATAATTGATCGAGCCATTTCTTCTACGAATAAAGCGGATTCATCTCCTCCGGCTCCTGGACGCATTTCTATAATGCAATTTCTATCATCATTAGGATCACGTGGAATGAGAGCGACTTTGAGAGCCTCTTCTACAGAGGGAAGTTCTTTTTTGGCATCGTCAAATTCAGTTTTCGCCAACTCCTTCATTTCAGGATCATTCATGAGCTCTTCGGCATCAAGAAGTTGTTGCTGAAGTGCAATATATTTTTTAGCTAATTCAAATCGGGGTTCCATTGCTTTTCGTTGCTGTCCGAGTTGTCGTGATTTATTTGGATCAGAAAAAGTTTCAGGATCAGCAAGTTGTTGCTCAATCGCTTCGAAGTCTCTGAGAATCTTTTTTGCTTTATCAATCATCGCGCGAAGTGTACTATATTTAACTTTCAACGCAACCGAGTTGCTTTTTGAAGTTTGTCTGTCAGAATTTTTGTACATGAAAAACTACAAAAATCTAGACTCTACGAAACTACAGAAATTTTTCAAATCACTCTCTTATTCAGACGCAGAAAATGAACGTAAAAAACTAGTGAAGACCTATATTGAAGAGATTTCACAGTTTGTAGAAGAACAGAAAAAAACAATTCCAGGGTTTGAGTGGAAGGATCTTCCTTGGCCGGTTCAATTTTTACCAGTAATTGTTGCTTGTTGGCCAGATAGAGAAATGCTCAACTATATGAATCCTCAGCCAGAAATGGGGAAGCTTTCTGGGTTTATGGGATATTCAAAAGACGTATTGCATAAAAAATTTCCCGAACGATTTATACCCGTATCAGTATTTTTTCCTAAACGTCCCGCATTGGAGAAGGCGCTCGCTGAAATGAAAAAATCGGGACTTAGTTTTCGTCTTTTCGCAAAGCCAGATGCAGGAGAACGGGCAGCCTTTGTTCAGGCAATAGATTCGGCATCAGATCTCAAGGAATATCTTAAGAAATTTCCTGCACAGAAAGCGCTTTTGCTTCAGGCTTCAGCGAAAGGAAAATTTGAATTTGGAGTACAAGTAGTTCGTTCTCTTGAAACAAGGGAATGGGAAATTACGTCTTTTGAGAAAAAAGTAGTTCCGAATGTTACAGGAGATGGAACATCAACAATAGAGGTATTAATTTCAAAACTTGATATAACTGATTCACAAAAAGATAATATTTTGAATGATCTTCCTGAGACATTGAGAGGGGGAGTTGTCCCATCTAAAGAAGAATGCGTAAGAGTTGTTTTTACTGCGAGTATTAGTCGAGGAACAAGTATGGAGTCGGTATTAATATCGCCATCTCAAAAGAAACGTTTATCACTCGTTATGAAAGATATTTTTGGGGAACTTCCGTATGCATCAGCAGGAAGATTTGATTTAATGGCAGGGAGTGTAGAGGATTTGATCGAGGGAAAATTTCAAATAATTGAATTAAATGGAAGTGCGGGAATTCCTTTGCAGGTCTATGATACCAACCTTTCTGTTTCGGAGGTGTATAAGGAATTATTTACTCATTTTCGGCGTTTAATAGAGATTGGGAAAAATAATAAATTGCGCTTGGAAAAAGAAGGAGTTCATCTTAAGCCCTTTAAAACAGGAGAAAATATCGCATATCTAATTAAATGTATTTTGCAACAACGATCACAGATAAAAAACGTTGCTTCTAGTGACACATTGCGTTCTCTGTGGAAAGTTCGTAAAAAAACACGTCGTTTGCGGTATAATTTTTTAAGAGTTTGGTCTCAAAAACAAATGAGAGAACTTTTTACAAAAAATAATTAATCCTCGTTTGGGAAATATTTTCGTACTTCTCGCAAAGCCCTTAGTTGTGCAACGCGGATAGATCCTTCACTTTTCCCAGTAATAGCAGATATTTCTGCGTTTGAAAATTCATGGAGAAACTTGAGCTCTAGGATTTCTCTATGTGTGTTGGGGAGTTTCTTTAATGCAGCATGAATAGCTCTATGGGAATCATGTTGTTCAGCGGATTGCTGGGGATTGAGCCGGGGATCAGGGAGATCAAATCGCATTTCTCCACTCTTGGGATCGTAAAGACTTACATTGTCCTTTGCATTTCTGTATTGATCGATAATAACGTTTCGTGCGATTCGGAAAACCCAGGCACTAAAAGCTCCTCGTCCAGTTTCTAAAATGCTTTTATTGGGTTTGTAACGAGAAATATTGCGAACGATTTTTAAAAATATATCACTTACGAGATCTTCTACTTCTTCTAGATTGGAGCGTAATCGTACATAACGCATGATTGGTTCGTAATATAGTTCAAAAATTTTTTCAAACGAATCCTCGTTTCCTTGCTGCGCCTGCGCAACAAGGATCTCAATTTCGGGGGTTGAGAAGAGGGAAGACATATTCCTGATAAGTTTAACTGATTTTTCTCATGGAGAAAAAATTAAAAGAGAAAATTTATTCTTGAAGAATGATTTTTCGATATTAAATTTTAAGGCTTTGCTCGCGCAGATGTCTTTCTAGAATGTGTAAGGCCGCAAGGTCATCAATCCTTTTATTACCTCGAGGAATAGTTGCTTGACTACTTCCTCGTTCGTTACACCATTCTACGGGAAGGGAAATGTTATTTTTTACAAATTCTCTAATAATTTCACAAATATGATTTTCACTGCCATCTCCTGATATAGGAATCCCTATTACGATCTTTTTTATTGATTTTTCTTGAGCAAGTTTATTGATCTCGTTCGAAATTTGTGTTCTAGGAAAAACTCCGATTGGAAGACTGACTATTCCATCAGGAGTCCAGGCTAGTCCACAGTATTTTTCTCCCCAATCTAAAGACAACAAGGGTTCATTATTAATATTTTCAGGAGTTTGTACATTTTGCAATTCAAGTGATTGTAAAATGCGTGGATCAATTTTCTTCATTTTCAATATTAAATATCCACTTGAAAAAACCTGTGAATTTTGACTCATCTTCTGGCCAATCCCAGTCTCGTTTTTTACTAAAGTGCCACTTATCTATTTCGGAAAATCGTTCTGCATGACGACGTATTTTTCCAAAGTTTTTTGAAAATCCAAGTAAATTATGATCAACCAATATGTTGTATTGCGGTGTTGCCAAAACGATCACAGGAACGATTTCTCCAAGTTTTTGATTGAGAGAAAATAAATCAGAGCGTGAATCAGAAAAACGGACTTCATCAATAAGGAAATCTACTTCGGGGTTCGTGAGATTACTTAGGTTGAGTTCTCCTGACTGAGAACTGTGCCAGGTAGAAAGCGAATCAAGATTTCCTGAGAAATTTTGTCCAAAGAGAACCATGTCGTAGTCACGTGTTTTTAGCGCTCGTTGGAATTCTCCTGGTTCAAGTACATCAAGAGTGACATCCAGTTGAAGTTCGGTTCGCCATGTGCGTACAATATTTTGTGCAAATCGTGAATAAACAGGAGGCGCAACTGATGTAATAATACGTAAAGAAGTTGGTTTTTTATCAAAATATCGAACTTCTCCATCAGAAGGAACGCGATATCCGTGGTCACGTAATATCTGTCGTGCCGTTGAATAATCTGGTTCATGCCAATCCTCTACACCTTCAAAAAAGAAAATAGAATCAATACGAGTCCAACCAATTTCACGAGCACGTATTCTTTCTTTATCCAGGGCGGTTTGGAGGGCTTGGCGCAGGTATGTATTTTTTATTAATGGAGAATCAAGATTAAAAAATATACCGACAAATCGAGGAAGAACATATTCACGACGCGTATATTCACCAAAGAGAGTTGGTTCAAAATTTAATATGTCACGAGTACTCATATGAGAAAACACAGTGGTCCATATATGTTCAAATTCAAGATGTTCTACGGATGAATATACATAAAATGCAAGCTGAGAAATAAGAGGTTTTCCCCGAAAGAAATGTTTATTGGGACCAAAAAACACACGGAAAAGACCGTTGTTTTCAGGAACAATATTATTTAGTACATAGGGGCCAGCACCGATAGGATGTTTATTAGCTGGGAAGCTAGGATCAGTGATTTCTTCTATAAGAGCTCCTTCGAAGCTTGTTGCATGTAAAATAGAAGTTGTAAGTAAACCCGTAAAATAGATGTTTGGCTCTGGAAGAATGAATTTTAGTGTCTGTTCATCAACTACATCAATTCCGATGTATTCGAAAGCATCTTTCAATACTTTGTTTGAAAAATTTGGATTTTGAATTACTTTTTCAAAAGTAAAGAGTACATCATCGATTGTTACGGGGTCTCCATTTGAAAATTTAGCTGAATTTTTGAGAGTTACATGATATTCTTTACGATTTTCAGAGACACGGAAAGTCGCAAGGTTGTCTTCAATCTGTCCCGTAAGAGGGTTGTGTCTTAAGAGTCCAGCAAAAACAAGAGCATGTATATCTCGATCAAAAAGGGTCGAATCAGGAGCAAGTGGATTTAGGTTATTTAAAGAACCAACGGTCGATTCTGTAAAAATGCCACCTGAGGCGGGAACCCATTGAGAGTGTGTGACAAAAAATTGTCGCCATAAAATAATTCCTGAGATTACTCCTCCAATAATAAAAAACCAAATGAGTAATTTTTTCCAGGAAAATTTCCGTTCAGATTTGCGTAAACGGCTCGATTGGTACATTAGAATCCAAACATTGCCCACATTGCACCACCCAAAAACAAGATAGATAATACGATTGTTGCACGATGTAAGAATTGATCAGCTCCACGACGAGCTTGTGCAATTTCTTCTCCTGCACCGCCTCCCATAAGAGCGCCCAGTCCAGAGTTTTTTTGTTGTAGAAGTATTACAGCAATCAATAATACTGCGACGATGATAAAGAATATGTCAAACATTTTTTTATGCGAAAATCAGTAGGAGTGTACTTACGGTAAAAAAATTGGCAAGTATTCGTGTTTATAAGTTTTTTCTAATCCTCAAACCAATGAATAACACCATTTACAAAGGAGAGAATGACTCCAATAACAATATATGTTTGCCAATGTTCTACATGAAGGGCTATGTTTGCTGGTACAAAGTTTGCTATTTCTTGAAGAAGCCACAGAAGAGAGGCGTTTATTACTAGAGAAAAAATTCCGAGCGTAATCCAGCGCAAAGGAAGTGAAACAAGCATGAGAATAGGTTTCACAAGTGTATTTATAATTGAGAGTAATCCAGCAAGAATAACATATGCCATAGGAGCTCCTTCGATAGAAAAGGATCCAGCAATAAAGTCTCCAAAAAAAGAGTCGAACCGCATATTTAGTTGCCAAAAAACAAGGGAATACCCAATAAGAGAGAAAAGGAGTCGTTGTAGGAATTTCATCGTTGAGAATTGTGCCTAGTTGAGAGTTGATTGTCAAAATTTGTATTTATTCTTTCTTTTTTCTCCGCGAAAAAAGAAACAAAAAAGCTCGTTGCGATTGTTTACTTGCAAACAATATTTTCTCGTTCATTAAATCGCCTTTGGTAATTTTAGCATTCACTTTGAAATTTGTTTATTGCTTCATTCACAAATGCAACAGTTTGCAGGAATTTATTTTATACAATATATATCACAGAGATTGAATCAGGAAGATGCATATGATAGGATTGATGTGCTATGAAAAACTTATCGATATCCACAAAACGGCTTCAGCTAGAGCCTCTGCAGGAGAGCGACATTGATGAAATTTATGCAGTGACGTCTCATTATCCTGAGATGTGCGAATTCCTTACCTTTGATCCGCCTACTTCTCGTAAGGACACAGAGGCATTTGTTCAATTCGCACTCCCTCGTATGCCAGAAAAGGAGATCATTTGGACCGTTCGTTTGGATGGCAAATTGGTCGGGCTTATTGGATTACATGATATAGCGCGTCAGGTTTTGGCATGGAAAGTGGATGGAGCAAATATCGGATATTGGATTTTGCCTGAGTTTCAGGGACAGGGGTTTGGTACGGAAATGGGTGCAGCAGTTATCGCAGAAGGATTTGGTCGATTGGGATTACACAAGATTTCAGCGCGGTATGTAGTAGGAAATATAGCGTCAAAGAAACTTTTGGCGAAACTTGGATTTCGTGAAATAGGGATACAAGAGAAACAATTCTTTCGTGCTGGAAAGTGGTGGGATTGTGTGTGGGGAGAATTATTGAATAAAAATACAGAATTATGAAATTAGGATTTCTTGGTTGCGGCAATATGGGAACAGCTATTTTGGATGGCATGATTTCTAAGGAAATTGTTTCTGAGACAATTTGGGTAGCGAATAAAGAGAAAAAAAAGAATGAAGTGTTGGCTGAAAAATATGGAGTGCAAACCACAGAAAAAGCAGCCGAATTGCAAGAGTGTGATGTAGTGATTTTGGGGATCAAGCCACAAGGATTAGAAGAATTGAAATTTGTTCCCAAAGAAGGAGCAATAATCATTTCTTTTTTAGCTGGAACCCCAGTCTCTCGTTTGCGCGAAAAATTTCCTAGCGCACGAATTGTTCGTACAATGCCAAACTTAGGACAGCTTGCAGGGAAGGGGATGACAGGAATATTTCTAGATCCTGATTCAGGGTTTGAAGAAGCAGAAATAGAATTGGTGACATCAATATTTACCGCAGGCGGGGAGGTGTTGCAATTAGATATAGAGGAAAAAATTGACTGGATCGGAGCGATTTCTGGAAGTGGTCCAGCATATTTTTTTGCATTTGCAGAAGCACTTATTGCGGCAGCGATTAATTTAGGATTTTCTTTAGAAGAGGCTCTTCTTTTGGTTCGTCAGACATTGATAGGTTCGAGTGAGGTAGTAGAAAAGTTTTCAGAAACAACTCTATCAGAGTGGAAACAAAAAGTTATGTCTCCGAAAGGTACAACCGAACAAGCGATTTTGTCATTTGAAAAATCAAAACTAGATTTGATTATGAAGCATGCAGTTGGTGCAGCTATGCAGAGAACGAAAGAAATGGGGAAGGAGTAATCAGTCCTTGCATAAAGGAAATTATTCTTCACATTTGATTACACAGGATTCCATTGAGGGAAATGGTAATTCGGCATCACATCCTCCGACGTTTTTTTCAACACATTTTTTCCCATCAAACTCGAATCCGCGTGTGACTTTAAAACAAGTTCCAATACCTATGGCACGAGTTTCACAGTTTCCAATAACACTATCGTCTTTTTCACAAAATCCTGTAGTAAGGATCGTTGCACCACGGCGTGTTGCCTCGCATTCATTAAGATATCCATTTTTAGTTCGTCCGCGAATAGCACACACAGGAGCTTGTGTTTTTGGACATTCAATTTCTTCATCAATAACAGTGCGTGTACAACGTCCACGTGCGTCAGATTTATCAAAATCAAAAACACAATCGAGGCCACTGACACAAAGTTTCTTTTCCACTCCACCACAGGTTTCACCTGCTTCAGCGGTATTTACTTTTTCAATAATAACATCGGTAGGTTTTTCTTCTGGAGAATTACCGCATCCAGCGAGAAATAAAAGGGGAATGAGTGCCAATGATAATTTTTTCATCGAGGAGATTGTTACGAAATTAGGTGGAAAGTCAAGAAAGCTGCCCTCTATCAAGCCTGTTTTTGAGGCGATATCCTTTTTGCATAGATTTTCCCCATCCAAGACAACGTTTTCCTTCTCTGACAAGAACGGCACTTCCTTCTTTGGTCGCCAATGGTTCTTGCAGTTGGATATCAGTTCCTTCAAGAAATTTATCGGCCTCTGCTTTCGAGAGTTGTACAATATTATTGTTCGCTAATCCGCCAAACTTCATGGCAAAGGTGTTTGTGGGGTTCCCGTATTTGTCTTCAATGTGCATTCCGGCACGACGATGGGCGTTTCTAGTTGCAAAGAGAGTCACATCTTTTGTGCCGAGGAAGAGTTCTCCACCATGATCGAGAAGAGCATATTTTTTCCAAACATCTTTAGGAATGTCATATTTTTTTGAAATTCGAGAAAATATCTCAGCGGCTTGGTTTTTCCCCAAACCTTTCAATCCAGCGGCGATTCGAGCTTTGGTTGCTGGTTGTCGAGAAATCCCTCCTTTTTTTCTAATTTTGCACATAAAGAAAGACTCGGAATCCCATTTTTCATTGTATAGATGCGGCCAAAGTCGTCGTACGTGCTTAGCTATTCTTGTATCAAATTTTTGTTCATAGAATTTATTAAGACCATTTCCATGGGGAACAGATCCCAGATCTATGGGAAGAATTTCCACACTCTCACCAAAAGCGTCTATCAAATGTTGAACGACAGATTCATTTTCTTCTGGAGCAGTTGTACACGTCGAATAAATCATTTCTCCTTCAGGACGGAGCATTTTGAAAGCAGAAACAATAAGTTTTTTTTGAATCTTGGCTGCTTCGTAGATTTTTCGTTCTGACCAGAATTTTTCAAAGAAATCAGACTGTTTTCGTCCTGCTCCTTCTGAGCTACAAGGAGCATCGAGAAGAATTTTGTCGAATTCTTGATCAAAAAATGTGTCCATATATGTGCCGTCTATTTGCGTAATAACAGTATTTGTACACCCCAATCTATCGAGATTTGCGGCGAGTTTTTTGCTTCGTGAAGCAGATAGCTCATTGGCGACCAAAACTCCTTCATGATTCATTAGATCGGCCAGAAAAGTAGTTTTACTTCCAGGTGCAGCGCAAACATCTAGCACTTTTTCTCCTGGTTCGGGTGCCAATATTTTTGCCGTAAGCAGAGAAGAGAGAGTTGCAATATACATTTCTCCAGAGAAATGTTCTCTCGTTTTCCCTAATGCTTTTGTGCGATCTTCCCTATCGATGAAGAATGCTTCGGGCATTTCGGCGACTGATTTGAGAATCCAATCTTTTGGAATATTGCACCCTGGGCGCAATCGTACCGTTTTTGGCAAAGGTTCAGTTGATCGTTCAAGGAATGCATCTACTTCTTTAGCAGGAAGCATTTCTTTTACTCGTTCAATGAATTTTTCTGGAAAGGTTCGCATCGGTGAGAATGTATAGATTTTTAGGGATTTGTCTATTGATAGAGTTTTTTAACCTTCTTTTTTCTCCGCGAAAAAAGAAACAAAAAAGCTCGTTGCTCTTGATCGCTTGCAAACGAAATATTCTCGTTCATTAAACCGCCTTTGGCGTTTTGAGCATTCACTTTGAATAATCGTCTTTTGCTTCTCTCACAAATGCAACACTTAGGACTTTGAATTAAGTTTTTGGAAATTTTTCGTCAGGACAATCCATTCCTGAATATTCAAAGTTTCTGCGCGGCGATCACTATCAATTCCTTTTAATAACGGAGTGGGGTCATCGCCGAAGAACTTGGGAATAGAGTTTCTTAGTTTTTTTCGTCTTTCACAAAATCCTGCATTTACCATAGTAAAGAAGTCAGGTTCCATTTCTGGCGTGATGAGTGGCATAGATCGTGTTGTAAGTTTCAAAATTGCAGAATCAACGTTTGGTGCGGGTTCGAAGCAATCTCGTTTTACCTCAAAGCAGTTTTTAGTTTCCGCGAAGATTTCTACCGATAGAGAAAGAATCGACCTGGATTCAACGATTTTTTCTTGAGCAGGACGTGTTCGCGCTATTTTTTTAGCCACTTCCTTTTGTACCATTAACACACAAGAATCAGGTTTGTTGCGGGTTTCTGCCAAAAGTTTTCTTACAATGGGAGAAGTTATGTGGTAGGGGATATTGGCGATGACTTGCCAGGATTCGTCTTTGAAAATCTCATCGAGGTCTATATCCAAAATAGATCCCTCAATCAAGGTGAAGTTCGCATAGTTTTCATACTTATTTTTCAAGTATCGAACTGCTCGTTCATCAAATTCCACAGCGGTGAGTATCGCTCCAGCTTCCAATAAGGCTTCGGTAAGAAATCCGAGCCCCGGTCCAATCTCAAGAACATGTTTGCCCTTTATATCTCCAGCCTCAACAAGGATGGCATCTCGAACTTTAGTGGATTGGAGGAAGTTTTGTCCGAGATCTTTCTTCGCAAATTTTCGCTCGGAGAGAGCTTTTTTATTTGTAGAGTGAGATGGTTTTCTTTTACTCATTTTTTCAATAGTTTCAGGAGTTTGGTGCTACTGGTGTGACCGGAAGTTATCTCAGCAGCACAATTGAATTCTTTTTGTATAAATTTTGTGATCACTAGGTTCGCTTTCCCTCGTTCTGGTGCGGCTGCGACTCTCAGTTTTGCGATAGGAGTTTCTCCATCCAGGAGAGAGTGCCACGCTGTTTTATCTGCTCCAGGAGAGCATTTTATCTGTAGGATGGCTTTCCCGTCCTGTAATAATTTTTCTTTCACAATGGTGAGGTATTCATTCAAAATCATTTTCTCCAGAATTTTTGAGACCATGCCAGTGTAATTGCCGCAAGAATCATTGCAGCGCAGAGAGCTTGTCCAGTGGTTATGGGACCGATCCAGCTACTGGGCTCTCGGTAAAACTCGATTATGAATCGCAAAACTCCATATCCAGTAAAAAATACTGCCGCTTGGATTCCTGCTTTTTTCCAAGAGGGAACACTTCCTACAACAGCAAGTATTCCGACCAAGAGAAGATTTTTTCCTGATTCATAGAGTTGACTTGGATGGCGCAAAACATTGTCTACATGAGGGAAAATAACTCCCCAGTCAGTTCCTGTGGTTCGTCCCCAGAGTTCACCATTCATCCAGTTTGCCAAGCGTCCAAAGATGAGAACAACAGCCAAGGGAAGAGCGAGTGCGTCGGCGAGGAGGAGGGGAGAGACTTTGTGCGATTTCCCCCAAAAGAAGATCCAGAGAAGCGTGCTGATAATTCCGCCATGGATTGACATTCCACCATGCCAAATTTTTAATATTTCCAAAGGATCAGAAAAAAGGACATCGGTTTGATAAAACAAAAATTCTCCAAGCCTTCCTCCGATAACGCCGGTAATAAAAACTCCCAGCATAAAGCCTTCCCATGCTTTTTTATCTATTTTTCCGTGTCCACGGATTCGTTGCCATCCAGCCCAGTCACAAAAGAAAAATCCGAGCGCATAGACAAGTCCGTACCACCGAACATCAAATCCTGCGAGAGAAAAAGCAATCGGATCAGCATTCCAAATCATTCTTTAAACAGAGTATGTGTTGGAAGTCCGAGAAGTTTTTTGGCCAAATTTCGTCCAGCATTCCAGCGTCGTGCCTCATGATTGTAAGCGAGCTGGAGTTCGACAAGTTTTTTATCAATAAATTCTAGATCTTTTGCAAAATGAGCCAGAGCGCTTCCTTTCGCGAGTTGGTTCTTTGTTTCTAATTCTTGGAAAAAATGAAAGAGAGCGAGTGATATCTTTTTTTCTCGACGAAGTCGTTCTTTGGGGTTTTTTCGTAAAGAAACAGAACGACATTCATTTCTTAATCCCAAAAGTTGTTCAACTTTTTTGTTCGATAATTCTCCGCCACGGCGAGAGAAAGTTATTATGAGGGGGATCATCATGAGTCTTTTTGATAAGAAAAAGAGTGTAAATGTCCATAACTTTTTAATTTGTAGGAATTTTCTGCGTTCTGCATCATACCAAAATTTTATAAGCAAAATCACAACTCCAAGGACGAAAACCCAAATAATATGTTCATTCAAAAACGAAACAATATCGTGCGCAGCGAAAATCATCCATTCAGGAAAAATTTTCTCCCACCAAGTTGGAGGAGAAATTCCATCGGGGAGAGGAAGGATGAAATTATTCATCAATGGTTTGGCAAAATTTCATTGAAGTCTCAAGGCTTCTTGTTGGAAATGGTGCGGCACTTTCTTTCAAAAAAAGGCTTCGTAGTTCATCAATAGAAACATGTTCGCGTCCATTGAGATTGAATCCGAAATTTTTTTCGCTCATTTTCATTGAACAGTGTACCATCCTTATGTATGGCTGCAAATATTGATGGTGCCAATGTGAATGCTCGGCTTGATGCTGGATTATGTGAATTTGCTCAAAAAAATGCAGAATCATTTGGGCGACAACACACGGAATCAGTTGATCCTGATCGAAGTCCGTTTCAGCGAGACCGAGATCGTATTTTACACGCTACAGCTTTTCGTCGTTTGGCGGGAAAAATGCAAGTAGTTTCCCCGGCGCATGGAGATCATTTTCGGAACCGATTGACGCACACATTGGAGGTTTCACAAATTTCTCGGGATTTAGCACGACAATTAGAATTAAATGAAGATTTAGCGGAATCAATTGCTTTGGCACATGATTTAGGACATCCGCCATTTGGTCATGCTGGAGAAGAAGCACTTGATAAAGAATTACGACGTTATGGGAAACGATTTGAACACAATGAACAATCACTTCGAATTGTGGATGTTTTTGAGAGACGATATCAATCATTTCAAGGACTTAATTTGACCCGAGAAGTTCGGGAAGGAATGGATAAGCACAAAACTTTTTTTGATCGTCCAGATGAAGAATTTCAAGTAGGATCTCTTGAATCACAGTTGGCGAATGTTGCCGATGAAATAGCTTATTTGGCGGCAGATTTAGAAGATGGAGTGAGGGGAAAATTTTTCCAATTATCAGACTTGCAGGAAGTTCCTTTGGTGGCGCGAGTTTTATCTGAAAGAGGGGAAGATCGTTCCTCTGTAGTGCGTGGCGTATTACGAAACGTTATTTCTGGATTTGTTACCAATTCGCGTACTCTTTTATCAACAGGAGAAATCGGATTTACTGATGAACAGCGGACAGAGTTTTTACAACTTAAGAATTTTCTATTTGATAATTATTATTCTTCCCCAGAGGTGAAAGTGCAGACAGAGCATGGAGCAGAGGTAATTGCTCATTTATTTTTATTGCTCGAAACTCGACCAGAGCTTTTGCCAGAATATTTACAGGAGGGAGAGGATTCAACTGAAATTAAGATTGCAGATTTCATTGCCGGAATGACTGATAAGTACGCAGAGGAATTTTTATCGCAAAACATTTGACACTTCCGTAAAAACTTCCGATAATTTTGGTGATATATTTTTTAAATGCGTCAAAAGATGAAGATATCATTTGAAACAGATTTGCGAGAATGGATGGAGGAAAATCGTTGGACACCTTCAGGATTAGCTGACCATTTGGGAGTGCAGAGACAGTCGGTGCACAATTGGATTTCTGGGGCATCAATGCCCAACAGTGTAGATGTAGTAACGAAACTCTTTGACCTCGGGGGAGATGAATTAATACTCTTTGTGAATTCTGAAGATCGCCCAAATATTCCTCAAAAAAACGCTTATTTTGAAGTAGAAGGAGGATATGAATTGCATGGAGAAATAACTATTCCAGGGGCAAAAAATGCAGCATTGCCAATGCTTTGTGCAGCTCTTTTAACCGAAGATGAATGTTTGTTTCGGAATGTTCCAGAGATTTCAGATATAGATACATTATTAGACATATTTGAACATATTGGGGCAGAGGTACATCGTGATTTAGCGAATCGCACGGTTTCTGTGCGAGCGAGCAATCTCTCTCCAGAAAAACTTTTATCTTGTCGTAAAGCAAAAAAAATGCGTGCGACAATTTTGATGCTCGGACCTTTATTGGCACGTTTTAATGAAGTATCGATTCCGCTTCCTGGGGGGTGTGTTATTGGCGCTCGTTCGAATGCAGCACACTTGGATGCATTTCGTACATTAGGTGCGTTTGTAGAAGAAACGCCAGAACAAATTACTGTTCGGTTTGCGCGTCCAAAGTATGAAAGCAATTCCGTTCTTTTTTCGGAAGCATCAGTGACAGCAACAGAGAATTTGGCTCTTTTTTGTGCAGGGCGTGATGAAGCGGCAGAACTATTCTTTACAGCAGCAGAAGTACATGTAGTGGCCACGGTTCGCATGCTTCAGCAAATGGGGGCTAAGATTACTGGAGTGGCGACACATAGTCTTTCCATTTACGGAGGAAAACATTTACATGGAGGAGAATTTATTATTCCTTCCGACGGACTGTTGGTCGGGACGTATGCACTTGCTGCTACTTTGGCAGGAGGAGATTTGCTGATAAAAAACGTATGTCATCGTGAGTTATTAAGTTTTTATGGCGCATTTCAGCGTGTTGGCGGGCAATTCAAACTACTGGATAACTCATTGCGTGTTACAACACCAAAGAAACTTACGGCATTGCCAAAATTGCAAACAGCTATTTTCCCGGGATTTTCGACAGATCTTCAGTCTCCATTTGGAGTTCTTTTGACTCAATGTGAAGGGGAATCAATGATATTTGAGACACTTTTTGAAAATCGTCTCACTTATTTACAGGAACTTGAAAAAATGGGTGCCAAAATACATCAAATGAATCCTCATCAGGCACGAATAGTGGGACCGACACCTTTGCGGGGAGCAACGGTTCAGAGTTGGGACTTGCGAGCAGGTGCAGCGATGGTTTTGGCCGGTTTGGCTGCAGAAGGAAAAACACGTGTTTCAAATGTTCAATATATTAATCGTGGATATGAGAAATTTCCAGAAAACCTGGAGGCACTTGGAGCCGTTGTGAAAAGAGTTGAGGAATGAAAATGTGTATTTGGAAGTATATATTTTTTTTCAGTGAAATCGGTCACATAATTAAATTTGACAAGTGTTTCTTTATACTTAGAATTCCCGCGAAATAAATTCACTCAAATGGCACACAAGAAAGCCGGTGGTAGTTCCAAGAATGGTAGAGATTCCAATGCCAAACGCCGTGGTGTAAAACGGTTTGGTGGGGAAGCAGTCTCTGCAGGAGAAGTATTAATTCGTCAGAAAGGAACAAAGTTCCGAGCTGGTGAGAATGTTGGACTTGGAAAAGACTTTACATTGTTTGCTCTTACGGGTGGACGTGTCGAGTTCTCAAATAAAGCAATTACACGTTTCGATGGTCGTCGTTACGAGAAAACGTTTGTAAATATTGTTACAGCGTAGTTTTCCACTTAAAAAATAAGAAATCTCTGTCATCGTGACGGAGATTTTTTTTGTTATTTGAATATTTTGGCATATGTAAAGCTCCTTTCCAAAATTTCCAAGTTGAAAAAGACCATCACTCTAAAAGAAATAGAGTGATAGTCTTGTTACAATTCAAGAAGAAATTAACTGATCATTATCAGAAATAATGGTACCCATTTTACTAAGATATTAAATGCTACTCCTAAGGTGTCCTTTCTTGGATCACCGAATGTATCGCCTATAATTGAGGCAATATGTTCAGGAGTATTTTTTAATCCTTGTGATTCAATGAGTTTTTTAGCGTTATCCAAAGCTCCTCCGTCGTTTGCCATTTTTACGGCGTCAGCAAGAGCAAGAATCATGATTCCTAGCATGAAGCCAATGGCTCCATGAAATCCAAATATAAACCGAACTCCAATAGTCATTGCTACAGCAAATAAAATAGGAGGTAGGGTTTGTTTTTGTGAAGCATTTGTTGCAATTTCTACCGCGCGATTTGGATCAATACCTTTGGCGCCAGTAGCTTTATCTGCTCTGGGAACTGTTTCAAAGGTTAATGCTGAGAGAGCCTTTTTGGCTTTTTCAAATCGAGCATTTTCCTCATCTGTTTTTGCGCGTTCGCGTAGGTTTGGAAATCCTATAACTGTTAATACATCATATACTTGATTTCGAACTTCATTGACTAATTCATTTGCAGCCACAGAAACGCCATTAAGTAGTAAATATGCAATAACTCCAACGAAAACTACAGAGCTTAGTAAACCAAGAACAAAATTAAATGAAAACACATTAACATTTAGTTCTATTCCTACCTCTTGTGGATAGGAGGCTAGTAAGTTAATTGCCGCAATAGTAGCAGTTGAGAAAGCGATTCCTTTGCAGATTGCAGCGGTAGTATTTCCTACTGCATCTAATGGATCAGTTCCTTCTTTTCGAACTTTTTTGTCGAGACCTACGGTCTCAGCAATTCCACCGGCGTTATCAGCCACTGGACCACCAAAGTCTACTACTAAGGTTATTCCGAGGATAATCATCATACCCATACCAAGCATTGCAATGCCATGGCTCTTGAGTGCGAAAATTTCAGCAGAAGTTGCTCCGTCTGGAATTGGTACAATAGAAAGGACCAAATACAAAACAACAATTATAAAAGCAAAGATAATACCTGATGATAAATATCCCTGTCCAACAGCTTGAGTTAAACCATTTGAGGCAGAAGTAGAATACATCCTTGCGATTTTTTTAACGAACATAAAATCAAAAGATGTGAACACATTCACAAGTAATCCTACTAGTAGGCCAAATATAATTCCTATAATAAGCAAGTATTTGAAATATTTAGGGAAATTATCAGGCATAAGTACTACTCCAATAATAGCTATCACAACAGTAATCACGGAAGCTTTCAGGAGAGACATATTGACTCCTTTAATATTTGCCGTTTTTACTTTTCGGCCAATCAAAACACCAATAATTGAGGCAATTGCCCCAATACCAGAAAGAAAAGTAGGTAACATCATATAGTTATCGATTTCTGCTTTATTTTGGATACCCCAAATAACGCAAACGATATTCGATAAGAGCATTAATGTTAGAATTGTAGCAACATTGCTTTCGAAAAGATCGGGGCCCATACCACCAATATCTCCTACATTGTCACCAACATTATCCGCGGTAACAGCAGTATTTGCAGGATGGTCTTCATCTAATCCAAATTCTGCTTTCCCGGCAGTATCTGCTGCAGCATCTGCACATTTAGTGAAAGTGCCACCGCCAATTCTTGCCATGAATGCTACAGTTGACGCTCCTACGGCAAAGGAAAGCATTGTCTCAGTGGCCTCCATTGGATTATATCCGAAAAAGTCTCTTAAAAGCATATACCACATATCTATGTCAATAATGGTAAATCCCAATACGAGACTCATGAATATTAATCCAGAAGTCATTGAAACGAAGTGTCCTCGTTTTATTCCCGAGGTTCTGCAGGCTTCTGTAACCCGTACATTTGCGTCGGTTGCAACTAGCATAGACAAATACATGGCAACATAAGAGAATATTCCACCGGACCAAAGTCCAACAGAAGTCATAGTTCGTTTTCCTAGGAACATAACTAGAATAGTTAGTGCTATGAAAACGATAAGCATCAGAATAGTATTCTTTTTCAAATACACTTTTGATGCAGCCTTAATAATGTCGGCCTGTCGTTGCATACTTATTAAACCACGACTTTGGTTTCTTAACCAACCCCAAACAATAAAGGCCAAAACTATAAGCATAATCCCGATTGCGAGACTTGTGCTAAAATAAAAATTGTTAAACATAATTTACTTTTTTTTTGGTTAGAAATGAATTTAAATAATTTGAAATTGAGTAAAAATACTTTGTTACGCCCCTTGGGAGCGAATAATAATAAAATTGTTTTTTCTTCATATAAGTTAATTTATAAGATTAATAGAAAAATTATTTATAATATTTAATAATATTTAATTCTGCTTGTGAAAAACGTAATACCTTCATAAATAGAGACGCCCATAAAAATAAGGGGAATATCTATTCTTATTCCAGTAATATCACCAAGTTCATTGGCTTTATCTTCTCTCACTGAATAAACAGTTTCAATTAGTGCTCGCAATCCAAAAACAGGGATCTTTGAGATCACTAATAATCGCACTATGAGTACGGATAACACGAAAAATAAAAATTTAATAATCATAACAAATGATCCTCCATTGGTTTTAAAATGTGAATAATATTTGATTTAATATAAAATCTTCTCAAATTATTGGGAAACATTTCCTCGCACTTTTAAGTCTGCGCGAAATGTCTCACTAACAATTTGATATTCGTAACGAAATATCAAAGAGCTTTTAATTAAATAATTCAAAAACGCCTTAAAGTCAATAGAATTGGGTATATTTTTAAAAAATGTCTACTTTTTGTTGACATTCTTTTCCTTTTCAAATAGACAGAACAAGTAGGACTTTTTTCAACTTGAAAAATTTCTTCGTTCTTTTTCATCAACAACCCCATTTTTGGGTTCGAAGTCGGAACGATGTGAATGGAGATATC
>CAZGJL010000005.1:39981-50920 GCA_964526665.1 uncultured Candidatus Peribacteria bacterium | reverse complement strand
TCAGTTGTACTTAATACTACAATCTGTCGAAGATCAACTGGGCGGAGTTTTTTATATGCAAATTTCCTCTTATTTAGTTGCCTTTGTGAGCGAAGCAATCAACGACTATTCGAAGAGAATGCCCAAACCGCCAAAGGCGGTTTAATGAACGAGCATATTTCGTTTGCAAGCGAACACCGCAACGAGTTTTTTTGTAACTTTTTTTGCGGGAAAAAAAGTTAAGAGAAAACTAAATTCTCTTTCGTAAAAACACACCTGCAGGAATTTCTTTTTCGCATACAATACTTGCTACTTTGTTATCATTTCCTCCGTGCAAAGCATCTGCATTTTCTTCCCCGAATTGCATTCCTGTTGCTGAAAATATGAAATCATCATCCATATTCGGCATTACCACTTCAATTTCATCTCCTTCACTGAGCCGATTCTTCACTAATATTTCTGCGCGTCCCTTCTCCCAGGACAAAACTCGACCTACGAATTGATGTGTCGAATGTGAACGATTTGCTTCATATTGAATATCTCCTTTTTGTGGTTTTCCTTGTGCAAATCCAGGAAAAAATCCGCGGTTTGCTGTGGCATGAATTTCTTCCCATACCTTGAGGTCAAACTCTTTTCCTGCGGCAATAGTATCTAATGCTTTTCTGTATGCCCGAGCTACTGTTGCTACATAATACGCTGTTTTATTTCGTCCTTCTACTTTCAAACTACACACTCCCGCCTCAATAATCTGAGGCAAAAGCTCAATCATTGCCATGTCCCGAGAACTCATAATATGTGTCCCATGAAAATCTTCTTCAATAGGAACATGTTCTCCTTTTCGTTCTTCTTCCTCGACCAAACATTGTTTTTCAAAGCTTTCAATAGAGCGCGCTTCCCCACTCGGACACCCGACACAGTTAGCAACATGTGCTCCCATATCAATTTCATGTCCATCATCATCCTTTACACGATAATTCCAACGACATGTGTGGTTACACGTTCCTGCATTTGCATCACGCCCACCAGTAAAAGCTGACATAATACATCGCCCTGAATACGCCATACAAACACTTCCATGAACGAAGTATTCAATTTCTAAATCAGGCATCAGGTCGTGAATTTGTTTTACTTCAGCCGTACTCATTTCTCGTGCCGTAATCAAACGTACTACTCCCAACCTTTGCCATTGCTTGATCGCTGGCTCATTCATCGTACATGACTGAACAGACAAATGAAGCGGTATATCCGGACAAATCTCCTTTGCTAATGCGCAAATTCCCCAGTCTGCAAAAATAATTCCATCTGGCTTTATTTCTTTTAAACGTTCTAAATGTTTTCTGTATGCCGGAATGGCTGATTGATGCGGAAAAGCATTAATCGTCACATATACCATTTTCCCCATTTCATGCGCTTCTTTTACGATTGTCGCAATATCATCTTCTGATGTTTTGTTTTCACGTGTTCGAAGCGAAAACATGGGAGAACCAATATAAATTGCATCCGCTCCATAGCGAAATGCGACTCGTGCTTTTTCAAGTGAGCCTCCTGGCATCAATAATTCTGGCAATTTCATGCAATAAATTTTAAAACTACAAACTTCAGACTACAATCTACAAATAAAAGAAAAAACTTCAATGTTTCATACCACTACTTTCAAGCCTAAAAACAACTGTAACTCTCCTTTGAAGTTTGCAGTCTGTAGATTGAAGTTTCACTTATAAAGAACCTTTATGGCTCGCTGATCTCCTTCTCCGATTGAATCAGTTGTCATTTCTGGATATTCAGCAGCAATCCATACATGCACAACACGACGAAAATAGGGAGACATCGGATGTAATTTTATTTCTGAAAGATTTCTTTCCTTCATAAGCTCTATAGTGTGTCTTACTTTCGCAAGAACCTTTTCTTCTTGCTCCTTACGATATCCGTCTACATCTACTGTAACAAATACCTTTTCTCCATTCTGTGACCACAAAATATTTTTTAATAAAATCTGCAATGCATTCAATGTTTGACCACTACGACCAATAAGACGAGAAGCTTCATCTGTCTCAATTGTAGCGCGATAATGACCTGCTTCTTCAGCAACTGTCACACATAAATATTCTGCACCAAACTTGTCGAGCAGGGTTCGGAGTGTTTTTTGAATGATTGTTTCCATCGCGAAGAGTGTATTTTTTTTCAGAAAATCGTCAAGCAATCAATTAAAAATCCTTTTCTCTCACTTAATTAGAACTTGGTTTCCATACTGCTTCCCATTGCATCGGTTGTCCTGTGAATTGCAAGAAAATTAAATTTACAATTAAATATGCCAAAAATGAAACAACTAATCCCGTGAGAGCGTAGCGTATTGTTTTTTTTGCCGACTCTTTATCATCATTCAATCCACTGATCATGTATTGGAATCCTCCGTATAACAGCATTAAAACACTCAATGTTCCGGCAAGTGCTGAAACTAAATCAATAAGTTTTACTATGAAATACAGAATATCTGTTACGTGTAATTCTCCCATCTCTACACGGTTTGCGAGCTCATTAACTGCTATGTCTTTATCTGTATGTGAGGGAATAATTCCATCAAAATCTGAACTCACTTGTGCCCATGCATTTTGTACAAAAAACAGAGTTGAATATAAAAACAAGTGTATTTTTTTCATCAAAAGGATTGTACGTCGTTCGTAAATAATTGACAACTCCGGTACATTTTCTACAATCTCTCAGAAATTTATCAATTTTAAAAAAAATGAACAAAATTGCACCACTAGACAAGGTTCGTAATATTGGAATCATTGCTCACATTGACGCAGGAAAAACAACTGTGACAGAGCGTGTTCTTTATTACACGGGAAAATCCCACAAAATGGGAGAGGTTCACGAAGGTGAAGCCACTATGGACTGGATGGAACAAGAGCAAGAGCGAGGTATTACTATTACTTCAGCGGCTACAACTTGTTTTTGGAAAGACTGCCAAATTAATATTATTGATACTCCCGGTCACGTTGACTTCACCGTTGAAGTTGAACGAAGCCTCCGTGTTCTTGATGGTGCTGTTTGTATCTTTGATGGAGTGGCTGGAGTTGAGCCACAATCTGAGACAGTTTGGCGACAAGCTGATAAATACAACGTTCCGCGTATGTGTTTTATCAATAAGCTTGACCGAACTGGTGCATCATTCTGGCGCTCATATGAATCTATTGTTGAACGATTAACAAAAAACGCATTCCCAATTCAAATTCCTGTAGGAATAGAGGCTGATTTCCAAGGAATCATTGATTTGATTCGCATGGAGGCAACTCTTTTTCAGGATGATATGGGTGAGGAATTCACTGTTGGAGAAATTCCAGCTAAATATCTTGAAGAAGCAAAAGAATGGCGTGAAAAAATGATCGAAGCTGTGGCTGGTACGGACGACGCTTTGATGGAAAAATACTTCGCAGGAGAAGAGCTATCAGAAAAAGACATTATTGATGGAATGCGAAAAGCGACTATCTCTGGTGAATTTGTTGCTGTGTTAACGGGTACTGCTTTGAAAAATAAAGGAGTACAACCAATGCTTGATAAAGTTATTCAAATCATGCCTTCACCGTTGGATATTCCAGCAGCACAAGGTACTGATCTTGATGACGAAGAAAAACACGTAGAATTTCCTCCAAAAAAAGACGGCCCCCTTGCTTCTCTTGCCTTCAAGGTTGCAACTGACCCCTTTGTTGGACGAATTACATTCGTACGAGTGTATGCTGGTACATTGAAATCAGGATCATACGTATACAACCCAAATTCTAGGAAAAAAGAACGTATCGGTCGATTGCTTCAGATGCATGCCAACACGCGTGAAGAGATTGCAGAAATCCAGGCCGGACACATTGGTGCTGTTGTTGGTTTGAAAGCAACAAAAACAGGTGAAACCCTTTGTGATGAAGGTACAAATTTTGCACTAGAGTCAATGGATTTTCCCGAGCCAGTGATCAATATTTCTATTGAGCCAAAAACAAAAGCCGATCAGGAAAAAATGGGACTCGCTCTCCAGAAATTGGCAGAAGAGGATCCTACATTCAAAATCTGGACAGATGACGAGACAAACCAAACTATTATCGCAGGAATGGGTGAGCTTCACCTAGACGTGCTTGTAGACCGAATGAAACGCGAATTCAGCGTTGAGGCGAATATTGGACAACCACAGGTTGCATACCGAGAGACAATTACTAAAGAAATTGAAACCGAATATGTTCACAAAAAACAATCAGGTGGACGTGGACAGTTCGCACACGTTATTTGTAAAATCCGACCAGGAGAACCAGGAGCTGGATTCAAATTCATCAACTCTATCAAAGGTGCTTCTATTCCAAATGAGTACATCCCAGGATGTGAGAAAGGATTCAAAGAAGCGGTTACACGAGGTATTCTCGCTGGATATCAAGTGGTAGATGTAGAAATTGAACTAATCGATGGTAAATACCATGACGTGGATTCATCTGAACTTGCGTTTAAAATCGCTGCAGCAAACGCCTTCAAAGAAGGAGGTAAAAAAGCTTCACCAGCTATTCTAGAGCCAATGATGAATGTTGAGGTTATTACTCCTGAAAATTATCTAGGAGATGTAATGGGAAATATCTCATCAAAACGTGGAATTATCCAAGAACAAGGAGATCGTGGACTCAATAAATTTGTGAAATCAAGAATCCCGTTGGCGGAATTGTTTGGATATGCAACAGAGCTTCGATCACTTACTCAAGGACGAGCAAGTTTCACGATGGAATTTGGAAATTACGCAAAAGTTCCAAACGGTGTTGCTGAGAAAATTATTACTGAACGAAACTCATAGTTTAAAAATTACGATTCAAAAAAGCTCCTCGTATTGCGGGGAGTTTTTTATTACCAAATACCAGCTCTCTCAAACCTCCTTCTTTAATTTGACTTCTTGTTTTTTTTGTATTAATTATTAATTACTCAACTCAATCGGACTTGAGTCTTGAGATTATTTTCCCCTGGAATTTTAGTCTCAGATCTTTGACAACAACAGACAGAGTCATTTGGAATCAATAGCCATTACATCATGTGTAATAACTTTTGATTCCAAGAATTATATACTTAAAAAAATAAATGCTATGAAACAGAAAGAGTTAATATCAAAAGTAATTTCCTTTCTCAAGAATGGGAATATTCAAAATGTAGTTGATTTAATTACTAAAATTGACAAGAAAACTATCAACCTGGTAATTTTCAATTACGAAAAGAAAGAAATTGATACTACCCTCTATGAGGATGAGGAACAAGTATTCGGATTTAATTCTTTTTACGGAAAATTATCTAATGCCTTGTTTGCAACAATAACCAACGCAACGGATGCGGAGAAAAAATTGTTAACAATAATATCTTCTAATGAAGATAGATTTTTAACCGAACTAGGTCCATGGACTTTTATGATAGTTCATTGCTTAGTGTTCATTGATACAACGAAATACGTATCGATTTTAGAAGGAATAGAAAATAGTCAGTACTTACTAATCACGAATATTGGCAAGCTTACTACAATGAAAAAAAATTAAGTGAAAAAATCTGGTGAACGATGTGTTCACCAGAATTCATCGAACTCTGTCTGTTGTTTTTTCTATACCAGAAATTTCTCCAACATCCCCACAAGTAACTCTCGCTTCTTTTCTAAACTTTCTTCATTTATTGCCTCAATCCGCACGGCAATTTTGGGAGAAGTATTCGAGCAACGAACAATCGCCCACTCTCCATCTGGCCAATCAATACGGACTCCATCCGTCGTATCGGCTGTTGGAAACTTCTGGACTAACTGTTTTGTTATTTTTTCTAAAATCTCAAATTTCTGATCATCTGGTGCGTCAATTTTTTCAGAAAACTCCAATAAATCAGGCCATTTCACGGTTACTTCCGTAAGTAATGAGGGGAATTTTTCAACCGCAGCAAGAAACCGTAATCCCGCTAAACATGCATCATCATGTCCGTAGAAATCTTCTCCGAGCATAATATGCCCCGATTGTTCTCCTCCCAGGAGAGAATCATGTTCATGCATCGCTTCTTCAATAAAAGAATGCCCTGTCTTGGAACGAATAACCCGTCCTCCGATGGCACTAATTTTTTCTGCTAATGTCGCGGAACTCATTGCGTCGACTACAATTGATGATCCTGGATTTCGAGAAAGAAAATCTGCTGCCAAAATAAATAAAATTTTATCGGCATTCAAAATCATTCCATCACTCAATACGATTCCCAATCGGTCCCCATCCCCATCAAACGCTATTCCAAAATGTGCTCCTACTTCTTTTACTCGAAAAACAAGATCTTGTAGGTTTTCGGGGCGCTCTGGATCTGGCTGATGATTTGGAAATGTCGTATCCAGGTCACAAAACAATTCATCGACCTGATGCCCCAATGCACGATAAATCTGCGGATACACCATTCCTGATATACCATTCCCCGCATCAAGAACTAACGAACGCCCCTGATGTGGAAGCACTGATTCTTTTATTTTTTTTGTATAAGTTATCAAAAGCTCTGATTCCATATCTTCTCTGGCCACAACCCCTTTTCGCTTTGTTGGATTCAGCGATTTGCAAATTTCTTTTATTTTTTGAATCTCCTCTCCACATACCGCCCCAAATCGATCTGTAAGTTTCAAACCATTATTTGAAGCCGGATTATGGCTTGCCGAAAGCTGGATAGCTCCATCAAAATTACGATCACGAAAAGCAAAAAAGTTTATTGGAGTAGGAACTGTTCCTCCCCAAACAACATCACATCCCGCTGCTTCAAGTCCTGCTTCAAGTGCTGGTGCCAATTCTGGTTGTGACTGCCTTCCGTCCCCTGTTACGAGAACACGCAGACGCAATTCTGTGCCTTGTGCATCAAATTTTTTGTATAAATATTGTCCAAATGCCTGTGCAACAATGAATAATCCATCTTCATCAAAATCAACAAAGGCTTCTCCTCGAATATCATAGGCTCTGAAAATAGCATCATTTAAAATCATCCTGCGAATTCTAACAGAATAACCTGCTCGGCAAAAATTTTGACAAGAAGAAAAAACCTGGCAGTATCTAAGCGAATTTTTAACTTTCAACCTATGAAAAAACTTCTCATCGTCGCGGCACTGGCCTTCCCTGTTATATCATTTGCTACACCAGCTGAAACTGCTGAAACAGCATCTCTCGCTGTAAACATGGAACAAATCCAAGATCTAAACACTCTTGAAGACTATCAAATGTACCGAAAAGGACGTACTGGAGACAGTGGATTTCGTTCTATGGATTACAAACCATTCACGTATAACAATGAAGGATTGGTAAATCACTTGTACCAAGAAAATATTGGTGCAGATGTTGAAAAACCTGGAGTTGTATTTCAGCATCACTGCTACCACTGGAAAAATTGTTTGAAGGATTCATACCGTGCAACAAACGGATATGGACGATCTTACAAAAAATTTGCACCAACACGTACTGGGTATATGAAAGCGAAAACTCGTGGAAACATGAGAGGACGCAAGAACCAGCTTGATGGAGAGCGAAGTGGATTATACAAAATCGAACGTTGGAGACGATAATTTATTATTAATGTAAATAGGAAGGGATCTCGCAATGCGGGATCTTTTTTTTTGTTTTTTCTCTTAAAACTGGCACACTCCGCTCGATGTTAAATTTTTGTATAGAAACCTTTGGCTGCCAGATGAACTATTCTGATTCTGAGCGAATCATTGGTCTTCTGGAACGTGCTGGTTGGAACAAAATTGAAGCTCCAGAAAAAGCAAATCTGGTAATATTTAATACCTGCAGTGTGCGACAAAAATCAGAAGATAAAGCTGTCGGTGCTATGAGAAAGTTAAAACAAGATTCTCCAAACGCCTGTATCGGTGTTACGGGGTGTATGGTACGAAAAACGGGATCACAAGCTACTTCAAATGATAAGATTTTAAAACTCGACTCTGTTGATTTTGTATTTCGCATTGAAGACTTGGGGAAATTGCCCAAGATAATAGAAGAATTTTTCCCTGGGAAAATTGATTATGCTGAAGAAATTCAAAACTATTTTGAAATATCTCCACATGTAAAAAACAAAAAACAGGTTTTTGTTCCCATTATGCAAGGATGTGATAAATTCTGTGCCTATTGTATCGTTCCACACGCACGAGGAAGAGAAATCTCGCGTCCCATGCAGGATATCCTCGATGAGTGTGGAAAACTTGTGCAAAAGGGGGCACTCGAAATCACGCTTTTGGGACAGAATGTAAACTCGTATACACATGAAGGGAAAAAATGTTTTGCGACATTGCTCCGCGAAGTAGATACGCTTTCAAAAGATGGGCTCCGACGTGTTCGTTTCACTTCTCCTCACCCACAAGATTTCAAAGATGATGTAATCGATGCTATCGCAGACTGTGAAACGCTTTGTTCCTATGTACATCTCCCCGCACAGCATGGAAGTAATACTGTGCTAAAAGAAATGAAACGGAATTACACGACCGAAGAATTTGAAGAAATTGTACGAAAAATACGTACAAAAATCCCCGGATGTGGACTTGCTACTGATATTATTGTGGGGTTTCCGGGAGAAACAGAAGAAGACATGGTACAACTCCTTGAATTCGGGGAACGCATGAAGTTTGATTTCTCTTATACGGCTATCTTTTCTCCTCGAAAGGGTACTTCTGCTGCAGAACGAACTGATCAAATTCCGATGGAAGAAAAAAAAGATCGATTCCGTCGATTTGATGAAGTGGTAAAAAAACACGCCCTCGCTCGTCGAGCAGAATTTATTGACGAAGAATTAGAAGTATTATTCGAACAAGCAACACGACAAAAAGATGGAATGTGGCGTTGTGGAGGACGAAGTAATGAATTTATGGAAGTATATTGTACCTATGGAAGAAATATGGCTGGCGAAATAGCAACTGTAAAAATCACCGACCAGGACGGATTTATATTGAATGGGGCGTTAGTTTGAATTATAAAATATTTGCTTTAAAGCATTGGTATTTGCGCAATCATAAGATATTTTTTATAGTACAGGCAATGAAACATTTTTCTTTTCGCGTTCTGAATCTCTTCCTGGCACTTTGTATTGGCTTTCTCTTCGTAGGGAAGGTAGCAGCGGTGTCTCCAGTAGAATCTTATAAGGACATAAGCTTAAATAGCACCATCTATTCAGCAATTGAATATCTTACAGAAAAGGAGGTTATAGGAGGATATGATGATGGAACATTTGGACCAGCTAAACCAATAAACCGAGCCGAAGCACTCAAGATAATCATTCTTTCTGCGGGAGAAGAATTTACCTCTGGAAATTCCGAGTTTGCAGACGTGCCAAATGATGCATGGTTTGCTCCATATGTTTCTTATGCCAAGTCACAAGGAATCGTAAAAGGAGATCCTTCAGGGAATTTTTCTCCTGGGAGACAGGTCAATCGAGCAGAATTTATAAAAATGGTACTAGAAGCATTTCGAGTTGATCTTTCAGAATATACTATAGAAATATCGGTTCCAGATGCGCCTACTGAGCAATGGTTTTCTGATTATGTGCGATTTGCAACACAGTTTAAAATTATTGATCTTGATGGACTCGGGAACGCCAATCCAGGAGATCCTCTTACGCGAGGAGAGTCAGCAGAGATTATTTACAGGACACTGAAAAATGGACAGGGAATTGATGCGCAGGTTGTTTTGGAGCTGGCAGAACGACATTTGGTCTATGCTCTTCAGATACTTCAGAACAAAGAAATGGTTATAGCTGGATTAAGCGTAAGTGCGGCTCGAAAATTTATAGAAGCCCTTAGTTTTATCGCAAAAAATCCAGTGGTAATTGCGGCAACCGATACCACGGATGCGGTTCAAAGTCTCATTGGAGCGTATGTCGCAGCAGAAAACGGACTTCTGAATGACGTCATCCTTGCGGCAAAGAATGCCTGGAGTATTGCTGATAAGATAGAATCGTCAGAGGCATCCGACGGACTGAAGGTGATGGCTCTTTCAATTAAAGATTTAGCAAAAGGAATAGCAGACAGGGCTCGGGAAGTACTGAGCGATCTTTCGACTTCTTAAAAAAACAGGGGAATAAAAAAATCCTTCACTGAAGCGAAGGATTTTTAATATTACTTTTTCACTTTCTTATTTAACGAGAGCGTTGAATTTAATCTGTCCAATGAATGCAGGGTTTAGGTCTGAAGTACTGGTTGCCTTTGAACTCATTTTAATAATCATTGTAATGTATTCTCCAGAAGTAAACGTTCCTCCGGTGAAAGTAATGTCTGCACCATCCACCCAATCACCGGCAACAGTGCTTTTAAGAGCTGTGCCACCTGTTAGAGCTACTACCGTTCCTGCAGTATCCAAGAGCGTAATATCCAATTGGTTGTCCGCTGCTGTGACAGTATCTGTCTTATAATCAATTTCAATTTCTGGATTAGTAAGAGAGAATCCCTGCATGTTCTCAGGAACAGCCCATTGAAGAACAAGATCATAGTCTTGTGCTGTTGAAGTGTTTTTCGTTGTCCACTGGTAGTAGTTACGTTTGTTTGTAATGTCGTAATCTGCGTACATAGTTCCTACGTTTTCACCTCCGTCAGCGGAAAGAGTAAAGTTTTCAAACTCAGGAGTAAGTGTATATGTCACTTCTCGTGCTGCAAGTTGCGTGAAGGTAACTCCAGCATCTTTAATTCCAATTGTTCCGGTAGAGTGATCAATTGTAGCATTATCAACCGTCACACCCACACCATTTGCTACTACTGATACAGGAGCCACTGTAGCCCCCGTTGTACTATCTGCACTAACTGAAAGAGAGGTACCAGCACCTCCAGACAAACCATTTCCAGTTACAGAAGAGGCCAACTGAGTCGCAGTAACTCCAGCATCTTTAATTCCAATCGTTCCGGTATCGTGATCAATGGTAGCATTATCAACCGTCACACCCACACCATTTGCTACTACTGATACAGGAGCCA
>CAZGJL010000005.1:29005-39881 GCA_964526665.1 uncultured Candidatus Peribacteria bacterium | reverse complement strand
TACCAGCACCTCCAGACAAACCATTTCCAGTTACAGAAGAGGCCAACTGAGTCGCGGTAACTCCAGCATCTTTAATTCCGATCGTTCCTGTCGAGTGATCAATGGTAGCATTATCAACCTTCACACCCACACCAGTTGCAGTAACAGATACTGGAGCAATTGTGTCTGATGCTGTAGTCTCTGATCGAACAGCGGCTACACCACTTGTAGATGTCAAACCATTTCCAACAATTCCAGCAACGAAGTCCAAAATGGACTCTTTTCTTGTGTTATTAGAAGCATTCGCATCGATAATAGCAATCGAGTCTGCTGCAACATCTACGGTTGCCGCAGTTAGCTCAGTAAGGGAAACGTCTAAGTTTCCAGATCCGTCTTGTACAAGACCAACTCCAGCCACAGCGGTAGCAAGCATAGCTCCTGTAATAGAGTCATCTCCTATTCCACCTGCCGCAAGGGCAACCCAGGCTGTTCCATTACAAAGCTTAAGATCGTTCGTTGAAGTGTTGTAGTACACTTGTCCTTTTGTTCCATCCGCACAAGTAACTGGCCCTGTGGTCTCTTGGTCGAATGAAAAGTTCATCAACTCAAGCCCGCTCAAATCTAATGCGTCCGTGAGGATAAATTTGTCATTAGGAATATCATACTTAAGACTGTGGTCTAGATCTGACCCAAATCCTAAGTTAATAAAAGTTGTAGATGAGTCATCCGTATCAATATAGGATGAGTCGTCAGAAGTTCCATCTATCTCCGTCGTGAAGATGAGACGCGCATGCGCCGAGGGAATTAGGGCAAAGATCCCCATCGCTCCTATGAGCGTTCCCGTAAGCAATCGGCGTAGGTTTTGTTTCATTTGGATATTAATAAATCAGAGTATTCTACTCGATATTTATATATATGACAAGAAATATGGGTTGCGGCAACCTTAGTATTATTATTTTATATACTTTAAACAATACCCCTTAACTATAGCTCTATAAGAAGGGAGTTATTTACTCTGTCCAAAAAAATCCTTCTTCGGTTCCCGTGTCGGGGGTAAAGAAATTTCCTCCGCGCATCATATTGTTCATTCCCGGCTGTGTTCGGAGCGTTGGGCAATTGGTATAGCCATCGAAGACAGTGTCATCAGATTCAATGACACGGAAACTATACTGAGTAGCGTCACTAATATTGGTTCCGAGAAGATGGAAATCATATTCAATTTGTTGTGTTGCCGTTGCGGAATTAGTATTGGTCGTTGTAGGATTTGCCTTTGCGTACTGTCCCGCCACATCAGAACTCCCAAGAGAGCTTGTAATGAGAGAACCATCCGTTACGCCACTCGTTGCGAATTCCCAAGTCTGTGCTGCGCCAACAGATGTCCAGCTCCCAGAGGTACAATCCCCATCGATTCCTGGCTTATATTGAAGCTTAAATTGCTTATCCGTAGCACTTAAGGGATTTGTATTTACAGTAAAATTAGTACGGAGACGGAGTTCTTGCACAGTATCCGGAGGATCATTTCCTGCGGGCAGAACAGTAATAGGAGTGTTTTCTGCGAGATCTATGTTTCCCCAAACATCAGCGGGATTTGTTGCATCATTATCGACGTACCACCGGTAACTATCCAAAGTAAAAGTAGAAGTGGCTGCTGCAAAGGAGGTTGTAAGTTTCGGATATTCTGTATACCAGAATACTGAACCATCACTCTTCGTGGTACGAAAACAATAGTCAGTCTCCCCCGTTGCTCCGTTGTTTTCCACCACCCAATCCCATTCGGCATGCTCTCCCGGATGTGTTTCCAAATTCGTTACCGTATTATTTGCTTCTTCATAGGTCTGGAGTACATCGGAGTGAGTCAAGAGTGCCGATGAGATAGCTGCTCCATCCGCAGGCGTTGCATTATCATATCCTCGCCAAAGAGAACCACTTCCAATTCCCCCCACGTCAACCCATGTCCCGATAGCCGAACAAGTACCTCCTTCTCCATATTGAAGTTTCATGGGCATAGAATCCTCATGCAACACGTCTCCGGACTGGATTCTTGATCTAATCCTCAGAACATCTCCATCATCAACTCCGGTTATAGCCGTATTCTCATTCGCCAAGGCTACGGTTGGCTGAATAGCATCGATATTCTCATAAAAACGAAAAGTATCCTGATCAAGAGCTATATCATGGGAGGCTGTATAAGATCCAGCGGACTCAAAAACAATATAGGGAACGATCTCAGTATTTCCCTTTTGTTCCGTATCAACCATCTCGGTCTCCATTATAACGGGGTATATATTTGTTGTAGAGATTGGAGCCGCTCCATAGAGAGACGTAATAGGACCATCGGTTCCACTTACTCCCGCCAGCGAGATAATGGCAACTTCCGGAGTAGTGCTAAAGGCAGTATTGAAAGCATAGTTCGTATGCGTATCATCAATACGTTCAATAGTTTGTGCCTGTAATCGACTCTCATATACAACGCTATTTAGAGAATTATTGTCTTGTTCAATAATAATAATTCCAATCGTTTCGTTGCTTCTGGTGGTGTCGGGGTCATCAGATACGTGTTTCCCGGCATACACAAATCCATTTGTAGGAGCGCCACTACTTCCATCATGCGCCCAAAATTGAGAATGTCCTGTATCATTTGTCGTCATTACCTGCCCCAGTACTATCAAGGGACTTACGTAAGTTTGATTCAGTGCTTGCAATTGTGCATTCCACCCCTCCAAGTTTCCATCGGTAACAGTAGAATTAAAGGTAAACGCCTCCATTTTGATATAAGCGTCATCATACTCTCCCGCCTCTACCACTATCCAATGAACCTTCTCTGCCGTGAGGTTCCCGGTCGCTCCTACAAGCGTTCCTGTTTCCTGAAGTCGTACTTGGGCGCTTGTAGCTCCGACATTCTGTACACGACAAACAACCGAGTCATTGGTGCCATCACTTTCATTCCCTATATTGGCATAATACTCGTTAGTACAGACAAAAACAGGACTATCATAGTGCCCGTCAAAAGTAATAGTGGTCCATGCATCATCACCAACACTTGCCTGGGTTCCCCATTCCATAACATTTCCCTCTTGTGAAACAAAAGAAGCGGCCATAGTGATCGTCGGATAAGCATCATAAGAATCGATAGGTTCATCGGCAGTTGTATCATAGACACGAAAACAATACGTAGCTCCGGTAATGGCCTCTTCTCGTGTAGGCGAAAAGCTATATTCTAGTTCGGTATAATAACTCGTTGTCAGGGGGCCAATGGATCCTGTTGTATCGGTAACATCATGTCCGGCTCCAGTGGCAAAAGTATATGTTTCACTATTCGCTAGTAATGCGCTTGTGGACTGTCCATCGGTCATATGAGTACTAGCAAACATCCCACTGGAATCAGCAATTCCTATCCAAGAAGAAATATTGGAACAAGAGGATTCTTTTTCTCCATATTGAATCTCATATGTTCGAGCGGCGACTTCGTCGAGTTCTCCTGTGTTCGCTACAGCAATACGAATACGATAGGGATTCTCTTTTAGAACACCTGTTATAGAAGTATCCTCTGTCGCAAGCCATCCTCCATCGGTATTGAGATCCGTACTATCGTCACGCCACCGGAAGTGTAACTGAGCTGTGTCGGGAGCAGACCCAGCTATTGAGGAAAGATTCAACGCACAAAATCCAGAAGCATTGGCTTGGGTAAGATCATTGGCCCCGTTATCTCCGGCATCAAACCATTCTACCTGAATGTCATCCCCCGTATTTACCGAATAGATTCCACTCGCACTAAGCGATTCATTCCAGGTATCGGTTGTCGATTGGTCACCACGTCCATAATTTCCATGTTCTCCCTGGACTTGATCAACGCCATTAATCTCAAATCTACTTCCGGTTGTAACACGAGTTCCAGAAGTTGAGTCTGATCGATCTACATATACTTGGGACAAGAGAAGGACGTCCATGTCTTTTTCACTATTTACTGCGGTACTATCTACTTTTATAAAAGCAGCAGCGTCGCTATAGTCAACAACTTCCATAAGAGTAAGGTCGCCGTTTGTTCCTCCCACATCCTGAGCTCCCGTAGCATCATGGGAGATGAATGTTTCGGCGGTATTGGGAAGCTCAATAACGAACATTCCAGAAGTATTGACCTTTCTCACTGCAGAACCAGCAACATCGGCATGTCCTAGCTGGGCCTGTACAGACAGATCAACAGAAGAAGTAGTGGTCCTATAGAGGAATAATCCATTTGGATCGGCATACTCATTGCCGGAATTTCGTTGATATACATAATTAAAAGACTGCGGGATATCCGTGGTCCCCGCAACCATTTTGGTGACTCGTTGGGTTCGTGATCCTCCAGTACCGAAGGACATTCCATATCCCACAAGGAAGGTAGTCGAACTTTTTGTCAGTCGAATATCGGTGTTTCCGGCTTGTTTTTGGATAACACTCGTGTCGCTTTCAAGCACAATATTGTTATAAGGCGCATCGGTCCACGTGGTGGTCCCATAAGCACCGGTATCAGCGGTATCGGTATACATTCCTACGGCAGTAGTCGCAGGAAGCTGAACTATTTGTAAATGTGAAGCATCTATAACAGACCCTCCAAGCGGGGCATCCGTATCTCTTCTCCATTCTAATTGAAGCGTATCATTGATTGCCCCTCCCCGGACAAGTCCCACAACACGAACCCAGGAAGTTCTATTGTTCGCATCACGATCATACCCAGAACCATAGAGAGTTGTGAAACTTCCCGTTCCCGTATGAACAAAACGTCCTTCATAATTTACACGATTGGCAGAAGAGTCATCCAGCTTCAGGGTGGCAATCATCAGGTATGTTCCGGCCTCATTAAGCGTTATAGTATTCCCTCCTGAATAGGTATATCCATCATTTCGTTCTTCTGTCGCAAAATTAAAAGCGGCAAAGCTTGTCGTCGGGAGCTGGCTTCCTGCAGAATCACGCCAAATACCAATATCACCATCGGTCGCATGTACTTCCCCGAAGAACCCTACACCGATAATTGCGGCGAAGAATACTGAATAGATGAATCGTTTCACAAAACATTGTTTCATCAGTTATTACTTAGATAATCTAATGAAATTTCTCCGACTTGCACGGTGTCGCCTCCAGCATCTGACACCATATGAATTTGAATAGTCATATACGATCCAGCCGTATATGTTCCCGCAAAAGAAGCTTCTACTGAAGTCTGTGTCCAAGTAAGTCCTGCAATTTGTGTTCCACTAGTATTTTCCAATACTCCAGCCGTATCATACACATATATGGTAACGGCGTTATTGGTAGCGTCCCTTCGTTTCCCATAAACATTAATAGGGTTACTCGTCGCCCAAGCACTAAAATTAGCAGGGACACGCCATCGAATCCAGATATCATAATCCTCAGCCGCTCCTCCTGCCTGATCCCACGAATAATAATTATGAATATCTCCGGAGGTATTACAGACTCCCGTATTTGTGTTGGGAACGGCTCCAACGGTATTACTACAAAAATCAGATATCATCGTACCGCTATTATTTGCTCCATCTCCGGTCATGGTGGCTCCTGAATACTCAGGAGCGAGGGTTACTTTTCTCGATGGACGTGCTTCGCTGGTATACGTAGGAGGAGTGGTGTCGAGAGTCAATGTACTGGCACTCAATGTACCACTCACGGCCAAGTCATCACTTAATTCAAATCTGTCATCTGTTGTGGCATCAAAAGATAGTGTTTCCCACGTGGAGGCATTTCGTCCAAGACTTAATACACCATCGCTATCGCTTCCTGTAGGAGTTGCCGCAACAAAACTCGTTCCCGCTGTTGTAGAATCCCCCGTTACTTCCAAAGGATTATTAAAAACAAATTCACTCTCACTATCATCCCACGTAAGCGTCCTGCTAACCCCATCATTAAAAGAAAGAGTCGAGTCGCTCGCGGTTCCATTTCCCAGCTGTAGCACCGTTCCTGTTCCACTCAAGATGATCGCACCAGAGTCAACTGTAATGGTAGCCCCGGCTCCAGACCCTGTGTAGTCATATGCCAGATCAAGAGATACTTCGCCTCCCGCCGCATCAATTTGTAGATACGTTGTCCCATTACAAATATAGGATTTATTATCGGAAGTGTTGAAGTAAATTTTCCCTTTCGTTCCGGCGGCACAATCAGCCAAAACAGAATTATTTTGAATACGAGTATTAGAAAGCTGATTTCCTCCCAGATCTATTCCCGTAGCAGAAAGAGTTCCTGTGATATCCAAATCATCACTGAGCTCAAATCGATTATCAGTGGTGGAATCAAAGGAAAATGTTTCCCACGCAGAAGCGTCTCGACCGAGGCTAATGGTTCCATCACTATCAGTAGCAACATGATCTCCAGCAATATATCCAATCCCAACAATGGAAGCATTGCTTTCCATTCGAACAGTACTATTGAAGGCAAATCGATTATTAGTATCGTCCCACGTAAGAGTTCTCGGTGTTCCGTCATTGAAGGAGAGAGCAATATTACTTGCTGTCCCATCTCCTAACGAAAGAACTGTCCCCGTTCCACTAAGAGAAACGGCTCCATCGGTCACATTAATAGTTTTTCCTATTCCGGCACCACCATAATCATATGACGCGTCGAGAGATCCTCCTCCTCCCATTTGCTGGTACGTAGCTCCATTACAAACATAAGTGAGATCATCATCGGTATCGAGATACAACAATCCTTTTGTTCCAGCGGCACAATCTGGTGGGACATCAATATTTTGGACGCGCGCATTCAAAAATTGATGCTCTTCCATGTCCAGGTTCTGATTGAGCATGAATTTGGTGTTGGCAATATCCCAACGAAGTCGAGAATTTGAATCAAAAAAAAGTAAATCAACGAAAGAAGAAGAACTTTCATCCAGGTCAATTAAGAACGTATCAGCCATCGTTCCATCATCTTCTGTTGAGAAAAAAAGGCCAGCAAAAGCCTCTTGAGCAAAAAATATTCCTCCCACCGTAATGAGGAAAAAAACTGCGCGTAGAGTATTTTTTTTTATCTTAGGGGTCATGGGGTCAAAAGAGGGACACTTTTCCTCATTGAAAATTGTACCCGTTCAAGCCCCAAGCACCAAATTTCTAAGGACCTTTTTTTCTCAACAAGACGCGACTATTAGTCCGTTTTGTAACGGATTTCCAAATTACTAACTCGTGCATCTCCGGTTTGAGATGCCATAAGATTTACGTAAAAGATTAATGTGTCTCCCGCAGCCCAGGTTGTTTGGTCCTTCAGAGTGAATTCCGTGGTTGTCCAAGTGTTCCCCGAAAGAGCGATCCCCGCAGTTTCTAATTGGTCGACTCCGAGCGCTCCGTTTTTTTGGAGAGTGAGGTCTACTTTAGAATCTAAAACAGTGTCATCTGTTTTATACATGAGAGCAATTTGATTCGTATCTTCGAAGGCAATAAAGTCCGTAGGCAATGTATATTTCACTTGAACCCCATAATCCTGGAGTGAAGGCTGGATTGTTGCCCAACGAAGCATTTGATAAACCGTTCCAGACTCACTTTCTGTTTCTTCGTGCATTGAGCCGTTATTATCTGTCCCATCTCCTACAAAAATGGAATTTGGATATTCAGGAGTAAGTGTTTCAATAAAAGATTTCGGACCAAACGTTACATTATTAATAGTTCCAGAAACGACTAAATCTCCCGTAATAGAAACAGTATCGTTAAACTCAAATTGTTCGAGCATTCCATTCCATGAAAGAGTTTTTGCAAGCGTGCTTCCAAACTGAAGGGCCAATGTGTCTGTCGCAGCAGCGTCTCCATTATTATCAAGCGTAAATGTATTGAGATTGGTTCCTCCTGGAATAATATTTTCAGGAAGGAGTCCCGTGTTTTCGTTTACATATGGAATATTCCCAGGATCAAATCCTACATGTCGAGAATCCAACTTGTCTGCATTTTTTGCATAGGGAACGGGAGAAAATGATCGCCGAGTTTTGGCGGTGTCGATAGAGGCATCGATTTGTTCGTAAGTACTATCGGGTTGTCCCGTTGTTTTTACATCTACGTGCAAGTATACATGATTGTTTCCCGTAAAGAGGTCTTCAGGAAGAGGACTCGTAGATCCCAAGAAGAACAAGAAGAGTCCATCATCATCAGCGACAAGGGCTAAAGTTTTTTCCTCTTGCCACCCGAGATAATGGGTCGCATTTATATTAATTTCTCCGTTTGATACATCTCCTGCCGTAGTATTAGGGTTCTGCCACATAGAGAATCGGAAGGTATAGTCTCCTATCGCATACCCTCCTTGATCATCTTTAATTCGTCCTTGATATCGGAGCGCACCATCTTCTGCTTGAGCAGAGAGTGAGAACCCTACCCCAAAGAGAATTATAAGAATCATGAGGATGTTTTTTCGTCGAGATGTTTTTTTGTGAAAACGAGTCCTTGGTTTCTTCTTTTTATTATCTTTGCAGTTCGTGTAGATCCAAATCATTATGAGTATTCCAAATTGCATTACCCCCAAAAGAAGAATCATTATGTAATTTCGATTCGCTTGTTTTTCTAAAATACTAATTTTTTGTCCGCGAGAACTCTGTTCGTTTAGATTTACGAGTCCAACGTCTTTGTTTTTAAGGAGATCGCACTCAAGTATCATTTTACTACACTGGGGATAGTCAGTCTCCGAATCATATGGATCGACCGTTTTGGAGAGAACCGTATCTGGTTCTTCTGTCTCAATAGGTTCGTTGTTTGCAATAGTTTCTTCAATTTCTTGTTCCACAGGAGTGATTTCTTTTGCTACAGTATTTGTATCTTCCTCAGAAGCGACTTCCTCATTAGGCTCAGGAGTAGTTTCTTTTGCTATAGTATTTGTATCTTCTGCAGGAGTGATTTCTTCTTCAGGAGTAGGAATATCATCTGCAGCGGTGTGCCATTCTTCTTTATATCGGGGTTCCTCGCTTTCTCGTGCAATATTTGTAAGATCTCCTCCTTCATATGCTCGACCAGTCAGTTCTTCATATTTCTTTGCCAAGAACCAAGAGGCTACATGATGGCGGCCTCTCCCACCTCCAGAGCTTCCAGATCCAACGGATGGAGCAGGCTCTTCAGGTTCAGGATCAGGTTCAACAGGATCAACTACGGGGTTCGTTGTAGAAAAAACGAGAAGTTCTCCTATAATAGGTTCAAATCCTTCGCCTATGAGCGTGTGTTGTTCTTGATCAAGCGAATCCTCTACAATTGAAAAAGAGGCAAAAGATACTTGCGGAAGCAGGAAACCCACCATAAGAAAGCTCAGAAATACCTGTCGAGATTGCATGAATGATTTATTCATTAGGACACTTTAACATAATGTTGTTTTTTAAGCAATACATTTAGACATGAAAATGATTCGTTGCAAAGAATGTTGTTTTACAACTCTTTTGTATTAAAAATAAATACTGATTTTTTTTATTTTCAGACAAGTTTAAGAGCGGTTTCTGATTCGTAGGTTGAATTAGAAACGCGCTCTTTTTTTTGAAAGAGATATACCCTTTCTAGAAGACACTTAGTGGTGCTTCCGTACAAAACTGCACAATCAATTCGCGTGTTGAACTGAAAATAAATAAAAAAGTACATGCGCCCGAGCAGGACGCCTCCCTATTTTTCAATATAGGGAACATAAGCGATTTGCTTAATTTTTAGACGATTTTTTACCATTGCAACATTACTTTTTGACCAAATAAACTTCTTGAATGTTTTTGATTCATAGATCTATTAAATGTATTTGGTTTTAAAATTCCACCTCCTGTTAATGGGTGGCAACCAGCCCTGATACTCAGAACTCCTCGCCACTCACAAACAAAAAATTGTATGTTTTGTTCGAAAGTTTCAAATATCTTCAGTCTTGTTCTGGAGCATCTCAGACCCCATGGTTGAGAAGTGCCACTCAGTAGACCGAAAGCAATTTGTCATACTAAATTATAAATGTCAAATTCTATATATTTGTGTTTTTCGTGTTCTTCTGGTAGAATGTCTTGATTTTTTCAAAAAATAACACAAAAACATGAAAAATCTTTTCTCAGTTATCGGCGCAGGCAATGTGTCTGCAAAACACATTTCTCGAACTGCCCAAGGCGGGAAAATTGATGTTGGAGGAGTTTCTACAAATCGTACGGATGTAAAACTCAAAGCGCTCGGACCGATTAAAAATGCTTTGACCGACGCTCAGCATGAAATTGAGCGAAATAATCAAAACGATATTCGAGACCAGATATCTACTGATCTTGAGGCATTGAGGCCAAAAGGATTACTAGATACAAAAATCACTGTCGGAAAAAACGATACACTCGGTGCTATCGCGTTTGGTCTTAACCGTACTGCAACAGCACTCTGGAAAGCCAATAATCCTGGTCTCAAAGTAACTCCTAGTGCCAAAGAGGTGAATTTTAACTGGGGAACCGAAGTCCGATATCTCGATACAACCGGAGCTGTTTCAAGAACTGTTAAACTATCTCAAGCAAATGAATTACAAGCTGGTGACGTTGTTACATTAGAAAAAGATGCAGCAGGAAAAACTGTAATTTTGGTAAATACTACAGCAAAACCAGATCCTACAAGCAAACCAAAACCTACTCCTACGAGCAAACCAAGTCCTACAAGCAAACCAAAACCTGCTCCTACGAGCAAGCCGAAGCCTACTCAGAAACCTTGGATACCGGCTCCTACGAGTAAACCTAAATCTACTCCAAAACCAGGTCCTTGGGCACCTACGCCTGCTCCTACGAGCAAACCAAAACCTACTCAGAAACCTTGGATACCGGCTCCTACGAGTAAACCTAAATCTACTCCAAAACCAGGTCCTTGGGCACCTACGCCTGCTCCTACGAGCAAACCAAAACCTACTCAGAAACCTTGGATACCGGCTCCTACGAGTAAACCTAAATCTACTCCAA
>CAZGJL010000005.1:5941-28905 GCA_964526665.1 uncultured Candidatus Peribacteria bacterium | reverse complement strand
CGGCTCCTACGAGTAAACCTAAATCTACTCCAAAACCAGGTCCTTGGGCACCTACACCGGCTCCTACAAGCAAGCCTAAATCTACTCCGAAACCTTGGATACCGGCTCCTACGAGTAAACCTAAATCTACTCCAAAACCAGGTCCTTGGGCACCTACACCGGCTCCTACGAGCAAACCAAAACCTACTCAGAAACCTTGGATACCGGCTCCTACAAACAAACCAGGTCCTTGGGCACCTACGCCTGCTCCTACGAGTAAACCAAAACCTGCTCCTACAAGCAAACCTAAATCTACTCCGAAACCTTGGATACCGGCTCCTACAAACAAACCAGGTCCTTGGGCACCTACGAGTAAACCAAAACCTGCTCCTACAAGCAAACCAGGTCCTTGGGCACCTACCCCTACGGTTAAGCCAACGTCTTGGATACCTGCTCCTGCCGCTACGAAAAAACCAACACCTACTGCACAACCAAAATTAAAACCGACCCCAAAACCAAAGATTATATAAAATATTGTTGGCAAAATAATAAAAAACAAGAGCTAAATGCTCTTGTTTTTTTATCAAAATAAATATTGTCGATATTCTTTATGTAATCCACGAATGATATTCCGAAAATTCTGTGAGGTATTTATTGATATCCCTAGACAAACTCTCTTTTTGAATTTTTTGATATTCCAAAAATTCTGAATCTTCACTCAATTTCTTCAGTGCACTATCCAACTCCGCTGCAAAATCTATTTGAATTTCTCCAAAAAAATGGTCTCGCCACTCATCATCAAAAAAGCACAAAATAATTCGAGCGATATTGTAAATCACCTCATCCCAGGAGATTTCAAAATTACAATCTTCCTTAAAATAATGTGCAATAGCTGAGTTTTGTGAAGTGGAGAGATCATATCCTCGTGCCCAAATTTTCAAAGAAAGCTCAACATCTTCACGTCCCCATCGACAAAGTCCTGGATCAAATCCACCTATTTCTTCCCAAATTTCTCGAGTTATTGCACAACATCCGCCAGGGATCAGCGGTGTCAGTTGTACGGAAATATCCTCCCTAGGGACTCCCCAGGTGGGATTCAATGTAAAATCTCCAAGTGCATAAACAACTCCTACATTTTCAGGGTCATTTACATCTGGTATTTTTAGGGTGGCAGCACCGATATTGGGCATTTCTAGCTGTGCAGCCAGCTCCTGAAGCCAATTTGGCTCCGGAATCATGTGAGAATCAATAAATACAAAATATTCTCCTGTTGCCGCTGCTGCACCAATGTTTCTCGCGTGTGGTGCACCAACTGACTCGGGAAGTTCAATAAGTTCTACTTGTGAAAAGACTTTTTTCTTCAAAAAATCAGCAGAATCATCATTCCCACCGTCTGACACCACTACAATGTCAAACTCCGGATAATCGGTTTGTTTCAAAACACTCAAGACTGTTTTCTGAAGCCAATCCCCCTCGTTGTACGTTGGAATAATTACAGAAAATTTTTTCATACTAATTCTATTTTATATAAAATTTCTTCAAAAGAAAAGGAGTCATAATGCTTACGCACGATGACTCCAGTTTCTTTCTGTTGTGTACTCATCAACTTCTATTATTCTCCTGCTCCGTCTGCAAAATAAAACATATAGTTGTTATCCGGATCATAATCTGCTGGAAATGCAACGGTAAAGGATTTTCCATCAAATGTTGTACCATCGGTACCTTTGAAAATAATTCCTTTTCCATCTGCCATTTTCGTAATAGTGTATTCATTATCAGGTACATCTGCACCATCCAAGTAACACCAGGATGAGTTCTGTGCTTTATGATAAAGCACATAAACTCTCCCTATAACATTTTTAGGAATTGCAAATTCTGGTTCAAACCAGGTGAGTGGTACTGTATCAAATACGTAGTCAAACCCAGCAACTACTGAAACTGTATCCCTATCACGTGTGTTTTCGACTTCTTCAACAATTGAACCAGCCCCGACAACTATTGCGGGAACTTTATATTCGTCGGCACCCCTAAGGGTATTTCCAATTTTTTCAACAGTTGAACCAAACGAGGAATTGATGTTTCCCCAGTATCCTACGATGATTGCTATGATAACAATGACAACGATAATGAAGAATAGCCACCTTAACCATTTGTAGCTTTTGGGAAACGGATTTTCATCCAGTTCGATCAAACCTTCTTTGACCGTCTCTAGTTCTACCCATTTTTTCTCTAAAACGATGCGTTCACCCAAATTTAGATTCGGGTCATACGATATTTTTTGCAAGTCACCAACACCCTCTTCTTTTATAAAAAAAGTTTTTCCGTAAAAGTAGATTGAAAAGTCAATGGTCTTGCAATCTCCGAAATGAATAACTTTTTCATCTATTTTAAAGGTGAGTCCTTCGGTTAATATTAATGGGTTTTTAAATGCTCTGTCGCGAAAAAGGCGATCTGTTCCAAATTGATAAATTTTTGTTTCCATGGTGCTTAGTTTAAGTTTCTAATTAATGATTACTGTGATTAAAAATAATTTTCTTTTCTAAGATATTTCTCAGGTGAAAAACTCTGAACAAGAGTAATTATTCAAGGTTTTTCACCCAAGGAATTCATCAATATTAACGAACATTAAAAAATGTTTTAATTTCTTGATCCGATATATAAAAGAGCATCAAACAGAAAGATCTACCCTCGGGATGGATCATCAGAAGAGTCACCACCTACGTCAAAAGCAGATGAATATGTTTGATATCAAAGATCTGTTTGCATAATGCATTATATCTCAATCTTGTCAATGCCTTTGAACATAAAACAAACACTGTTCGTCTATTATCGCATTTCTTACTTCTGCCATTCCACCACAGCCCGAACACTTCCATCAAGTAGCGGAATTGGCGCTCCTACATTTTCTGTTTCAGCGGTAAATTTCCCACTATCAAGTGTCGAAACTGTTGAAATTAATTTTGTCTGCTTTCGTGCTGGAGTTCCTACTATTTGCAAGTTATATGGACGCCAGTTCTGACTTCCACGCGCAATATGCGTTTTGTATTGTACCGCTGCGATCACTGACTCCCCTGGCAATACGTTCACTGGAATCTCTAACATCGTAAAATCTCCCTCTGTTCGTGGCACAGCACGAACGTTTCCAGAAGGAGACACCCCATAAACCAATTCCGAATCAAATGGAACCCATACTCTCAACATCGTACGATTTTCTCCTGCTCCAAGTTTCCATAAAATATCCGGCGTCAGCAGCTCTCGAACATTCTGACTCCATTTTTTTTCTCCCAATTGTTGAGAAATTTCTCCTGAATGCAACGAATGCGTTCGTGTGATTTTCAACGTATTCACAACTTCTCCATCTGCCGCAATGAGAGAATTATGCTCCAATCGAGTCCAAACGAATTTTTCGGATTTATTAGCTCCTATCGAAATAAAATCAAAGGCAAGAAAATTATCAGCATCTTCTTGTCTCTGGAGCGTTCCTGTAATTCCCCACTGCTCAAACGTTTTTTGCATCTTTTTATCACGAGAATGCGCCTGAATGTGTTTCTCTGCAATGAGGGCTTCCCAATCAATAGCTGCTATTTTTTCTGGCGTAATTCGCGCGACAGCGTACGGAGCAATCATTTGCTCTGCCAATTTCATAACTGGATTTTTTGCACCCCAACGACCTTCTATTTTTGATTCAACAAGAAACTGTAGCACGAGATCAAAATTTTCTGGAGTAAAATCTACTCCCCACTTCGACATACGTGTGCCTCCTATTAATTCGAGCCAAACTTTTACCCATTCTGGCGTAATAGCAATAACTGTGCCTGGTGACTGCTCTCCTGCGAGAGCAAACATTGCACGAATTTCTTCTGCGCTTGTAGAAAAATCAGGCCAAAAATTAGCATCTCGAAGAGACAATGTTCGCGATAATCCTTGAAACCAATCAGGGGTTAATAAAAGTTTTTCTGCAGGAATCAGTCGATCAATCGCGTAAATATCCTGAAATTTCCATGAAATGCTTTCCTTCGAAAAATCTAATACCAGTAAACTCCCCATAAATCCTCCTGTTGAGCGTGGTTCATTTGGATTCTGAAGAATGATAATCAAGCGTTCTTCTTGCTCTGCCCAACGAGAAATGACTGACTCTAATTCCAATACGCTTTCCAAACTTTCTCGAGCAATAGCTAGTTTTGCCTCTCCTTCTAGTTTTTGTTCTCGAATATCCTCTGTCACGATCCAGTTGGGAATGACATCCATCGCCTCTTCAATTTTCCCCAAACTCTCCTTAATGTTTCTCAAGTGTCCAAAAGAACGATCTATCTGATCCATAGGAATTATCTCTGGAAAAGTTTCTGTGTTGAGAAATTCTGATTGCAGTGATTCTATAGCATGGAGGATTTTGGGCACCTCTCCAAAGGAATTTCGAATACGAAACAATCCTGGAAATGGAGGAATTTCATCCTTGGCCATTGCGGCAACTTCATCCCATTTATTAACGTCCATTCCCGCATTTTGCGCTTCTTCCACAAGATCAAAAATACTCGCTTTTAATTCCGGAACTTGATTCTGAATGTAAAAATTCCCTGCCAATCCAGCCAGGCCAAATATCAGCAAAAGTGCTCCAAAATTTCTCATTTATGCGTCGGTTGTAATACCCCAGCAATAGCAATTACTGGTAAGAAAATCAATGGAAACAAAAATGAATTTATAAACAAGGAATGAATAACAAGAGATAAAAGCCCCATTGCAAAACCCAGTTGTAATTCGTTTTTTGTCTTCCACCAACGCTGAAATGGTTTCCAAAACAATGCTGTTAACCACCATATATATGCAAGAAAACCCGCAATTCCTGTTGTAACTAACACCGTTAAATGTGTACCATCTGCGCCACCTGCGGAGAAATAATTTTCATCCACCACGCCTTCTTCTGCGGCTCTCCAGCGATATGTATTATACCCAATTCCTGTCACCGGATATTTTTTCCATAGATCAAAAGACTTAATCCAGTTTTGAATACGCAATTTCGCTGTGGGATCAATTTCTGCTGTATCCTGAAGCATAATAGAGGCCATGGTGCCCGTTAATTCTCCAACACGTTGTTGGGCTCGTTCACTCGCCGCCAAGCCCAGGAACGCAATAAAAACAGCAAGGAGAATGATTTTCCAATCACGAAACAGAAAGAAAAAACCCAGTCCCATTGTTGCTGCCAAATATCCGCTTCGGGAAAATGTAAGAAATAATGCCACCAAGGCCGCTCCTCCCAGAAGTAAAAGCCAAAAGTTCCTTTTTCGGTACCACGCCCCTGCTATAACAGGCAAAAGAAACCCTAGGAATCCTGCCAAATAATTGGGGTCTAACCATGTTCCTAGCAATCGACCAATATGTGGATCCCATCCACCTTCTGTGGAATAGGTAGAAATATCTGGAATGAATACAAACTGAATAAATCCCAGAAATATCACTACTCCAGAGATGAGAAAAAATCGTTTAAAAAAGAATGATTTTGAAGTTTGAAGTTTGAAATTTGAAGTTTCTCCTTTCTGCGCAAAGAATTCGGCTGCCGCCCATCCGATAATCAGCATCGTCAGGATTCGAACGATATAAGAAAAAGACAAAATCTTTGCCGTAATATCCAAATCCCATGCCCCAATGAGCCACGTCACTATTGCGACTATAACGAACGCAAACCCCCCACTGATAAAATCACATCGTGGGAATTTTTCATTAAAAATAATCTTCTTCCCTACCCATATTGCAGCAAAAATAGGCACCAAGATGTCTGTTGCCAAAATCCCCGATCCACCAATAGCAACTCTTGCCAGTAAACCTGGGATCAAAAGTAACAGACAAATCCAGAAAAAGTTTCGCATACGCACAATCTTTTACCGGAAATAAAGAAGAAAATCTAGAGGAGTTATAAAAAAACCCCTATGCTTATACTTAAGCATAGAGGAGTAAGGTATCACACAAAATAGTTTTATTTCACATTTTTCTTGAAAAATTTCAGAAGGTATTCCTTGTCATATCTAATAATTTTGTGACTTGGTTGAGTATACCTAATTTGTTTTTCTTTCCTCCATTTCCAAAGTTGTGTTGCCCCTATCTTTAAAATTTCTTTCACTGCTTTATCCGATATCCATGTTGTGTTTCCTTCGTGTTTATCATAACCATCTGGATCAACTGCCGCCGCCTCCAAATATCGAAGTATGCTACCTTTATTATACATAATAAGCTTCCTTCCTGGTTGAGAATATTCAATAACTTTTGATTTTCTCCAATAAAACAATTGTGTCTTACCTATCTCTAGCCAAGCCCTAACAGCAGCCTCATTAATCCATGTATTATCAACATCTTCTTCTTCCACAATCTCATAAATTTCAACAGAATCCATTAACAATGTCATCATTTTATTCATGTTTTCAGAAGACATAGTAATTACACAACCCTCTGGGAAAAGATTTTTAATCTTATTAAAAATCTCTTTTTTTGATACATTTTTTTTCATACACTTATCTATTTAGTTAAAATTAAATACTTATTTAAATCTATTTTGTTCTCGTGATATCAAAGATCGCTGTGATCATATGAAACAGTTTCATCAAACACAGACTTTTTTATAATAGAATTATTGCCCTCTTTTGTCAAGCACATTCGGATTTTCTCTACAAAATAGAGTTGAAAAAAAACAATTCTCCCTGTACCTTCTCTGCGATGTCTACCCCCGTCCAAAGACAATTCTGGGAACTGAAAAAACAACAACCTGATGCGGTCCTTTTTTTTCGTCTTGGAGACTTTTATGAAATGTTTTTTGAAGACGCACAAATCGCCAGTCGCGTTCTCGGAATTACACTTACTGCACGGCACAAGGGAACAGAAAGCGAAATGCCCATGTGCGGATTTCCTCATCATTCGGCAAAGGAATATATCGAAACATTAATTGAAAATGGTCACAAAATTGCTATAGCCGAACAAGTAGAAAGTGATAATAAAAAAATAATGCATCGGAAAATTGTTCGAGTTATTACCCCAGGAACAACAATCGAAGATGGAAATCTCGCACCAGAAAAAAACTCATTTCTTGTAGGAATTATCCAAAATAAAAAAGCGTTTTCTATTGCTGTTGCCGACCTTTCTACTGGAGAATTTCGTACAACAGAATTTCAAGACGAACTGGCTCTTATTGATGAACTTTATCGATTAACCCCGAATGAAATTTTGCTTCCGAGTGAACTTTTTGCTGATGAAAATTTTTGCAGAAAACTACCACGATGTCTTCATACACCAAGAAAAGGGCTAAAAACAGATGATGCACGTCAGGCACTTCTCGAACATTTTTCAATACAAGATCTTTCTGTATTTGCTATTGATCATTTGGCTCCATTGATTGAAGTAAGTGCTTTGGTTTTGGAGTACCTAAAAGAAACCCAGAAAACTCAGCTCTCGCATGTGCGAAAACTCGTCCGATATGATGGATCTGGGACAATGCTTCTGGATGCACAAACATTGCAACATTTGGAAGTTTTTTATCCTATGCGTACTGACGAAACAGCGAGCACTCTCTGGTCTGTGTTTGCCAAAAGTAACACCGCTATGGGAGGACGAATGCTCCGAAACTGGATAGCTCGACCGCTTCTCAATACCGAACAAATCTCGGCACGATCAAACGCTGTCGCTGAAATTTTAAATGATACTTCTGCTCTCAAACATTTGACGGAAACACTTGGAAACATCTGTGATCTTCCTCGTGCATTAGCACGAATTGCTATCGGTCGAGGAAACGCTCGTGATATACAATGGATTGGCCAGTCACTAAAAGAATTCCCCGTACTTGCCGCCTGGTGTGAAAAGGCAGAACACACATTGCTCAAGGAAAATGCTGCAATATTGAAAGGATTTGAAATTTTTGCGAAAGAAATAGAAAGCTCCATTATTGATACTCCGCCTTTGGAAATAATGTCCGGGGGAATGTTTCGAGATGGATATAATGAGCAACTCGATGAACTACGAATATTAAAACAGAATGCCGATATATGGCTTGAATCATTTCTCGAACGACAAAAAAAAGAGAGTGGTATTAGTAATTTGAGGATTAAGTTTTCAAACAATTTCGGATTTTGTCTTGAGGTAAGTAAGGCAAATATGAATAAAGTTCCAGAAAGTTGGACCCGTCGACAAACATTGGTAAATGCTGAGCGATTTACGACTCCAGAGTTGGCAGAACATGAAGAAAAAGTTTTATCTGCTGAAACAAAAGCGTTCGAACTCGAACACCAACTATTTATAGTATTACGCGAAAAAATTATTGGAACCATCGATACCTTACAACTTGCTGCCGAAGCAATAGGGATGATTGATGCACTCACCACTTTGGCAAAAACCGCACGTAATTCTCGCTGGACACAACCGACTGTTTTAGAAAACACTTCCGTACTTCGTATTGAAGGAGGTCGTCATCCTGTAGTGGAAAACATTTCTCATCAACCCTTTATCGCCAATGACTTAGTTATGAGTGAAAAATCAATATTTCATCTCATTACCGGACCAAATATGGCGGGAAAATCTACATACTTGAGACAAAACGCACTCATTATTCTTCTGGCGCAAATTGGATCATTTGTTCCCGCTGATGCATGTGAAATAGGAATTATTGATCGTATTTTTACCCGCGTAGGAGCGAGTGATAATCTCGCAGGAGGAAAATCTACGTTCTTTGTAGAAATGGCGGAAACAGCCGCTATCCTCAATGCGGCAACTGAAAAAAGTTTTGTTATTTTGGATGAAATTGGACGTGGAACCAGCACCTTTGATGGAGTGAGTCTTGCGTGGGCCATTACGGAATATTTGCATAATGAAGTGAAAACAAAGACTGTTTTTGCTACGCACTATCATGAACTTATTGATTGTGTTGAAAATTTAGAAGGAGGAAAAAATGCACATGTCACCGTAGCGCAAAACAAAGAAGGAATTGTCTTTTTACGAAAAATTGCAGATGGAGGAATTTCCGATTCATTTGGGATCGAAGTGGCAAAATTGGCCGGTATACCAAAATCTGTTTTGAAACGTTCACAAGAAATTTTGAAAAAATTAGAAGAGGAAGAAATTGTCGCTCCCCAACCTTCACTTTTTTCTGCTCCACGTGTTGTAGAAAAAGTTATTGAAATGCAATTGGAGTCCGAAGTGGAACAAATGCTCGATACCATTGACCCTGATGTGCTTTCGCCACGAGAAGCATTGGAAAAAATGTATGAATTACAAAAAAAACTCCCAAAGAATTGTTGATTTTTCGTGAAATTCAAGTAAAAAAAAACAGATGGAAAAACAAATTGTTATCTTTTGTCCTGACTGCCGAGGAAAATTTGATGTTGCTAAACACGACATTATTGAAGATGACATGCTTGAGTGCCCTCTTTGTGGTGCAGAAATGATTGTATTACAAGAAGATCCTATTAAATTGAAACTGGTGGATCCAGAAAAAGACGATTTTTTGTAATCACAAAGAATCTCTATCCCATCAATGTCACAGCCTTTTGCCAGGCATCTCCTTTTTCTTTGAAATTTTTAAACGAGTCATAACTCGGTGCAGCTGGACACAGTACAATATCCGTTCCTTCTGATGTTGATTGTAAAACGTGAGTAACTGCTTCATCGAAATCCTGTACCAATATTGCATTCGGAATTGCCTCTAGAAATCTTTTTGCTGCCTCGGATTCTAATACTAAAACTAATGCCTCTGGGGCATATGTAATAAGTGCTGTAGCCAAAGGAGAACAATCCATCCCTCGGTCTTGTCCACCGAGAATCAATGCTCCTAATTTTTTTCCAAAGAACTGAACACTCGCAATAGCTGCCTCAGGATTTGTGCAAATAGCGTCGTCCCACCACTCACGATCATGCGTGTGAGAAAAATGCTGCATTCGATGTGGAAGCCCTTCGAATTCCTGTATTGTTTTCTCTATCGCTTCATGCGGCAGGTGCAAAAGCTCAAATAATTTCTCAACCGTTCCAAGATTCTGACACCAATGTGCTGCCCGAAATGAAGAATCTTTCGCAAATAATTCTGGATCTAACGGAGTCGATTTATGTATCACCGAAAGAATCTCCACTGATATATCACTCACGTCTGGAAGAATTAAAATTTCGTTCTTTTTTTGATGAAGAAATAGATTGTGTTTTGCTGTTTCGTACGCCTCAACTGATCCATGCCTATCGAGGTGATCAGGAAACAGATTAAGAAAAATAGCGATTCCTGGGCTCGTATGAAGATTTTCTAACTGATAACTAGAGAGTTCCGCTACAACATACTCATGTTTCCCGAGTTCAAAATCATCGAACACTTCCAATAATGGAACTCCGTAATTCCCCGCAGCAACAGCCACTCTCCCCGCTGCATTCAAGGCTTCGGTACAAAATTTCGTCGTTGTGGATTTCCCTTTTGTTCCAGAAACACCAATAACGCGTGCTCGTTCTGCGTCAGACAAAGAGTCGAAAAAAATCTCCGTCCCCGCTGTTATTCGTTCTTTTGGAATATTGTCGAAAAACTTTCGTGGAATTCCTGGCGACACAATCCAAACCCCTCCCTCGTCTTCAACTGATTCTGAAATAGGAGAAACTATTTCGCGAGGAACATACGGACAATGCGCTGCACAAAATTTATCTGCTGCTCGTCCTTCCAGACCATCTCCAGCGATGTAAATTTTTTCAGCCAAAATTAATTCCGAAAGTTTCATTTTTTAAAATGTTCCCAGATTTTACGAGCAAATGGAAGTCGTAATGTCGATAGCAAGAATCCCCCAGATGGAACCAACGCGGCAAAAGCAGCATTTGGAGCCTCTATAATTCGAAGAAATAGAAATGCCGCCATCCATGTCACTAGAGTCAAAAGAATTCTCCGAAACCATGATGTCTCCCATTTTTTATCTTGTTCAACTCTTTTATTGCGCTCAATAATTTTTTGAATCTGATCGTCTTTTGTCATGCTCTGTTTTTTAAAATTGTTTCAAACTCCTCCGGCAACTTATGCTCGTGCCATTCTCGGTGGTCAAAGTTTGGTACAGGAAATTTCTCTGTCCACGCTTTCAACTCCTCGTGCTTTTGCGAACCCAAAACAACTGCTTCTCGTGCTTCTGCAATTGTTCCCACGCATTCTAATGGTTTTATTCCCTGTAATCCAAGAAGTTCCATTAGAAGACCTTCATTCTCTTTTTCTGCAAAAGGAATCGAACCAAAGGCCTCATTGATTTGTTCTGCAGAAATCCATGGTGACAAAATCAACGAAACAAATACGCATTTAGGACACGTTCCACACCATCGTGATGTAATTTTTGATCCAGATAAATGGAAATTCCGATTACAACTAGAAAATAGAGAACCAAATTCGTCCCATCCTTTTTTTGCAAAAATCTCAGCAATGTGAAGTTCGGATAATGGACGAAGTAATGAAAAATATTGTACTTCTGAGGAAATATTTTCAGCAACGTACTGTTGAAACTTTTGTTCAAATGCTAACGACTTCGACCACTGATGATTGATCTCAAGTCCTTTCCATGTTGTGTTTGGTTCTGATGCTGAAGACTCATTCGAAAGAACTACGTATTTTTTTCCACGCAGCAATGCTGATGCCACTCCTGCAAAAGCAAGTATTGAAGAAATAGGCACATGTCCATTGAGCGCGCCCTCTTTATTAAGGCGTAATAATTCTGGAGAAATCTGGCGTCGTACTTTCACGCGAGGTACGTTCAATGCTTCACAGCAAGCTGACTGAACTTCTGAATCTCCTACTGTCCAGGTTTCAAAATCAATCCCTCCCGATTGCAATATCAATGCTGATGCCAAAGAATCCTTTCCTCCACCAATAGGAAGAAGGGCTCCCCAAAGTCCAATTCCGGGTTCTGTTTTCAAAATATTCTTTTCGAACCCGGATTTGGATTCAAACTGAATCTTTCCCGCCGGATCAATTTTATTTTGAAAGAAAAACTCTCCCAATCCGTTCATCCATACTTTCTTGAAAAATTTTGCCTGAGACTCCGTAATCCCTCCTTCACGAAATTCAATACTCTCTGGCAATGTTGCTTTGAAATAAGAAACTCCAGCCGCCAGCCAAAGTCCTTCAAATGCTTTCTCTAATGATTCTGGATGAACTTCCTGCGTTGGTTCAAAGTCGAACCACCAATTTTCTTCAAACTGCAGCTCCCCGTCGAACGAGTAGCGCAACGCAAGATGTTTATCTTCGGGATTCCATTCCCAATTTTCAAAAACAAATGACTTCCACTGGTTTTTCATCCTGCCGAGTCTGCCATGAAGATAAGAAATTTTCAACTGTATGAAAATAATGTTGGTATTTCCCTATAAAAAGGATAGAAAATCAGCTCATTTTTATTTCACGGAAAAAATTCTTGACAAGGTGAATTTCCCCGCTAGAATCCGCGAGCCCTAGCCTTACCTTGAATGGCAAAAGATAACGATAAAATCGAACTTGATGGCGTGGTTGAATCCACATTACCTGGAAGTCGATTTGTTATCTCACTCAGTACCGAAGGGTTTGAGGATATCAAGGTCAGAGCGAGGTTGTCCGGAAAAATGCGTATGCATTACATACGGATCGTTCCCGGCGATAAGGTAAGACTTCAAATCTCTCCAACTGGGCAAGTAGCCCAATCTGGTCCAAACAATGAGGACCTCATGATGGAAGATGAAGGACTTATCACATATCGTCCGCGTTAAAAATAAGAAACCATGAAAGTACGAGCTTCCGTTAAACAGATTTGTAAAGATTGCCGCGTTATCCGCCGTAAGGGTGTTGTACGTGTTATCTGTGGAAACCCGTCTACTCGTGGAAAGCATAAACAACGTCAAGGTTAATTTTCAACTAAATGCGAATTGCAGGAGTATCGATCCCACCAGAAAAACGCCTCGTCATTTCATTGACATATATTTTAGGTGTTGGTCCAAAACGCGCAGAAATCATCTGCAAAAAAGCGAAATTGGATGAAAGTATCCGAGTCAAAGATTTGACTACTGATCAAGAAAAAACATTGCGTGACACTCTTACAGATCTTGGATTTATCCTTGAGGCTGATTTGCGTCGAGAAACATCACAAAATATTAAACGTCTTCAAGACATTGCTACATATAGAGGATTTCGACATCGTCGAAAACTTCCATGTCGTGGACAACGAACGAAAACAAACGCTCGTACCCGAAAAGGGAAAAAGGGTGCAGCAGTTACTAAGAAGAAAATAGCGTAATGGTTAAAGCTAACAAACGTATTCGAAAATCATTTGAAGTTGGTCGAGTATATATCGAGTCCAACTGGAATAATACCCTTATTACACTTACTGATCCTGATGGGAATGTGCTCGCGTGGAGTTCTCCTGGTCGAAATGGATTTAAGGGAGCTCGTCAGTCTACACCGTATGCAGGACAAGTTTCTGCTGAACATGTTGCTGAACAAGCACAACAATTTGGAATGAAAGCTGCTAATGTGTATGTCACCGGAGTGGGACCTGCACGGGATCAGTCAATTCGCGGATTAGTAAATGGTGGATTGCAAGTGCAATCAATCTCGTTGCGATCTCGTGTAGCACACGGAGGATGTCGACCTAAAAAAGTTCGAAAAATTTAAATTCACTATTGAATGAAATACACTGGGCCAAAAGCACGTTTATGTCGTCGAGAAGGTATTAACCTCTTCGGATCGGAAAAATATCAAAAAATAATGGGACGTCGTCCTGGAATCCCTGGGATTCACGGAGGAAAACGTCTTGGTAAAATGACGGAGTATGCAAAGCAACTTCGTGAGAAACAAAAAGCAAAACGAATGTTTGGGCTTTCTGAAAAACAATTCCGTCGTACATTTGATCGCGCATCAGCAATGAGCGGTGTTGCAGGATCAAATCTATTGCAATTGCTTGAACGTCGACTCGATAATGTTTTATATCGTTCTGGATTCGCAATGACTCGAATGCAGTCTCGTCAGTTCGTTTCACACGGATTATTTATGCTCAATGGACGTCGTATTGATATTCCATCTGTTCAGATTCGTGTAGGAGATGTAATCGAAATTCGTTCAAAATCAAAAACCTCTCCTGTTTTTAAGAAAAATCTAGAAGAACTTTCTAATGTAGATACTCCAACATGGTTGAAAGTAGATGCAAAAAAATTGCAGGTTGAGATTGTTGACCTTCCTGCTGCTCAACATTTTGAGCAGGCTGTTGAATCACAAATGATCGTTGAGTTCTACTCACGATAAAAATACATACACACTTTTTCTTTTTCTTACCCCTTTCTTCATGCACATTCTCCACGATGAGATCGGCGCACCGCAGTTAAAAATCACGCGGGACAATGACACTGCCACATTGGTTGTGACACCATTGCCTTCCGGATTTGGAGTTACGTTGGGAAATGCTCTTCGTCGAGTATTATTATCAAGTTTACCCGGTTGTGCTGTAACTGCCATGAAAATCGATGGTATTACACATGAGTACACAACTATTGAAGGAATCAAAGAGTCTGTTTTCGATATTGGATTAAATGTTCGACAGTTACGACTGAAAAAACATTCAAAAGGAAGTGAAGAAATCACTGTCGCTCTTAAAAAATCAGGAATGATCACGGCTGCTGACTTAAAAGTGTCATCAGACATTGAAATACTTGATCCATCTCAACCCATTGCAACATGTGATGGAGCAAGCACAAAGAAAAAACTAACACTTCGTGTTGAAAAAGGAGTCGGATACCAAATGGTAACTAATGTAGACTCTGCCACAGAAGAAGATGCTTCTGTTATTTTACTGGATGCAAACTTTTCGCCCGTAACACGAGTAAATTATGACATATCACCAGCTCGAGTTGGAGAGCAAATAAATCTTGATCTCTTGACTCTCACTGTTGATACGGATGGAACCATCGATCCTGATCATGCTATAAAGTTGTCAGCAGGAATGTTGGAAAACTATTTCCAATTATTTAACACTGAAGATGCATATACTGATGCTGAATTCACGACAACATTTGATGAATTGAAAAAACGAAGAGAGAGTGCGGCAGCTGCTGCTACGGAGGCTCAAGAAATTGCCTTTACACCAATTGACATCCTCGGGTTGTCACAGCGAACACTCAATGCTCTTGTAAACGGAGGAATTACTTCTGTTGAACAGTTACTCGCAACGCCAAACAATCAATTGGTTCAATTGCGTGGATTTGGACAAAAAGCAAAAACTGAGCTCGACCAAGTGTTAATTGATCGTGGTTATGTTACGACATTAGAGTTACCACCCCTTACTATTGATACTGAAAAATGAGACACCGAAGTGGAAAGGCTCCGTTAAATAGACCCGCAGATCAGCGAAAAGCTATGTTGCGAAACTTGATGACCTCCTTGTTCTTGGAAGGATCAGTAAAAACAACAAATGCTAGAGCGAAAGCATTGCAGGCAGAAGCAGAGAAATTAATCACTTTGATTAAACGTTCTCTCACAAAAAATGAAGAATTTAATGCAATTCGTGACGTAAAACAGGTTTTGTTTACAGAACCATCACAACGTTCAGCCATTGAATTTGCAAAACAATCACAAAAAACATCTGGTTTCACTCGTGTTACTCGTATTGGAGTACGTGATGGTGATTCCGCATTAATTATGCAAGTTGACCTCATCTCTGAAAAATGAAAACGACGCTCCGACAAAACGTACAAAATACTGATCGCCAATGGTGGATCGTAGATGCTGAAGGGAAAACCCTTGGGCAGATGGCGGTTGCTATCGCAAATACTCTTCGCGGGAAACATCGTGTAGACTTCACTCCTCATGTTGATGGAGGTGACTATGTTGTCGTTTTGAACGCAGAAAAAGTAGCTGTAACTGGTAAAAAAGAAGAAGATAAAAAATACTATCGACACTCCGGAGTTCTCGGAAACTTGAAAACTCAATCATTGGGTGATGTTCGTGAAAAAACACCAAAACGTATTTTGGAAGACGCTGTAGGAGGAATGTTACCGAAAACACGTCTTCGTGCAGGGCAAATGAAGAGACTATTACTCGTAATTGGGAATGAAAACCCATACACGGCACAACAAGCAAAACCCCTTGAACTTTAATCTTTCCCCAAAATGGCAAACGACAATCGAGCATATTTCTACGCAGTGGGTCGCCGCAAAACGGCACGTGCTACGGTAAAACTTTTCCCAGAAGGATCTGGTGATGTAATTGTAAATAACAAAGCTGTTCGTGAATGGGCAGATTCTGAAGAAATGTTAAAAACAGTTGTTGAGCCTCTTGCTGTATTGGGAATGAAAAAAGACTTTGACCTTGTTATCCGTACTTCTGGTGGAGGCAAAGTTGCACAAGCTGAAGCTGCCCGTCTTGGAGTAGCTCGCACATTGATCAAAAAACAAGCTGAAACACGACCGCAATTAAAAGAAGAAGGGTTTCTTACTCGTGATCCACGTGTAAAAGAACGTAAAAAACCAGGACTAAAGAAAGCTCGTCGAGCTTCTCAGTTCTCAAAACGTTAAGAACACCTGCGTACAAAATTACAAAAGCCTCGCAATGCGAGGTTTTTTTTAGAACTCAAGTACTGTTGGACTTGTGAGCGCAGCAATAAACGATTATTCAAAATGAATGCTCAAGCCGCCAAAGGCGGTTTAATGAATGAGAATATTTCGTTTGCAAACGAACACCGCAACGAGCTTTTTCTTGTCTCGCCATAGCTTCAGCGAAGGCAGATGGTCCTTTTGTGCAGAACAAAAAGAACGGAAAAAATAATTCACAAAAACTAGATTTCCGCAAAGGAAATATTATTCCTCAAATCGATCAAAAAATATCCATTTCCACTGCTCTAGTGGAGTTCGTTGTAATGGCTGAGGTAATGCTAACTGTGCGGCTCCCAATATAGCCTCCTGAATACTTTTATCTTTTACAAATACCAAGACCTCCTCTCCTGGTAATTTTTTACTCATCTGCATTTTTGCTTCTTTATCCACTCGCTGTGAAGTTTCTAAGTACTTCAATTGTTGCTCTTTTTCACGCAATTCCTCTCGTGCCACTGTGTTTTGTGCTCGAATTTTATCAATCTCATGATTAATTTTTTGGCTTTCATGAAGAAAGTTTGCCAGGCTGTATAACAAAAATCCTACCGCACAAAATACCCCTACAAGAAGAAATATATTACGAGAATTATACACATTTTGTTGTCTCATCAATCGCATTTTATTTTTCTGAAGAAAAAAGTACAATCTCACCGATGCAACTTATTGTTGGGCTCGGAAATATTGGTCAGAAATATGAAAATACTCGCCATAATTTTGGATTTTTGACTGTTGATCAATTAGCGAAAGAGTATGGATTCTCTGCCTGGAAAGAGGAAAAAAAGTTTTTTGGACAAATTTGTACCGGGAAAATTAATGGTGAAAAAACCCTCTTACTTAAGCCAAACACCTTTATGAATATATCTGGGAAATCCTCTGGTGCTGCGGCACATTTCTATAAAATACCTGCAAAAAATGTATGGATTTTGCACGATGATGTAGATCTTCTTTTTGGGAAAATCCGTATAAAACAAAATGGTGGGAGTGGTGGACATAATGGTATTAAATCTATTATATCGGCTCTTGGTACACCTGAATTTCCTCGTTTGAAACTGGGAATTAAAAATGAATTACTTGAAAAACTTCCAACCGACAAATTCGTATTAGGAAAATTTTCTAAAGAAGAACGGGCTCAACTATCAAAAATTATTGAAGAAGCAATTCATGCGTTTCTTGAACAAACGAAATGTTGATGACATGGAAACAAGTTCGTGGAAGTTGGGTCATGGATCATGCTGGTGCTCCACTTGGAAGAGTTCGTGACCTGGTAGTAAATCCACATACTGGAAATATTCCCGCTCTCTGGGTAAATAGTGCTGATGGCATGAAGCTTTTAGCTGTAAGTGAAATTAATCGATGGACTCGTGCTGAAATCTTTATCGAATCCCTCACTGATCTTATTCTCCCGGAAGAATTTCCCCTTTTAAAGAAAGTGCTTCAACAAGAAGTTTCTATTATCAATGCTCCTGTTTTTGAAAAAGCTGAATCTCTCAAGAAAATAGGAACCTGTAATAATTTCTCTTTTGATACATTGTCCCCTTCTCTTCTTTCCCTCGAAACTATCTCTGGTTGGTTTATTTGGCAACAAACACGAATTATTCATCGTCGCCAAATCTTGGAAATGAAAACAAATGGAATCTTTGTTTCGATTCCGATTCTTGCTGAAAAAATTAAAATGTCGTCTTCTCCCGAAATGTTACAAGGCTCTCTTCCCGAGGCAGAAACAAGTCAGTCTTTTCGTAGCGAATAAAAAGTGATACTATTTACTTGGATTTCCCCCACACACTATGTACTCATATAATCACACTCTTCGCGAACAAAACACGCCTTCTGATGTTCGTTCTATTTTGTATCACATCGCGCGTGGAGTGAAATACATAAACTTCTCCCTTCGTGCCGGAAACACGGGTGTCGCTAGCACGGAAAATTCATCTGGAGAAGAACAACTCGCCCTCGATGTTTTGTCAGACAAAATTATGATGGAACAACTCGAACAATCTGAGCTCGTTTCCTGTTGTGCCAGTGAAGAACAAGATGGTTTAGTACGATTCCCTGCTCCGCGTGGAAAATACACCGTTGCCTACGACCCACTCGATGGAAGTTCACTCGTAGACGCAAACCTAACGATTGGTTCTATCTTTGGAATTTGGGAAGGATGTGAATTAGTCGGAAAAAAAGGACGTGAACTTGTTGCTTCAGCTTACGCTATTTATGGACCACGAGTAGAACTCATTGTGGCATTAAAAGGAAAAGGTGTATTTATTTTTGAAATGAACGATGTGGGAGAATTCATGCTCACACAAAAAGAATTGGAACTCAAAGATACGTCCAAATACTTCGCCCCAGGAAACCTCCGCGCAACGGCCATAAACCCTAAATATCTAACTCTTGTAGAGAAATATATTGCAGAGAAACGCACTCTTCGATACTCAGGAGGAATGGTGCCAGACCTACATCATATATTGAAAAAAGGAGAAGGAATATTTACATATCCAGGATGTGAAACACATCCAAATGGAAAGCTTCGTTTGGCGTTTGAATGCGCTCCCTTTGCTATGATTTTTGAAGAAGCTGGCGGAATCGCCCTCGATGCACACGGAACAAATATTCTCGATCTAGAAATAAAAGAACAACACGAACGTACTACTATTTTTATTGGATCACCAGCGGATGTAAAAAATGCAGTAGAAGCATTAAAATGATTCTCCAAAATGCCGTACAACGGTACTTACAAAATCTCGAACAGGTAAAAAATGCCAGTGAGAACACTATTCGTAATTACTCGCGTGCATTGGATTTACTTATGGAAACGGTTGGAGAAAATATTGATCTGGAACAAATAACACTCGAAAAAATCGATGATTATCGTGATAAAATTTTTGAAAAAAAATCAATTCGCTCAGGAAAACGAATTTCTCGATCAACACAAAATATTTATCTCATTCCGATACGGACTTTTTTGAAATTCTGTCATCGTCGTGATTTGGGGAAAAATTTATTATCACCAGAGAAAATCGAGTTGGTGAAAAATGACCCCCGAGACGTCGCGGGAATTACGCAAGAAGAATTGGAACGACTCCGTGAAACGGACAACAGTAAAAATCCGCAAATAAATCTTCGAAATCGCGCTATTATTGAGCTTCTATACTCTACTGGATTACGTGTTAGTGAATTAAAAGATTTAAATATTGAGAATGTAAATTTGAAGCTCAAAGAGTTTTCCATTGTGGGGAAAGGGAAAAAAGTTCGTGTTGTATTCATCACAGAAAAGGCCGTTGAAGCGGTGGAACAATATCTCGATACGCGAACTGATGTTTTCAAACCTTTGTTTTTAAATACGCGTGGAGCACAAGGAGAGGATGATTTGAGTGGAGAAAATCGCCGACTTTCCCGGACTTCTATTGAAATCATGGTGAGAAAACGAGGGATTCTTGCAGGAATCACACGTCCAGTAACGCCTCATGTTTTGCGACACACCTTTGCGACGACTTTACTCCGAAATGGAGCCGAGCTCCGTTCAGTGCAAGAAATGCTCGGACATTCAAATATTGCAACCACGCAAATCTATACGCATGTCGTAAATGCGGATTTGAAAAAAACGCATAATAAGTTTTTGGAGTAGCTCATTGACAAAATCTCATAATCAGACTAAAAAACAATCGATTTAATGTTCGTTCGTTTTTTATGATCAAAACACCCTCTCTACTACCACTTACGATTGAAGATGTTAAAAAAGAAGAAAATAATTTTGGCAAATTTAGTGATGAAGAAATCCAAATCCTTATAGAAAATCTTGATGAAAAAGGATTTCACGTATTTAAAAAACTTAGATTTATCCATCCTGTAAATCTATATGATGGTAAAGAGTTTGATACCTGGAAGCTGGGAGAAGCCGCTATTTACTGTCACTATACAAAACTTATGTCTCATATTGTACACTGGATAAAAAATGAAATTGCCAAGAACAATGATATAAAAACTGAAACGTTAATTGAGAAAGGACGCGATATTGTTATTGAAATTGGGAAAATCGCCAAAAAAATTGAAATCATTGTGGATTCTGAATATCCTTCCCTTTCAAATTACGACACTATCTCTCATAAAAATCTGCAAAAGATGCTTTCTGGAAAAAAATTATTAGAATTAGAATAAAATTAAAATTACATCCCAAAGGCCACCTGCATTTTTTGCAAATAATCCCAATCTTTAGCGATTTGTTCCTTTAAGTCGCCTAAATCTGAAGCATGATCCTCTCGAAGGAGGTTCTTCGTTCGCTTTTGCATACCGAGGAACTCTTCCAGAGCCCCCTCACGCGCCGCAGGAGAATTAATCTTCCACTTACCGTCTTCTACTTCATACAACGGCCAGAGGCCTGATTCTGTTGCCAAACGAGCTACATCTAGTCCGTCTTCTGGTGCATGTTTCCAATTTGTAGGACATGGACTGTACGCCATGATTACTGCTGGACCATCTATTTCAAAGCCCTTGTTTACTTTTCGCATCAAATCTGTGTAATTGTGTGGGCTCGCCTGAGCCACGTATGGAACGTCATGATTCGCTAAAATTTTGGTCAAATTCTTACGGTGTTGCATTTTCCCATGCACTGCTTTTCCATCTGGAGATGTGTGCGTATCGAACCCTTTTGGAACAGCACTACTTCTCTGATATCCCGTATTCATATATCCTTCGTTGTCAAAGCACACGTAGACAAAATTATGTCCACGCTCAAGCGCCCCGCTCAACCACTGAAATCCAATATCATACGTCGCTCCATCTCCACCAACAGCGAGAAATTTAATGTTTTCCTGTTCTGATGACAGTTGCCCTCTTTTTTTCTTACTTTTCCAACAACTTTCCACACCAGAGATAACACTGGATGCGTTTTCAAACAAGGAATGAATCCATGGCGTTTTCATAGTTGCGTACGGTACGGGCGAGAAACAAATCTCGCTACATCCTGTAGCATTTGCCATTACTACTGGTGCATCCACCGAAGCAAAGACCTGATTCATAATACTTCCAATCCCACACCCCGGACACAGTCTATGACCGCTTGCCATACGTGATTTCTTCTTCCTGAGCTCCCGAACATTCGGAATAAATGGTGCTGTAATCTCTTTTTTCATCATAAATAGTCTAATTTTTTTTGACACTTTAGGGAAATTTTCTACAATCCTCGTGTTCTTCTGAACGCCACCTTAGCTCAGCTGGCTAGAGCAGCGGATTTGTAACCCGCAGGTCATCGGTTCGATTCCGATAGGTGGCTCCATTCGATATTTAAACCGCTTATAGAGCGGTTTTATCATTTTCGCCGAGTGAAACGAGAATGCAAATACCTCTAACAAGCGATGCTTTGCAAAACGCCATGACGAGATTCCGATAGGAGTGGTTGTTTTTATTTAGAAGAATATTCCATAATAACAATAGGGATTGCTATACCATTTCTTATTGTTACATCGTCTTTCATTTTTACGAATCCGTGTTTTTTATAGAAGGCTTCTGCATTTATTGTAGATTCAACTTTCACCTTTTGGTGATTTTTTAGTGCAATTTTGAGTCCGTAATCTAGTATTAATTTTCCAACTCCTTTTCTGTGAAAGATAGGGTCAACAAAAACGGCAGCAACTTCACCTGGAATTGCGTGACCAAAGCCAATTATTTTACCTTTATCTTTTGCCACATATATTTCTCTTTTACCGATACCTTTATGGTAACCTTCTGAAGTTCTGCCTTTAAGCCAAGTTTCGATTATTTTTTCAGTATAAAAATCTTTACATGTTGTTCTAACAGCACTCAAATGAATTCTATGTATTTCTTCAGCATCACTAGTTGTTGCATTTTCTATTTGCATATTCTTATTCTATCTAAAAATCTCTACATAGAAAAGTTCGATTAGCGTCCAGCCAGGAGCTCTATTAGAAATCAAAAGACATCCCTTGCGGATGTTTTTTTATTTCTACTATTGTCTTTTATGGCGGAGTGTGTGGGAATTTACGAGGAAATGATTAAGATTTATTAATAAATTTTCCTTACTCCAGCAATATGATCTTTTATGGCTTTTTCAGGATCAGCAGAATTCTGTCGGCAAGCGTACCTAATATGTCCTTCTGTAATCAGATCATTTTCTTTGTACTCTTTACAGAAATTCTCAAAGTCTGTTTTAAATTTTTCTAATCGAGCTACCGGAGCGTTTGGATTTTTCTGACAAGCGTATCGAATAAGTCCTTCAGTAATTAGATCATCTTCTTTGTACTCTTCACAGAGCTTCTCAAAGTCTGTTTTAAATTTTTCCAAAAAAGCTACTGGAGCGGGTGAATTATACTGACAAGCGTCCTTGATAACTACTTCATTAATCAGATCATCTTCTTTGTACTCTTCACAGAGCTTCTCAAAGTCTGTTTTAAATTTTT
>CAZGJL010000005.1:0-5841 GCA_964526665.1 uncultured Candidatus Peribacteria bacterium | reverse complement strand
CCAAAAAGGCTACTGGAGCGTTTGGATGATTCTGACAAGCGTACTTGATAACTACTTCATTAATCAGATCATCTTCTTTGTACTTTTTACGGAGATTCTCAACGTTTGTTTTAAATTTTTCCAAAAAAGCTACTGGATTGGTTGGATTCTTCTGACAAGCGTACCGAATAAGTCCTTCAGTAATTAGATCATCTTCTTCGTACTTCTGAAATAAAAACGGAATATCTTCTGTAAATAAATTTTTTGCTAGTTTTTTATTATTTAATTTTTTAGTCTTCGCTTGCAAATACACAGCATCTATACACATTTTAGTTATTATGGTGTTAAAAATAGCATCCCATTGATTCTCATTGTTTTCTGTATTAGGAAGACACACGCCAGCTCTATTTTCCATTCGAGACAAAGCGTTATTTCTTATTTTTAAAGCTTCATAGTAAGGAAGTAATAGCTTTTTTACCTCAGGATCTTGATTTGAAAACCAAACACTTAAAGCATCATCTAATGATATTTTTCTTGAATTTTCTTTTCTCGCATTTGAACCAGATAGTCTTGTAATAGGATATGCCTGTGTTAGCTCGTCAAATATTCTATTAGCATTTTCGTATTCATCCTCTGATGGATACGTGTCAGAATAAGAGCTGTTTTTTTTCAATTCTTTCATGTCGCCGTATATCATTAAGTAATTTCTCCAAAGTGTCAAGCGTCAATGAGGCATTTTACGGTCTGGCTAGGTGTATAGGATTAGAATTTTAGGATTTGAACTCCTGACAAAAGATACGTATTCCATTTCTAAAGAACCGAATCTACTAACAAAAAAGTTCGATTAGCGTCCAGCCAGGAGCTCTATTAGAAATCAAAAGACATCCCTTCCAATTCCCTCTTTTTTTACTACACTCCAGTCATGCAATTCACTCTCCCCGAAATCCCGGTAAAAATTCGTCTCGGAATCACCGAAGAAGAACGATCCGAGCCACAAGAAATATTTATCACGCTTATGTGGAACACGGATACAAGCAAAGTTGAAGAATCTGACGACATTAAAGATGCTGTCGATTATTTTGCTCTCCGCGAATGGACTATGCATTGGAGTAAGGGGAAATCTTTTGCCACTATTGAAAAATGCTTATTCCATTTTCATAAAGAAGTGCAAAAACAATTCCCTCAAATGAATGATGTACACGTCTCATTGACCAAAATCCCTGATGGGGAGTTTGCTGTGACAGTGGAAATGTAAATCTTTGAAAAGTATTGAATGGTGGAGCATACCGGACTCGAACCGGTGACTTCATGCATGCCATGCATGCGCTCTAGCCAGCTGAGCTAATGCCCCACGTGCCGACAGAATATCCAAAGATTTGTTTCCTGCAAGCAAATTTTAACCCACCCCGAGCAAAATTCCCAAACGACTAGTTAAGAGGTGTTTTGCGAGGAAGAGGAGAAGCAGCGTCGTGGTGAAGCTTTTTTCTTGAAAAGAAAAAACGAAACAAGCAGAGCTTGCTTCGACGTGGTGGCTCGAGACAGATTTGAACTGTCGACCTCGGGGTTATGAATCCCGCGCTCTCACCAACTGAGCTACCGAGCCGCCGGGCGGATATTACTAGGAGAGGGAAAAAAAGCAAGTTGAGAAACAAAAAATTCAAGGAAACACTAATTTAGTCGGCTGACTAAAAAATTTAAAGATTTTTGTGATAATTTTTATCAACAAATTTATTCTAGTAGCCAACTACTGGATTATATTTTTCATAAAAATTAACCAAAAAGATGAATTTTGGAAGCCGCACTTTTTAATACATTCCTAAACAATTTTGTAGTAAATTAGTGTTTTCTTTAGTAGACTGCCTCTGACTTTATGTTTTAAAAATGAACTTTTTCAAAAAACTTTTCGGCCAAAAGAAATCCACAACAAGTTGTTCTGGTTGCTGCTGTGGAACAAATCTCTTCTCTGAGATTGACGCCGCTATTTTGAAAAATGTAGACGAGAAAATTGTCGTAGGAAAAGTTATTTCTGTTTCTGCACACCCAGACCCAAAAATGACCAAAGTACGCGTCACAAAAACAGAAATTTCTCCTGGAAAAATAGAGCAAATCCTCTGTGGCGGAGTAAATATTAAAGCAAACGCTTGCGTTCCTGTTGCTCTGGTAGGAGCCAAATTGAGCGAAAATTTCGAAATCGGAGAACGAGAAATTCGTGGTGAGGTATCTCGCGGAATGATCTGTTCTCGTGAAGAATTAGGACTCAACAAAAACGATGAACCCGATCACGGGATTTGGATTCTGGGAGATGAATTTTCTGAGAAACTTGGAACACCTATTCAGAACTTATAATAAGAAGTTCTATTTCTTCATCAATCCTTGGTTCTTCGCCAAGAAATTTCCCGTATAACTTTTCTTTATTTTTGCCACTTCTTCTGGAGTTCCTGTTGCTACCACTAATCCTCCAGCATCTCCACCCTCTGGACCAAGATCAATTAAGTAATCACATGATTTCAAAACATCGAGATTGTGCTCTATGACAAGCACCGAATTCCCTCGATCAACAAGTCTCTGGAGCACCGTTAATAGTTTTTTTACATCAGAGAAGTGAAGTCCCGTCGTTGGTTCATCCAAAATATATGCTGTCGATCCTGTCGATTTCTTCATTAGTTCTGTTGAAAGCTTCACACGTTGTGCTTCACCTCCAGAAAGAGTCGTTGCCGATTGCCCTAAGTGCATATATCCCAGTCCTACCTCTTTAATTGCTTTTAGCTTCGACTGGATATGACCAAAATTTTCAAAAAATTCAACCGCCTCATCAATCGTCATACTTAATACATCTGCAATTGATTTCCCTCGATACGTTACCTCAATTGTTTCTGAATTATATCGCTTTCCCTCACACACCTCACATGGAACATACACATCGGGAAGAAAGTGCATTTCAATCTTTTTAATTCCATCTCCTGAACAGGCCTCGCAACGTCCTCCTTTCACGTTAAAAGAAAATCTAGACGCGGTATATCCTCGTAATTTTGCTTCTGTTGTCGAGGCAAATACTTCACGAACATCAGTAAAAACTCCTGTATATGTTGCTGGATTTGATCGTGGAGTTCGTCCAATTGGAGATTGATCAATAGAAATCAATTTATCTAATTGCTCAATTCCTTCTACGGAATCGTGTTTCCCTGCTGGTTTTTTGGCACGATTTAATTCTCGTGCTAATACCGGAACCAAAATGCTATTAATCAATGAACTCTTCCCTGATCCAGAAACTCCTGAAATTCCCACAAAACATCCAAGCGGAATATCTACTGATATATTTTGTAGATTATTTTCACGAGCCCCCTTCATTTTGAGCCATCCCATTGGTGTTCGTCGAACACGTGGAATAGGAATTTCCTTACGACCAAACAAAAAGTCTGCTGTCTCGCTTTTTATTTTTTTCATTTCTTCTAACGTTCCTGAAAATACCAATTCTCCTCCATGCGCTCCCGATTTGGGTCCAATCTCAACAATATGATCCGCCGATCGCATTGTGTCTTCATCGTGTTCTACGACAATTACTGTATTTCCCAAATCACGAAGATGTCGTAATGTTTCAATCAAACAATCATTATCCCGTTGGTGCAATCCAATTGATGGCTCATCCAGAACATATAAAACTCCTTGCAAGTATGAACCAATCTGTGTGGCCAAACGAATTCGCTGCGCCTCTCCTCCTGATAAAGTATTTGCTGCACGAGAAAGCGTTAAATATGCTAATCCTACATTTGCCAAAAACCCTAAACGATCTGAAATTTCTTTTTGGATCGGCAGTACGATCGCTTTATTTTCAGGCGCAAATTCCAAATTCGTAATCCAGTTTTTTACATCCAATACAGACATACTTGTAATATTGGCTATATTTTTATCTCCCAAGAAAACGTTTCTTCCAAACACATTCAATCGCGTCCCTGCACAAGACACACATTCTGACTCTGACATAAATTCTCCCAGTTTTTTACGTAACCAATCCGAATCTGTTTCATTGTATCGACGCTCTGTATGAGCCGCAATTCCTTCGAATTCTGACTCCGTGGTACGTCCACGAAATTGTCCTCGTAATGCAACCGTAAATGATTCTTTTCCAAATCCATTAAATAATTTCTCAATAGTTTCAGTCGGAATATCTCCTATTGGTTGATCCAGCGTGAATCCATATTTCTCTCCAATTGCTTCTAGCACTGACTGTACCCATCCCAAAGCATTTGTTCCCATAGAAACCCATGGCAAAATCCCTCCTTCTCGAATTGATAGATTTGAATTCAGTGCGGATTCTCGATCCAACACTAATCGATATCCCAACCCATGACACGCCGTACATGCCCCATGAGGAGAGTTGAAAGAAAAAATTCGTGGCTCCAGTGGTGGAAATGAAAATCCCGTAGTCGGGTCTGATAAATGTTCTGAAAAAAGTGTATCTTTGTCTTCATCAACATTATGAACCGTCAAAATTCCTTCTCCGAATTTCAATGCCGTCTCTATAGAATCAACTAATCGAAGACGATCATCGTTCTTCTCTTCAATTTTTTCTCCCGAAGGAAGTGTTGTGAACTTCTTCCCAAAATCTGTGATCACCAAACGATCTACTACAATTTCAATCGTATGTTTTTTTTGTGGATCCAGGGCAATATCATCATTGAGTGTCATCACTTCTCCATCAACACGGAGACGAACAAATCCCGATTTTTTAATTCGATCAAATACTCCCGTGTGCTCTCCTTTTTTTCCTCGAACAAGCGGTGCAAGCAGTAAAAATTTTTGATCCTTTTTCCATTTAGCAATCACATCTACCATCTGTCCTGGTGTCTGCGATCGCAACACTCGACCATTTTCCGGATTTACTGGTATTCCTGTTTTTGCAAACAAGAGACGAAGATAATCATAAATCTCTGTCACCGTTCCCACTGTAGATCGAGGATTTCGTGGTGCTGATTTTTGGTCAATAGAAATCGCCGGTGATAATCCTTCTATACTTTCTACTTCTGGTTTTTCCTGAAGTTTCAAAAACTGTCGTGCATAGGTAGAAAGTGATTCCACATACCGACGCTGTCCCTCTGCATAAATAGTATCAAACGCCAAAGAAGATTTTCCCGATCCGGAAACTCCAGTCACAACGGTTAATTTATCTCGTGGAATCTCCACATTAATATTTTTGAGGTTGTGCATTTTTGCGCCGAAAACTTTTATTTTTTTGGACATATCGATTTTTTTACATAAAAAAAACGCGAGAACCCCTCACGACGCGCGGAGTTTAGCGGAGAAACGCACCTTTGTCAACATTTAACACCTCTATTCCTTTTCTGTCCCAAATGATTGATTTTCTTCTCTATCTCTGGTATAATGTCCTGATGAAAAATATTGAATCAGGTTTCCAGAATGACGCCATATCTACCTATGAAAAAGAAGAACTCTTTTCTGTAGAAAAATGGAAGCTTACTCGTGCGAAATCTTTAGAGGTAAAAAATGTTATTAAAAAAGCAGAGGCCCAAGAAAAAAATCCTAACAATATTATCGCCCATGCTGACCGAGCATGGCAATCTTTGGATGAACAATCTGAACTTCTGACGAAAAATGACATCAAAAATACAGAGACACTAATTGCTGGAATTGAAGACAAATACCCCGAAATAACAAAATTTGCACCAGAGCAATATTGTTAATTACTCTGACAAAACTCCAAGCAATCGCTTCGCTGTCTCTGATAATGGATAGTTTTTTTCAATGAATCGCCGTGCAACACGAGTGATTTTTTTCACTTCTCTTGAATGCTTTGAAAGATAGGTAAGTTTCTCTACTAGAGCCTCTGTATCATCTGACTTCACG
>CAZGJL010000004.1:0-66499 GCA_964526665.1 uncultured Candidatus Peribacteria bacterium | reverse complement strand
GTAGGAGATATCCCAATTGCCGTGAAGCTTTCGCCCAATGTAGAATCTATTGTTGATATTGCGAAATCAGTTGTGGACGTGGGAGCGGACGCAATTACAGCGATTAATACCGTTGGACCAGGAATGCGTTGGAATATTGATCTACGTACACCAATTCTTTCGAATAGAGTGGGCGGAGTATCTGGGCCAGCCATTTTCCCAATAGCGGTGAAGGCCGTATATGACATTCATGCAGCACTTCCAAATACACCAATTATCGCCACTGGAGGAGTTAATTCAGGGCGAGATGCGCTTGAAATAATGATGGCAGGAGGAACTCTTGTTGGAGTGGGTACAGCGATCTATTACCATGGAGACGCAACATGGAAAAAATTTACAGATGAAATGTCTGAATGGCTTGAAAAGAGCGAATTCAATAATTTGTCTGAGGTTATTGGATTATTTCACAAACAATAAATATGGGATGCTGTGGAGGCGGCGGTTGCGGAAGTAATACAAATGACACGGTTTATCATGAATTGGATACAGAGCCGAGAGCCTTTGTAATAGATCGTATGTGGGACGAAGCGGAGAATATTCGAACATATGTTTTCAAAGGAACATTGGGATCAACTCCGGGGCAATTTTGTATGCTATGGATTCCAGGATTTGATGAAAAACCATTTTCTGTTGCCAGAGATTATGATGGAGAAATTTGGCTGACTATTTGCAAAGTAGGACCAGCGACAACGCAATTATTCGAAATGAAAGAAGGGGATCGTGTGGGGATGCGTGGAGCATATGGTCACGGGTACTCCAAGGTTATGAACAAAAAAGTTGTTCTTGCGGGAGGGGGATATGGAACGGCTCCGCTCCATTTCACTGGAAAAGCGCATCAAGATGCTGGATCTGATGTAACAATGATTATTGGAGCGCGGAGTAAAAATTTGCTTATATGGGAAAAGAAATCAACAGAAACAGGATTTAGAACTTTAGTAGCAACAAATGACGGTTCAGCAGGAATTGAAGGATTTTCAACACACATTTTAGAAAAACTTTTGAGTGAAGAGAAGATTGATCTCGTTCAGACGTGTGGTCCCGAAAAAATGATGAAAGCAATTGCAGAAATGTGTATTGCCGCAGGAGTTGCGTGTGAGGTTTCAGTAGAACGGTATATGAAGTGTGGATTTGGAATCTGTGGACAGTGTGTAGTGGAGACAGGAGAAAAGATGTGTCAGATAGGACCAGTTGTTTCTGCCGAGAAGGCAATGACATTTTCGGACTTCGGGGTATTCCATCGTGGACCAGAAGGACAGAGAAAGGATTGGTGATTCAATTTTTAAACTACAAACTTCAAACTACAAATAAGGAATTTTTATGTACAAAAAAGACCCACCGGAGTGAGTCTTTAATATTCATTATTAAATGATAGAACTAGTTCATCCAACGAGTGCTCATATATGGTGAGAGCATTTTACCGTGGAATTGTCCTGTTCGGTATGTTGAAGGTTTTGTAATTCCTGTTTCTCCTGAATGCATTCCAAGATTACGTACCATATCACGAGTAGTAAGGTTTGTTGCACCAACATGCATTTTGTACATGGCATCAACCATTCGTTTTCGTGGTACAACGTTTGTCATTCCATCAACGTTTCCCATTTCCATAGCTTCTGCACTAGAGTATCCATCTCCACCATCAAGGTAGTAATTTACAGCTGCTTTTCGGAAAGTTTGTTTGGCATTTACAGCCTGTACACGATATCTATCTACTGTTCGTACACGCTCTCTTCCTTCTTCCATGTCTCCTTCACGAGTCATTTTTGAATTTAAATTTCCTACAACATTATTTTCTTGTTTCAAGAAATTCAATCGATTTTTTTGAAGATATGAATTGTAGTAGTTTCGGTCACGGCGTTCCTGGTTATACATATTTTTGTATCGAAGACGGAGTGCCTCCAGGTAGTTTGCTTGTCGATTTCTTGCTACAGAAACGGTAGAAGCTTGGTTCATAGAATCCATTGTCGCAGTATATGCGTCAGCTGTTCCGATAAGTACAGTGGAGCACATAGTAAGTGCGAGTCCGAGTGATAAGAGTTTTTTCATTGTTCAAGGGGGTTAATATCCAAAACTTTCCTTAGAATTGTAGGGCTTTTAAAAAGCGGAGCAAATGTTTTTTCATGAATTTCTATAAAAAATACTTGAATTTTTTTTCATGAGCAGTTAACTTCTTGCACGTGTTTTCTATTTTTTAATTCAAACATAAACATGAAAGTCAAAAATCCGTTCGTAGCCAAGCACTGGACTATAGGGAAAGTCATTCTTATTCTTTGGTGTTTATTCGCAACATTATTTGTGTTGTACACAGGTTGGGGAGCATTAAATAATGTTATATTCACTCAGGGAGTACAGAGAGGAGTGCAACTTGGACAAAATGATGCGGTGACTCGAGTTATTCAGTTATCACAAAATTGTAATACCGTGAATTTATTTGCAGGAGAAGGTGAAAGTCGTGTTGAAGTGGGACTTGTGAATTCAGAATGTTCTATGTCACAAGTAAAAGCAGCACGTGAAGCAGCAATGCAAGCAGCTGCAGTAGAAACTCCAGTAGTAGCACCGCCTGTAGTACCAGAACCAATGGAAATAGATCCAGCGGAAATGATGCCTATGGAGTAATAAAAAAATATTGTTTTAAAATAAAAGGTCACTCTGAATTATGGGGTGACTTTTTTAATACAAGAAAAAGAATAGACGACTAATAGTTTTTTGAGTTGTCGTCATAATCACTACCAAAACGAGTATCGATATTAAGAACATCGCTTCCGTAGGTGCGGTAGAACCACTTATAAATAGCCATTGCCAGGGAGCTCGTCATTGCTAGGAATCCAAAAAGGAATGGCATAGAAAGTATGACCAAGGAGGTTGTATTTGTTGCTAGCTTTGTAGACATAAAAAAGAAGAACGAGAGAGCAATAATAAGTGCGTACACTTTTACAAGAAAATATTTATTTGAATGAAGAGATTCAATAACAAGAAAGGAAAATAATCCAGAAATTAATATATGTGCAAGTACTACGGAAGTAATACCATCAAGACCTATTTCACTACTAGCAACAACATATGCAGGAAGAAGGAAAATCATCAGAACAAGATTTCCAAAAAAAACATGAGTGAGTGTTGTTGATCGTAATGTAAAACGACTCTCAATAAGGGTCATGAGAAATGTATAGGCTGCCGTAGAGGCAAGAACACCGAGAAAGGTTGCTAAGAGTACAAGATATACAAAAAGAGGGTGAGTGCTGTTTTGTCCGACAAGAACACCAAACTCATTCATGGTTTCGGGTGTAACAGAAAGCGTTTCTCCCACAACAGACCATCCTGCAAAGAGGATAAGCAGAAACACAATGCTTCCCGATAGGCCTGCACCAAATCCAGTGAAAAATCGTATAATAATATGTGCAATTGATGGGCCGTCTTTTGTATCCATTTTTATTTTATCAAAAAATTCATTCAGATTTTATCAGATTAGACATAAGAAAGTCTATTCAATTTGAAATTTGTGAATTGTGAATTGTAATTTGAACTTATTGGCACTTGTCATTGCGCCACTCTTCAATTTTTGCGTGGTGTCCAGAAATGAGAACCTCGGGTACTTTCATTCCACGGAAGTCTGAGGGACGTGTGTAATGAGGATATTCAATTTTTCCCTTTAGTTTTTCACTGAAACTTTCTTCTTGGTGACTCTCTTCTTTTCCTAATACTCCAGGAATGAGTCGCCCAACGGCATCAATGAAAACTTGAGCAGGAAGTTCGCCTCCCGTGAGTACAAAGTTTCCAATAGATATTTCTCGATCAATGAGATTGTCGCGCACACGCTGGTCTATTCCTTCATAGTGTCCGCATAATAAAATTATTCGTGAATACTTTTTTTGATCTGAATATTCTTCTGCTATTTCTTGATTGAGAACGGTTTTACTCGGAGTGAAGAAGATGACAGGTGCGTTGTCTTTTTCTAATCCTTTTACGTGCTCAATGGAATCAAAGAGTGGTTGGCATGCCATGAGCATTCCCGCACCTCCGCCAAAAGGAACATCATCTACTTTTTTATGTTTATTCTCCGTAAAATCACGGATGTCGTGAATGTTTATTTCTATTTTTCCTTCATCGATAGCTCTTCCAATAATGGAGGTTTTTACAAAGCTTTCAAATGCTTCGGGGAAAATGGTCAAAATTTCGAATTTCATGTCTGGATTTTGGCAGAGTTTTTGTCAAACTTCAATCTACAATCTACAAACTTCAAATATTGAATTTTATATTTGAAGATTGAAATTTCTTTAAATTTGTACATACTAATTCTGTATTTTTAAAATAACCATATGAACGATCTGATTCAAGCAGCACTTGTAACAACTGTTGATGCTATTTCGTTTCCCAGTGCTCAGGAATATCATAAGGGAAAGGTACGAGAAAGCTTTGTTTTGGATGATGCGCGACGTGCAATCGTAGTAACAGATCGTATTTCAGCATTTGATTTCGTTCTGGGAACCGTACCATTCAAGGGACAGGTATTAAACCAAATCGCAGCATGGTGGTTTCGTCAGCTTGACGGAGTGGTGCCTCATCACTTGATCGATGTGCCAGATCCGAATATTTCTCTTGTAAAAAATGTGAAGCCCTTATCTATAGAAGTTATCGTGCGTGGATATTTGACCGGATCAACCAAAACATCGAGTTGGTATGCGTACCAAAATTCAGATCGTATGATTTGTGGTATTGAAATGCCAGAAGGGATGAAAAAGAATCAGATTTTCGCTGCTCCTATCATTACGCCAACTACAAAACCAAGTGAGGCAGGAGAACATGATGAGAATATTTCCTCGGAAGAAGTTGTAAGTCGAGGATATCTTGATACGCCCACGTGGGAAAAGGCGCAAGAATATGCTTTGAAGATGTTTTCTCTTGGGCAAAGGGTTGCTGTTGAGCGTGGATTGATCTTGGTCGATACGAAATATGAAATGGGAATAACACCAGAAGGAGAGCTTATTGTAATTGATGAGGTACATACGCCAGATAGTTCCAGGTACTGGGTGGCAGATACGTACGCGGAATTATTTGATGCAGGAAAAGAACCAGAGGCATTGAGTAAGGAGTTTGTGAGAACGAAAATCGTGGCCAAAGGATATGATGTGGATGATGCCAGCGCGGATCCGTCACAATATTTGGATGATGAGCTACGTATGATGGCAGCAGAAAAATATATTGACCTCTATGAGCGGGTAACAGGAGAAAAATTCATTTTTCCAGAAGACATGGATGCTGTAGCTCGGATTGAGCGAGTACTACCAACGTTGTAGGAGAAAAGAGAGGGAATTTTTTAAAGTAACGCCCCCGAGTCATTGGGGATCGTCTTTGTCCCCCTCTTATAATCAAGAGGGGGGTATAGATTAAAAAATGATTAAATGGATGGGTTTTATTTTGTGGTCTGTTTTGTAGGATTTGAGTATGAAAAAGGGATATAATATTCAGATATTGCGTGAAAGAAGAAAATTACTTCGAAGAAAAGGAACCATAGCAGAAAAATGTCTCTGGCAGTATGTACGTAAGAATAAATTAGGGGTTAAGTTTTACCGACAATATAGTGTTCAAAATTATATACTGGATTTTTATTGTCCTCGGTATCGAATAGCCATTGAATTGGATGGAAAATATCATGAAGATAAAGAAGTGATATTAGATGATGCGGCAAGAACAAAGTTTTTAGAATCCCATAATATTGTTGTCGTACGTTTTAAAAATAAAGAAGTTTTGGGAAATATAGGAAGAGTATTAAACGAAATAAAAATCTATTTATATCCCCCCTCTTGATTATAAGAGGGGGATAGGGGGCGTTATTTTAAAAATCATAAAAAACATAAAAAAAATTGCACTTATCTTTCATTATAGTCAGGATTACTCAGGAAATTTTATAAAATACAAATGAAAAACAAATTCCAACAGAAGGGATTCACCCTCATTGAGTTACTGGTAGTGATAGTGATCCTCGGGATATTATCTACCATTTCGGTTGGTACATTTCGTTCGTACTTTGCCAAAGCTCGAGACTCAGAGCGTGTGTCGACAGTACAGAATATTGCTATGATGATTAAGGTTGATTCAGGAGGGAAGGGGGATTGTACGGTATATAATTATGCTATGTTAGGGGATGCCTCAGGAGAGTCTTGTGACACACAAATTTTAACTACAGGATTAAGTGATTTATTAGCAGATAATGACTATTCAATGCCAGAGGTAAAAAATGGTTTAGCATATTATTATGCTATACACATGGGAACGACATCTGGAGATAATGATTTTTTTGTTGTAGTGGGAGCAGAAGAAGAGAATCCACAAAATGGAAAACTGATAACTTCCACCCCAGAAGCATATGTTTTTCTTGATGGAACAACAAAAGGAATTACTGCAGCAATGCAAGGAGAGACAGTTGAGGGATCAGGTAATGTATTAGGGGGATGTACATGGAGAGGTAGTGGTCCAGACTGTGAGGGTGCTTGGAAATTATACAAAATTACCCCGTCGGGGGTTTTAGGGCCATACACCAATCCAGCTATTTAATAGCAAAGATATATGGGAGTAATTTTATAGGAAAAAACAAAAAAGAAAATACATTTAATTTAATGGAAATAATATTAAAAAAACACGAAAGCATCATTTTTACTACCTTTTTTTGAACAAAAAATTTGCACTACCTATTGAGAATAGTCAGTATGCCAGAGTAAATTTGTAATTTTTAACATTTCATACAAATGAAAAACAAATTCCAACAGCGAGGGTTTACCCTTATTGAGTTGCTGGTGGTGATCGTGATCCTCGGGATCTTGTCAACGATTTCCGTCGGTACATTTCGTTCGTACTTCGCTAAAGCTCGAGATAGTGAGCGAGTATCCACAGTACAGAACTTGGCGATGATGATTAAGGTTGAATCAGGTGGAGCCGGTGATTGCGGGGTATATAATTATACTGCAGGTGAAGATGTTTCGACTACTTCTACAGTAGACTGTACTCACGAAGGAGTATTGGAAACTTTACTTTCGCAGAATGATTATTCAATGCCAGAGGAAAAAAATGGATTAGATTACTATTATGGGTTTTGGTTGGGTGAGACAGAAGGAGATAATGAGTTTTTCATTATTATTGGAGCAGAAGAAGAAACCCCACAGAATGGAAAAGCTGTTGAGGTATTATCTGCCTCGACGGGCTTTGATGGGTTCGCTTTTGTCGATGGGACAACAGCAGGTATAAGTGCATTTACAGACAGCGGTCCAATTTGTTGGATCCCTGATGGAGGAGCGCCAGCATGTGATACTGGTACTGGCTGGGATATTACGAAGATTGACTCTGATGGAAGCCTAGTTACTTCGTAAAGATTATTTAATACGTATGGTTTTAAAAGTCTCTCACATTAACGTGAGAGACTTTTTTTATAAAAAGAAACAATTTTTTCGGAGGTGCTAGTTTTTTTTATGAAAGAAGTTTGCACCAGTAGGCAGGAGTTGTTTAATATATATAAAGACACAAAAGATGTATGGTTGCTAGCTTTTTTTGAATAAAAAAGTTGCACTAAGAATCTAAAACGCTCAGTATTCCTTTGAAAAATTTGTAATTTTTAACATTTCATACAAATGAAAAACAAATTCCAACAGCGAGGGTTTACCCTTATTGAGTTGCTGGTGGTGATCGTGATCCTCGGGATCTTGTCAACGATTTCCGTCGGTACATTTCGTTCGTACTTCGCTAAAGCTCGAGATAGTGAGCGAGTATCCACAGTACAGAACTTGGCGATGATGATTAAGGTTGAATCAGGTGGAGCCGGTGATTGCGGGGTATATAATTATACTGCAGGTGAAGATGTTTCGACTACTTCTACAGTAGACTGTACTCACGAAGGAGTATTGGAAACTTTACTTTCGCAGAATGATTATTCAATGCCAGAGGAAAAAAATGGATTAGTTTACTATTATGGGTTTTGGTTGGGTGGCACAGAAGGAGATAATGAGTTTTTTATATCAGTAGGGGCAGAAGAAGAAGCTCCACAGAACGGAGAGGAGATACTGGCAGCATCGGGAACCTTTGTATTTTTAGATGGAACGAATAAAGGAACTAATGCGGTACGTCATGGTATAGTAGCGGCTATAACTGATTTGCCAGGAGGATGTGCTGTTAGTGTTGAGGGTGTTATATCATGTCACACGGATTGGGAACTTTGGTATTATGACTCTGATAATGATGAGTGGTTAATAGTACCATCTACTTAATATAAAAAGATTGTAAAAATAAACTTCTCCTTCGGGGGAAGTTTTTTTTTACTTTATTGTGCTTGATAGTTATACTTCCACGGATGAAACAGGGGAGAAAAAAAACAGGATTTACACTTATTGAATTGCTCGTAGTAATTGTGATTCTTGGTGTTTTATCGACCATTGCTGTGGGAACCTTTCGTTCCTACTTCGCGAAGGCTCGAGATAGTGATCGGGTAGCAACAGTACAGACTTTGGCGATGATGATAAAGGTTGATTCAGGAGGAATAGGAGACTGTGGAACCTATAACTATACAGCCGATGGTAATACCACAACAACAAGTGACTATTCGTGTGAATCACAGGGAAACCTACAAATGTTGTTATTAGATAATGATTATGTAATGCCTGAGGTAAAAAATGGGCTTGAATATTACTATGGGTTTGTTTTGGGGGAGACAGAAGGAGAGAATGAATTTTTTATTGCGACTGGAGCAGAAGAAGAGGCAGCAGAAAATGGTCAAATGACAGTAGGGGGAGAACCAGAATCTATCTTCGTAGATGGTACTGGCGTGGGGATTGAAAAGGGGAAGGGTTGTACTTGGGAAGAAGGAGGTGCTGAATGTTCAACAATGGCAGAAGTTTCTTTATACATGCTTAATTCAAATGGAGCACCAATTAATATGGATACTGTTTGTGCGACATATTCTCCTGGTCCAGCTACAGCATGTGTAGCAGCGGGGTGTAGTTGGAATCTTGGAGGATGTACCACTACTCCAGGGCCGGATAACCAGGCAGAATGTGAAACAGTGCCATTTAATGGAACCTGGAATGGGGTCTGTTCAGACTTATAATAGATTAGAAGAAAGTCATAATGATTTCTTTACAAAGAATTCATAATTGATACCTTTCATTATTAGTTTCTCGTTCTTTTTGTTATACTTTCTTTGAAACTCTTTTTCCTACGAAAAAAAAATGAAAAAGGCAGGATTTACACTTATTGAATTACTGGTAGTGATTGTGATTTTGGGGATTCTTTCTACTATTGCGGTAGGAACATTTCGTTCGTATTTCGCAAAAGCCAGAGACGCAGAACGTTCATCAGCAGTACAGAACTTAGCACTGATGATTAAGGTGGACTCGGGAGGAGAAGGAGATTGTACGGTGTATAATTATACAGGGAATTTAGCATGTTCAGAAGCATCGACAGAAAGACTGGGGACATTGCTAGCAAATAATGATTATTCGATTCCTGAGGTAAAAAATGGATTAAATTATTATTATGTCTTTTTGGAAGACGGGGTTGGTAATAATAATAATTTTTTTATTGCCGTTGGTGCAGAAGAAGAGAATGCGGGAAATGGGATACTCACCCTTGATCCGACTTTTTCAATTTTTGTAGATGGTACGACGGTTGGAATAGAGAAAGCTCCTCTGTGTACATGGACAGATGGAGTTCTTACTGCAACTAGTTGTCAGGCGGTGGGTCCTTCTTGGACAGTAATACCCTTAACAGCGAGTGGTGTTAGTACCGGGTGTCTAACAGACTGTACTGCCTGTGTGGCAATGCTGGACTGTGCTATGGTAAGACCAGGGTCTTGTACATTCCAAACAGATCCACTGGGATGTATTGCGAACTAAGTCTTAAATACCAATGTCAAAAAACTGGATTTGGTTACGAGTGATGCACATTCTTCTGGATGTGTTTCTCGTGTGGATCATGTTTTTGTTGGCGTATTTTGTTCGGGTTAACTGGATCCTTTCAACAGATTTCCCTTTTGAACTCTTTGCTATTCTTGCAGCAGCAGCAACAGTTGTATGGATTGGATTTCTCGCTTTTGTAAAAGCATACAGATTGCCTCCGCGTTCGGGAGTCAGAGCGGGATATGATATTGTTTTGATTTTTGTGGGGGGAGTGATTGCCGTAGGATTTCTTATTGTTTCGTATTTCTTTCCACGAGAAATATTGTTTTCCCGACTAATTGGAGTGTATGCACTTTTATTTGGTTCGGTCTGGCTTATCGTGTCTCAGAAAATATTTCGCGTATTGCTCGGTAGAGCGAAGAAAGCGGGGAAAGGGTATAAAACCCTCATTATTGGAGCAAATCGTGTTTCAGAGCAGTTTGTAGCTCGAGTAAAGGCAGATACATTTGTTCCCTTTCAGATTATAGGAGTTATTGATCCATATGGTTTAGCAAAGGGATTTCGAGAAGCTCCTTTGCTGGGGAAACTCGATCAACTTGAAAAGGTATGTGAAAAAGAAAAAGTGACGGCTATTGTTCAATGTGATGCATTTGAGCATACTCTTTCGCTTGTTTCTTTTTGTGAAGAGCATGATATTAAATTTCAGTTTTTGCCTTCCCTTCGAGGAGTATTCGAAGAAAATCTTCGATTGCGTGAAATTGCCGGAGTACGAGTAGGATCACTGGTACAGCGTAATTATTCAGGAATCAAAAAGACAAAATTTCGTTTTATCGATTGGTTATTGCGTCAGATACTGGATGTAGATTAGGCGCTTCGCTTAAATTTTCAAATTTCAAACTACAATCTTCAAAGTCGCTACGCTCTAGATATCAAACTTCAATCTACAATCTACAAACTACAGATTTGGAATTTTAATTATGTTTTTTTCGAAGAGTTGAAAGGGTTTTTCCGAGAATCTTTAAAATTTCTTCACAATCATTGAGAAGAGAGATAGCTTGATTGGCAGAAATATAACCAGAATCTTGTAACAGATGGAGCCAGTACTTTGTTTCTCGAGCCTCTTTATACGCAATTGATAATTTAGAAAAAAAATCTTTTTCAGATTGTCCACCAATAGATTCTTCGGTATTTGCACCAATGGAAGTTCCCGAGCGAAGTATTTGTTTTGATAATACAAACTCTTTTTTGTCCTGTATTAAAAAACGAGCAAGCTTAACAATTCGTAAAGCAAATATATATGTTTTATGAATGAGGATGTTTTTCTTTGAACTTGTCATGTTTAAAAATAAAGATAACTTATGTATTACAAAGAATGCTTCAAAAACAAGCTTTACAAAGAATGGTCTTAACCAATTTTTAATATTAAAATTTCAAATCTGTAGTTTGAAGTTTGTAGACTAAAGTGTAGCGACTTTGTAGTTTGGAGCGTAGCGACTATATATCGAGCTCTTGAACTTCTGATGCATGAGTCTGGATGAATTTCCTGCGGGGAAGTACTTCGTCTCCCATGAGCACTTTGAACACATGGTCAGCTCGTTCAGCGTCGTTGATAGTAACCTGGAGCATTACTCGGTTTTCAGGATTCATAGTGGTATCCCAGAGCTGTTCAGCATTCATTTCTCCCAAACCTTTATATCGTTGGATGTTTTCTCCTTTGATATCGTGTTCGGCCATGATTTTTATTCTTTCTTCATCTGTTAGTGCATACCAAACCTGTTTTCCTTTGCTCAACTTATACAATGGTGGTTGTGCAATATAAACATGTCCTGCTTGTACGAGTTGTGGAAAATGACGGTATAAAAGAGTCAAAAGTAGGGTTCGGATATGAGCTCCATCGACATCAGCGTCGGTCATTATAACGACTCTGTGGTAACGGAGTTTTTCAAGAGAAAATTCGGCTCCAATCGCAGTCCCAAGAGCAATAATTAAGTTTTTTACCTCATTATTAGCAAGCATTTTTTCTAATCGACAGTTTTCTGTATTCAGAATTTTACCACGCAAAGGCAAAATGGCCTGAGTGCGACGATCACGTCCTTGTTTCGCCGTTCCTCCAGCAGAATCTCCCTCAACAATATATACTTCACATTCTTCAGGATTTTTTGAGCTACAATCAGAAAGTTTTCCTGGAAGAGTAAGTCCTTCAAGAGCTCCTTTTCGAATAACTGTGTCACGAGCTGCACGAGCAGCAAGACGTGCACGAGTAGCAAGGGCACATTTATTAATGATTGCTCTTGCGTCGTCAGGATTCTCAGCGAGATATTCAGCAAGTTTTGCTGAAAAAATCTTATCAACAGATCCACGAACCTTTGAATTTCCGAGTTTGGACTTGGTTTGTCCTTCGAACTGTGGCTCAGGAATTTTTACACTGATAACAGCTGTTAATCCTTCATGAACATCTTCATTGGTAAAATTTGGTTCTTTTTCTTTCAATAAGTGATTTTCACGAGCATATTTATTCAAAACACGTGTAAGCGCTGTGTTAAATCCAGTTACATGTGTTCCACCTTCAATAGTTTGAATATTATTGGCAAAAGACTGAAGTGTTTCTCGAAACTGCATTGTATATTGCAACGCGATTTCTACAGCAATATCTTCTTCATCAACATTGATAGAAATTACAGGAGAGATAGCATCTTCTCCGTCATTGATATGTCGAACAAAAGAACCGATTCCTCCTTCGAAATAAAACTGACATATCTGAGGTGTAAATCCCTTTTCTTCGTTATTGCGTTCATCTTTCAGTGTAATAGTTACTCCTCGAGTCAGATAGGCTTGTTGTCGTATACGTTTTTTTACCGCATCAAATTCAAAATCGAGTGTTTCAAATATTTTTTCATCTGGCCAAAATTGAACCAGTGTTCCCTGACTCGTTTGTTCTCCGATTTTTGCCAAAGGTTCTGCGGGCGCACCTCCTTCGAAGGCAACAAAGAATTTTCCTCCGTCACGATCAACGGTTACTTCTGTTCGTGAAGAAAGTGCATTTACAACACTTACTCCCACTCCATGAAGTCCTCCTGATACTTTATATCCACTGCCTCCAAATTTTCCTCCAGCATGAAGAACAGTAAGCACGGTTTCAACAGCAGAAATCCCAGTTTGTGAGTGTTTTTCTACAGGAATACCACGTCCATTATCAGCAACAGAACAACTCCCATCTTCGTGGAGCGTGACTTCTATATGATCACAAAATCCAGCCATAGCTTCATCAATTGAGTTATCGATTACTTCCCATATGAGATGATGTAAACCACGAACATCGGTCGACCCGATGTACATTCCTGGGCGCTTTCGAACAGGCTCGAGTCCTTCGAGCACTTGAATAGAACTGGCATCGTAATTTGATTTTGTATTCATACTAATATTCCAAAAATTGTATCGGGAGAATTGTACCGATTCAGGGAGGAAGAGCAAGCATTTTTGGGTTAAAAATTCAGAATTTCACAAAGATCAGAAGGTGAATATGCTTCTTCTCTAAAAAATGAAAAAATATATGAAAGGAGGGCACAAAAAATCGTCCCGCGATGCGGGGCGATTCCATTTTCCTGTGGTATTGGGGTCTCTAGAACATACACGCTTGAAGTGTCTCACTTCCAATCTATAAAATAGAAGTATTTACAGCAAAAATCCCAAGAAGGAATGCTGTTATAAAGGCGTTTGCTACAACAACTCCAAGAAGAAGAGCGCTGACGGCAGTGTTTATTTTATCCTTTTTGAAAGGAGAAAATGAGAGAATGAACGACCGGTGTTTTGTGTGAGTCATTTGTTTGAAAATTAACTTTTCAGAATATTATATCAGAAATTCTTCTTTTTTTCAAGGAGAAAAGACAATCATGAAAGAGGAATGGTTTTAGAAATCATATAGTTCTTGGCAAATTTTTTTTCCTAAGTACACTATCAACGAAATTATTAACTTTAAAAAAAATGGGAATTCTTGGTCAAATGGGTGACATGTATAAGCTTCAGAAGGAAGCAAAAAAAATAAAAAAAGAACTGGGGAAAATCCATGTTTTTGCGGAATCGGATGGAGTAAAAGTTACAGTGAATTGTGAGCAGGAAGTACTGGCTGTTGAAATTGTAGATGAGGCAGTATTAGGACAGTCAAAGAGGATAGAGAAAGCCTTTCTTGATGCAACAAATCGTGCCATGAAAAAATCACAGCAAGTCGCTGCGGAAAAAATGAAATCTGTTATGGGAGGAATGCCTGGCATGGGAGGACAGCAGTAAAACTCCAATCTTCAAATTACAAACTACAAAGTTTACATTATAAATTTATGAAGAAAATTCTTCTCATTGTCGTATTGCTAGCAGGAGTTTTTATTTCGGCACGATTTATGTTGTCTTGGTCACGGCCAAACTCGGATTCGGATTCACGAGTATCTGTTACCATTGAAAATGGAGCTTCATTATCTATCATTTCCAATATTCTAGAAGAACATGAATTGGTACGTGATGGATGGTCATTTCAGTGGTTTGTGCGTTGGAAACGTTTGGCATCAAAATTACAAGCAGGGGAGTACGTGATTCCTCGGAATCTTACATTTTTAGAAATCACAGAAGTACTTCAACACGGGAAAAGTTCGGAGATACGTATTACTATTCCAGAAGGAAGTACGATTACCCAAATTGATGCAATTTTATCAAAAAAATCGCTTACAGAGTCAGGTGATTTTATCGCCTGTACCAATTTCTGTGATCTGGGGTTTCGTATTAGTTCTCTGGAGGGGTATCTTTTTCCCAGTACATATTATGTAAATCCAGAAACTTTTACGAGTAAGAAATTTGTTCAACGATTGTATAACACTTTTCAACAACAGATTTCTGACTTGATGAAAAAAGTTCAAGAATCCGGGCACACACTAAATGAAGTAGTGATCGTGGCATCTATGATTGAGCGTGAAGCTTTTGGTGATAATCTAGAAGAAAAACAAAAGATTGCGGATGTTATTTGGAAACGTCTAGATGAACGAATTCATTTGGGAATTGATGCGACAACGCGATATGAATTAAACGAATGGAAACGGCCGCTGTACACAGAAGATTTTGACTCTGATTCTCCATACAATACACGACGAAAATTGGGACTTCCTCCAACGGCAATTTCGAACCCGGGTTTGGATTCTTTGAGAGCAGCGGTTAATCCATTGCCTACAGAGTTTTATTACTACTTGCATGATAATAATGGGCAGGTGCATTTTGGACGGACACTTGAAGAACATAATGCCAATAAACGCGAGTATTTGTATTGATTTCTTTTAAAACATAGTTGACTTTGTGGGAAGTTTTATTTAAATACTTTATTTAGTAATCAAAAAAACAGTGTTATATGAAAATTTTAATTATTATTTTAGCTGTTCTTTTTGATTTCTCCGCGAATCTCACCATACCAGATTCACAGGTAATACTGTGGAGACAGGAAATTTCTGCTGATCAATCTTCATCGAGAGATGTATTGATTCGATTAGAAGCGATTCTTGTAAATGGTACAAGGTTGAGACTTCCGAAATGGATTGTGACGAGAATTTATTCTCCGTTGCATCGCGCTCATTTGTGCTTACGAGTACAAATGAAACTTAACCACCTTATAAGAGCCAATCTGCCAACAGATTATCTGGTGTATACCGGCTTTGGCGACACGCTCGGGCCGGAGAGAGTCCGGCCAGGCTTGAGGGTGGTAAAGGAGAGAGATTAAAAAGGCTAGATTGGCTAACATTTTTTGTTAGATCAATCGACAAAAGGGGACACAGAAGACTTTAGTATGTGTCCCCTTATTTCCCCACTTCGTGAAAATGAATCAGAAGAAATTACCAATATCTGTTAGTGAAAAGGCTCCTTCCCATTGGGGAGATCAGATGGAAGCAATGGTTCCGGTAATGAAAGCTCAATTAGAATTTCAAGAACATCTGCTGAAGATGATTGGAGAGTCATTTCCAATGACAATTGATTCAGAAACATTTGAAAAAAAAGGAAAATTTGTGTCCGGAAAAATAGGAAATTGTTATCCAGACAGAGTTAAGGAATTATTATCGGTAGGGGAGGAGGTTAAATTAGTATCTACTCTTTCAGTGGATTCTCAAAAGGAAAATTTTTATGAAGATCCTGAAAACGTGTCATACGAAGAAAATCACACCGTTGACGCAATTATAAAAGGAATAAAAATACAAAATTCGGCAGATTATATGGGGAAGGTCGAAATATTTTTTGAGTTACTTCGGAAAGGGGAAATTACAGAAAAAGATTTAAAAATATACCTGGGAAATAATAGTTTTGAAAACACAGTTTTAGAGGTTCAGAGTTTAGTAGATTCTGTACTACAGTTGGAAGTTCCAGAAGACAATAAGAAACCATTACTGCCTCCACTAGAAACATACTTATCAGGAGATTTTCCCAAGATAGAAAGATCAGAAGTTACAGATCAAAAAGAGGGATTAACAGAATCACAAAATTTGGCGTATCAAACAGGAATTGATATAGAAAAACATCCAGTTCTCTTTCTTCATGGTGGACCAGGGTCAGGGAAAACGAGCGTAGAAGTTGAGATTGCAAAAAAACATGTAGAAGAGGGACGAAGGGTATTGATATTGTCTCATTCGAACAAAGGGTCACAAGTACCGATGTTGAAATATGCGGAAATCCTTAACAACAAGCATGATGCAAAAAAATATATGAATGTTGCAGGGAATAGTCCAGATCCCGTTGACTCGAAATTACATCAATATCGACTACGACGTGGTGCACCAAAATTTCCAACAAAGAAGCTTCAGGAAATAGGAAATATGACAGATGGTGAATTTACGCAATATCTTTTTGAAACATATGAGAAAAAGGTAGGTTCTACAAAAGAATTAGGAGCGTTGAGAAAAAAGGAAAAAGGAAAAATTATGGATAAATTTGAGGAACTCGATAAGAAGTATCAAGAGAAAATTCAAGACAGACTTGAAAAAGCAGGAGTGACTTGCTCAACCTTTGGATCATTATTACATGATGAGTTGTTGGCAAAGGAAGAATATGACGTTGTAATTGTTGATGAGGCAACGCGAATGCGCACACCAGAACTATTGCAAGCATTAGAAAAGGCAGGGAAGAAGATTATTTTTGTTGGAGATCCGCTCCAATTAGGAAACCTTCCTCTTAAAAGAAATGAAAAAACATATATGCAAGACCATTTGAATAGGAGAGAGCGGTTAGAGAATACAGAGAAAGCAATTAAAGGATTTGAAAATGGACCATTCGTAGATTCAATTCAAAATTCAGAAAACCCAGAAGAAGAATTGCCATACGTTTATCTAGAAGAGAATTTTCGTTCAAAAAAGAATATAGTGAATGTTCTAAGTGAGTTGATGTATGAAGGGAAAATGAAACCTGCTCGAAAAGTAGAAGAAGGAGACAATGGAATTATTCAGTGGTTAGACACACAAAAGATTGATTCAAAGGAAAAATCTTTTGGAACCTCAAAGAGGAATTCAGGAGAAGCACGATTTATTGCCTATAAAGTTCGAGGAATGCTTCTTCGAAAAAATAACCCCGTATTACCAGAGGACATTGCTGTTATCGCCACATACAGTGAGCAAGCAAAGGCTATTCGAAGTGAATTGCGTCGGGAGCTTGATCCTGAGCTATATGAGCAAATTAAGGAAAATGTAGCAACTGTGGATTCATTTCAAGGAGATGAACGAAAAGTAGTTTTTGTTTCTTTGACTCGAAGTAATGAAGAAGGGGATATTGGGTTTCTTGAAGAAGAGCGTCGAATTGGAGTTGCTGTTGGTCGGGCGCAAGATGAATGTTACATTGTGGGGAATGCTAAAACGATGACGGAAGATAATACATTGCCTGAATCGAAAGAGTATTTTGGGAAACTTCATACTTTGATTGGAGATTATGGAAAAGTATCAGAACTTCCAAAAAACACGCTCAAGAAGATTAATCAGAATCGTCGTGGAAGAGGAGGGAAAAAGAAACGTTTTTAATGCTCATTTATTGAGCGATAATTTGCGATTATAAGTTGATGTAAAATATCAACATTTACGAGCTCGAATTGTTTTATGTTTTCACTATCAAACCCTTGTCCATCTACAAGAGAAGGGGAATGTTCTCCTCCTATTATACAGTTGGATATGGCGACTCTAATTTCATCAACAAGGCCACTTTGTATAAAAGAAAAATTAATACCTCCACCCCCTTCAACCAATATTTTTTTTATGCCATTTTGATAGAGCTCTTTTGCTAATTCTAATATATTAACTCGGGAGGAATTATGTTTGGATATATTAGAAAAGGGAAGGCGTGATTGAATGTCTTCTGGATGAGCTTCTTTAGTAGTAAAAATAAATTTCTCAGTGTCATCATCTTTTAGAAAATTACTCTCAAGGGGGATTTTGCAATTTGGAGAAATTACAATTTTCATTGGTTGAGGAGATTTGTTTTGTTGTATCCGTTTATCAATATACGTCTTATTTTTCACAGTAAGACGGGGATCATCCTGTATGAGAGTTGTATGACCTATCAAAATCGCATCAACTTCACTTCTGATTTTATCTACAATTTCAAAGTCCTCGTTATTCGAAAGAGTAGTTTGTCGTCTATTTGGTGTCGCTATTTTGCCATCAATACTTGTAGCAGTGTTTATTATTACATACGGATATTCTTCCATTTTCATGTATTTTTCAGGGAAACCATTTTTTCAATTTTAAAAGTATTATTTTTTTCTGAAAAAAGTGCGAGTCTATCAAATTCTATAGTGCGTATATCTGCAAAAATATCTTTAATTTTTTTCTTTTCCTCGGGTGAAAGATTTTGTTTGGGAAAGATAAGACTTACATGTGGATGAAAAGGAAGGATGTCTTCAGAGAAGGATTTTAGAACGGTTAGTTTTTGATATAAAGCATATATTTCATGAGCACAAACATCTAAAAAATAAACTTCTTCTTGGCCTTGGTGCTCAAAAAAAGAGACCTCTTTTACGGTTGCATGAAAACATTTTGACGGATTTTTTTCAAATTCTGTGACCCAGTTTTTTATGACACGAGGGTCGTCTAAAAAATAAAAATAACGCAGTGTTAAATGAAGAGGAAAATTCACTTCTGATCGAGTATCAAATTCTAATACATGAAGTATTTTTTCATATAATTCCTGAGAAAATTTTGGTATGAGGGCAATAAAATAATTCATTTTTTTAATATTTATTTCTAGAAAATCTTTTTAAAAAGAGTGAAGACAGGCGGTTGGCGTTTTCAAGGGCTTGGAGAACTTCATTAATGGGGAGCTCTTGAGCATAAGAATTATCAATGACTTGTGTGATTTGATTTATGGAATGAGATACGACAGATTCACGTAATACGTCCTTATTGAGGGGGTATGTATCTGTCACATACAAGCAAACAATTCGCAGAAAACAGTCATCAAATCGTTTGAGGAGCATTTTGGATTGATCAAGTAATACGGGATCATTTGGGTTTGCTGATAATTTGGGAATTAATGGACGAAGAGCATCTTTGAATTGAAGAGCGTAATGAACAGCTGTTTGTAATATTTCGTCTTTCGTTGGAGGTTCTTCAAGATCAAAAGTTCCATGTATGGTGCGACTTAAAAAAAACTGTAAGCGTAAATTAGGAGGATAAGAGTGATATTCTTCTTCGCTTACATAGAGAAAATCAGTATTGGGAAATTCATTCTTTATCTTTGAAAAAACAGTTGTCGTGTTTCGATTAATATTTTTGAGAATGCATATGTAGTCATGATCACTGTTTTCATCTCCATCTCCTCGCATGCTTGAGCCTTGTAATAACAATAAAGAAAGATCGTCTTGTAATTCGTCTTGTAGACGGAGTTTTATTTTTTCAGAAAGTTCAATGGTTTCTTCGGATGCTTCAGGTGCTCCATTTATAAAATCAGAATGAGTGAATTCATATGGAGTATTCATAACAGGACTATTTGATTTAAGTGAGTCCAAATCACCAAACAAATGTCCAAGTTTTTTCTGTTTTGTTTTAAATAATTCCGTTCGATCCCGGGTTTCTGAATTTATGATGAGTGGAATTCTTTTGGTTACAGGAATACCAGAAGCTTCTAGCTGTTGAATTTTTTCAGGATTATTAGAAAGAATATTCACCGAATCAATTTGGAAATGTTTGAGCATTTCAGTTGCGATATCATATGTACGATAATCCGCTTCAAATCCAAGTGCTACGTTTGCCTCTACGGTATCAAGACCTTTATCTTGAAGATTATAGGCATTCATTTTGTTTTCAATTCCAATTCCTCGTCCCTCTTGTCTGAGGTAGAGGAGAACTCCTTGTGTTTTTTCTTTTATCATATCCATAGAGGCGTGTAGTTGATCTTGGCAGTCGCATCGTTGGCACCCAAATATGTCCCCAGAAGAACATTCTGAGTGTATTCGTAACAATACATCTGTTTGATTCTTTACTTCGCCCATAACGAGAGCAAAATGTTCATGGATTTTTTCAGGTGTTTTTTCTGTAAACAAATGAAAGTCAAAATCACCATTATCCGTTGGCAAGGTACAATGTGTTTTGTTTTTTAATTTCATTTTTTGTAACTTCTATATTGATGTCAGCGTATGTGTGGGTTTTTTAGAAACAAGAAAAGCAACCTAATAACTTCATTAAATATTCATGAGATATTTTTTGAATTTGATTTCATATGTTTTTTAAATCAAACTCTCAACAATGAAGCTCTGGCTCCTTGCTCCCGTTTTTATAGCCTTTGATCAGATCACAAAATATGTGGCCCGAGCAGAACTATTTGAAAACACGATTCCACTGTTTAGTGATGTGCGATTACAGCTCGCATTTAATAAGGGATTTGCATTCAGCTTGCCTGCACCACAATTAATATTGATTATTATTGCCCTGGCGGTGTCGGGGTTTCTCTTCTACTGGTCGAGCAAAAAAGAACGCTCGGTTTATGAAAAATGGGCAGCAGTGTTACTTGCTTCAGGTGCAATTGGAAATGCTATTGATCGAGTCTTCTTTGGACAAGTGACAGATTTCTTTGCTTTTTGGAGTTTCCCAATATTTAATGTGGCAGATATCTTGGTGACATTTGGGGTAGTTGTTTTGTTGTGGGGAGAAATTACAAACTGGAGACCGGTCTCTAAAAAAACTCAGAAATAAAAAATCCCGCCGGAGCAGGATTTCTAAATTTTAAGTTTGAACTATAATTACTCTGCTTTTTTTGCAGGAGCTTTTTTGTCAGTCGCAGCTTTAGCAGAGACTGATTTCTCTACAGCGGGTTTAGCAGCAGGAGCCGTTTTTGCTGTTGTTTTTGGCAACATTTTTGCATACTGAGACTTGATTCGCGCTCCTTTACTAGCATGCCATAAGTTATTTTTTACAAAAAGATCAATATTCTTTTGTACTGTAGGAAGTAATTTTGTAGCTTCTGCAAACTTTTTCTCCTCAATAAGAGTAATGAAGTCTTTTAGTGTTTCTTTTAATACACGCTTACGAACAATATTTCGTGCAGTGCGTCGTTCAGTTTGTCGAACTCGTTTGATAGCGGATTTGATAATTGGCATGTGCCTCAAGGAAAGTTATTTTCGCGCGAAATGTACTGATTTTCCGAACGGTGTCAACTTTAAGCAAGTGGTGAGCGATACAGGATTCGAACCTGTGACTTCCTGCAAGTCAAGCAGGCGCTCTAGCCAACTGAGCTAATCGCTCACAATAAAGTTGATTACGGGCGGGATTTTGGCGATTTTGAACAGGACTGTCAAAGTTTTTTTGAAAAATTTGACCAAAGAGCAATAAAAGCTACACTTCCGACGAATTAATTTTAATAAAATGAAGAAAGACGAAAAGAAAAGCGTTATGAATAAATTTCAAACGCATGCGAAAGACACTGGATCTTCGCGGGTACAGATTGCGATTCTGACTCAAAAAATCGCAGATTTAACAGATCACCTACGATCACATAAGAAAGACAAGCACTCACGAAGAGGTCTTCTTGGGATGGTAGGAAAACGTCGCCGACTATTGAAATACTTACAAATGAGTAATGTGTCTCAGTATGCCGATGTTGTGAAACAACTCGGTCTTCGAAAGTAAATTTAAGTCTCGCCTTGGCGGGACTTTTTCTTTTTCTCACGGAGGAAATACCTTTTCCGTGAATATTTTGTAATTATATAAAAATATGGCAGCAGCAAAATCAGTAACAGTTCAGCTAGATGGTGTAGATTTCACTTTTGAATCTGGAAAACTTGCCAATTTGGCAGATGGATCAGCCGTAATAAAATACGGAAACTCAGTGCTTCTTGCAACAGCAGGAATGAATGATAACCCACGACCAGGAATGGATTTCTTTCCTCTTATGTGTGACTACGATCCAAAATACTACGCAACGGGAAAAATAAAAGGTTCACGATTTATGAAACGTGAAGGTCGACCACCAGAGAGTGCGATTTTGACAGCACGAATGATTGATCGTCCACTTCGTCCAATGTTCCCAAAAGGAATGATGAACGATGTCCAGATTATTGTGACGCTTTTGCAGGCAGATGGAACACATTCAGATGCAGCAGCAGCAATGACAGGAGCATCAATGGCATTGCAGCTTTCAGGGATTCCTTTCGAGGCGCCCATTGCAGCAGTTCGAGTAGGAATGGATGAAAAAGGAGAGTTCTTCCTTAATCCTACATATGATCAAGTTGACAATGGAGATTTGGATTTGATCATCGCTGGTACAGAAGAAGCAGTTATGATGGTTGAGGCAGGAGCACGATTGATTTCAAACGACAAAATGATTGCAGCGTTTGAGTTTGCTCACGAACGAATAAAAAAACTATGTGCAGCTCAATTAGAGTTAGCATCACAATTTGATATCACACCGAAAGTTCCACAGATTCGAGAAGTAAATGTTACTGCTGAAGAATTGATAAACAATGCATTGACTCAATCTGACTGGGAGACGGTTGGAGGAGTTGGTAAAAAGGAATTGAAAAAAACAATTGCAGCCCTTCAGGAAAAACTAATTGAGTCATGTGCTACAGCAATCGAGAATGAAGAAGTTTCAAAAGGAGACTTGATGACTTTCTTCGACAAAAGATTGAAGAAATACATTCGAAATCAGATTATGACGACAAAAAAACGTCTTGATGGACGAGGATTTACAGATATTCGAGCATTGGATTCTGAGGTGAGTGTATTGCCACGAACTCACGGTACAGGATTGTTTAACCGAGGAGACACACAGGCTCTTTCAGTTTTGACAGTTGGTTCGGTTGGAGATGCTCAGCTTTTGGATGATCCAGATCGACCAGAGTTTAACAAATATTATTTCCACCACTATAACTTCCCACCATACTCAGTAGGGGAGGTAAAACCATTGCGTGGAACAAACCGACGAGAGATTGGTCATGGAACATTGGCAGAGAGAGCTTTGCAATATGTGTTGCCAACAAAAGAAAAAGATAATTTCCCGTACACACTTCGAGTAGTGTCAGAGATTTTGGCTTGTAATGGATCAAGTTCAATGGCTTCAGTATGTGGATCAACATTGGCTCTTATGGATGGAGGAATCCCAATCAAAGCGGCCATTTCAGGAATTGCTATGGGATTGGTTATGGATGAAGAGACAGGAGAGTACAACATTTTGTCAGATATACAGGCACAGGAAGATTTCTGTGGAGACATGGACTTGAAAGTTTGTGGAGACGAGAATGGATTGACTGCATTGCAGATGGATATCAAGTTGAAAGGACTAGATATGAGCCTTTTGAAAGAAGCTCTTGATCAAGCGCAAACAGGTCGTGCTGATATTTTGAAATCTATGAAAGCAGCAATTCCAGCTCCACGAGAGGAGATGAACGAATTTGCCCCACGAGTTACTTCATTTCACATTAATCCAGACTATATTCGTATTGTTATTGGAAAAGGTGGAGAAACAATTCAGGGATTATGTGCAGAACACGATGTAAAAATTGATCTTGAAGACGACGGATTAGTTATGGTTTCTTCATCAAGTGGAGAAAACTCAGCGGCAGCAGTTGCAGCAATCAAATCTTTGGCTTATGAGCCAGAGGTAGGAGATATCTTCAAAGATTCAACAGTGAAATCAATTATGGACTTTGGAGCGTTTGTTGAGTTTGTTCCTGGAAAAGAAGCTTTGGTTCACGTATCAGAAATAGCAAACCGACGAATCGAAAATGTTTCAGAGGTTTTGAAAGAAGGAGATAAAGTAAATGTGAAATTAACAGGAGTTGATAAAATGGGACGAATTAAGTTATCAATGAAGGAAGTAGAACAAGATCGAGAGATTTAGTTCGATATTTAATTATAAAAGCAAAAGCTCCTACTCATTGAGTGGGAGTTTTTTATACTTGAAAAAAAAATGGAAATGGGGTAGAATAATAGGATTTTTTGGTCAAAACCATGAAAAACCTATACCAATATTCGGCAAAAGAGCACCCAACAAAGTTTGTATGGGAGGTTTTTAATGAGAAAGTTATTAAGGAGAAAAATGCTCCTGGGGAGCTAAAGGAAGAGAAGGACAATCTTCGAACAGAAGTAGAAACACAACTGGATGAATTAAATAAGGAATTAACAACAGGAAAAGTAGATAAGGCCAAAGTGTTAGCAATTTTTGATGAAGGAAGTGCTACAGAGAAATATGTAGAAAGAAAAAATGGAACATTAATTTTGAAAGACAGAGAAAACAAAGCAAAAATAAAACTTACTGAAGGAGGTATGTTGAAAGTTAAGGATAGAGATGGAAAGCGAGATATTTTGAAAGTTGATACGGAGGAGGAAAAAGTATTACTTAATGACGGATTTGAATTAATAGAAGAAGATCCTGTTGTCCCCGTAGTTCCAGTAGTCCCCGTAGTAGTCCCCGTAGTAGTCCCCGTAGTTCCAGAAGTAGTAGTAGGAAATGAAACAATGGAAGGATACGAAACAGCAATTGCTGCAATTGGTGAAGGAATTGGAAGTATGGATAAAGCGGCATTAACAGCATTGAGAACAAAAATTTCTACACTGCGAACAAAGATTGATGGGGATGAAAAATTAACAGTGGCAGAAAAAGCACAATTGAATAAACAATTGGACGATCTTATCACTCGTATTGAAGCGCGTGAGGCAGAGTTGTTAGAGATTGAGAATATTGAGAAAGAAAAAGCTGCGCGAGAGGCTATCGATCTTGCTCGAGATATGATCGATGCTATCGATCTGAAGGATTTGAGCATGGAGAATTATAAGGATTATATAGATCCTATTAATGCCGCCAAAGCACAATTAATGAAAGCAACAGCTGCAGCGGCAGGATTTCCAGAGTTTGCAGAAGACTTAAAAGGATTGCAAGAAGCATTAGACGAGAAAGAGAATAAAGTGGAAGTGTATGAAACCGGATCAAAAGAAAAAGAACGTATTGAAAAAGAATACAAATTAAAAACAGAAGAAGAATTGAAGGAGAAAGATGATGAAATTAAAAAAACAGTAGATACGTATAAAAAGAAACTAGAGGATCTTGCAAAGGAGACACCAGATCCAGAAAAATTGATAGTTGATCAAACAGAACTTGCTCCACCAAATCCTGAAAGCTTTGAGGCAATTCAACAGGGAATGATTAGTCATCGAACAGAATCGCTGAAAATGCTTGAAGAAGTGAATTTTTTACAAACATGTGGTCAGGACCTTGCAACAAGAGTTGCAGAGTTTGAAGAAAAGAAATCAGAATTATCATTTGCTAATGTAGGACGATTTGCTTTGTCATCAGCATTGATTATTCCAGGAGCTATTGGAGATATTGGATTAAGAATAGGGGACTGGATAGGATGGAATCCCAAGAAAAAACGAATGGGGGATTATATGGCAGGAATGTTTGGTGTAGATAGTCGTGTAGAGGAAATTCAAGAAAAGAAAACAACATTTGAAACAGAGTTTGCAAAAAAACAGACAGAATTAGCAGAGAAAAAAACAAGATTGGATACCTATGGAAATGTATTACAAACAAATTCAGAGAATTTGAAAACGAATGAGCCAAAGAAGGTTCAAGAAGATGTAAAGAAAAATATTGAAGCACAATTAACAGCAGAAGGACTAATTCCAACCGCAGAGCCATGGAAGGGAATTATTGCAGAGCTTGTTACAGAATTTGAGACAAAAGCCGTTGAGATGGTTGGTCCAGCAGTTTATCAGCTAGATGAACAGGTAGATGGTTCTGTGTCAGAGATTGAAAATGCAACAGGAGTGTATTTGCAAGCAGCAAATGATACAGCAGAATATATTCAAACATTAGACGTGCATTCAGCAACGGTATTAGATATGTCGGTTGGTTTCTTAACGAAAAATGTTGCAAAAGGATTAGATGGGATTGGAGATGTTTTAGCTACGAATCCTATTACGGGAGTCGTAGGGGGATTGTTTCGTGCGGCAGGAGGATTAGTTGAAGGTGTAGGAACACTTATTACAGATCCGGATAAGGTAGTCACAGGATTAGGAAATCTTGTTGGAATTGGTCCAACGGGATGTGCTTCTGCGGCATGGAAGGGTCTTGCCACAGGATTTTTTGGTGTTGAGGCATTTAAAACAGGATGGGCAAAAGTTCAGGAAGGAGGAGTCATGAATGCAATACATGGATGGGGAGAAATTGCAGCGGGAATAGGAGAGGCTGGAGGGAATGTTGTAGCAACAATACTTACAGGTGGTGGAACAGCCGCGGGACGTACGGCGGGACTTTTGGGAAAGATGGCTGGTGGAGTTGGGACGGGAGTTACCACAACTTTGAGTAATATGGGGAGAGTGGGAACAAAAATTACTACCGCAGGAAAATGGATTGGGACAAAATCTCTTAAAGCTGGTACACATTTAGCGAAAGGTGGAAATCTTGCGCTTACTCCATTAAAATGGGGTCTTAAGCCATTAAAATTACTTGGTAACAAGGGAAAAGCTGTTGAGACATATCTCAAAAATTCAGTATTAGATCCAAGAACGTGGACAAAAGCAAGACTTGACAAAGCAATTCTTCAGACGGGTAGAACAGTAACGAAAACAGAGAAAATATCACGAGGTATTGGCGCGGGAGTACTTCCTTTCTCATACACTGCCGTAGGAATGGAAAAAAATAAAAATCGAGAATTGAAAGACGGTGTTTCAGAGCAATTTAAGAAGGATGATTTTGAGCCAACGCTATTAGCAGATATCGGGAAAGCTCCAGTAGCTGCGGCAGCAGCAAATGGTGCGACTACACCGCCAGCTGGTCCACAACAGACAGTTGAATATGCTCCAGCAATAAAACAGGAGTTTGAGCACACAATGAAGATAAAGCAACTAGAAGCATTTTTCCATTCAGGAATAAATTCGATAGATCAGGAGAGTATTAAAGATATGATTTTAGAATATTCGACAAGTGATGTAGCGGTTACAGTAAATGGTATTAAGGGAAAAACACTTAATGATGTATGGGCTCTTCGAAAAACAGGAGGAGAAACGGTAGCCTTTACACTGGACTCAAAAATGGGATTAAATGGAGAACCACTTTTGACGAAAATTGAAGTCAGAACTACATGAGTTGACAACCTGGTCAATATAGTTTATACACAGAAAGAGTTCTTTCACATTTCAGATCACATCAGTCCTTATAGCGGGCTTTGGTAGCAGAATTTCTCATTCGTGAGTGTTCCGCTCGAATACCGCTCCCGAGGACTGACCAATTGTTTTTATGTTTATATTTTTTGGATTCTCTGCTGAGTTCGTTCGGCGGACTGAGAAGAGAGTTCAATTTTATTTATAAACAAGCCGAGAGGCAAAAACAAAAATTATGAAAAAAACAAGTATTATTATGATTATTGCTCTAGGAGTAATGATGATGTTACCTTCTTGCAGTATGTTTGGAGGAAATGAAGAACCAGTTAATACCACGGACACAGCACAGCCACCGGTATCAGTAATAGCTAGTTTGCCTGGAATTGAACCTGATGCTTTTGCACCAAGTATCTTTTTCAGAATAAACACTATTAATGAGGAGATGAAAGTTTCTTCCGCAACGGTAGTAATGTTAAACGAAAAGGACGTTCCTAAGTGGAAACGTTCAAATTTCTATGTTGATGCTTCCAGAAGTACTGTTCGTTTTGAAAATGAGGCTTATGTCTTTTCTTTGAAACGTTCAGATGGCAAAGCTACTCTTCATGGTAGTATTGCCGAAGAGGCATTGGCATTAATGCAATCTGATAGTGCAGGTACAGTGTTGTATTTTCAGGCGCACGATGTGCGTTTATGGAATCAAGTACAGCACCAACGTGTTACCGCCACATTCGATCCATGTACTGTACATGTAGGAGATGTTGCGAATACGCATGTGCGTAAATATTAATCGTAATGGTTGGGTTGGTATCGGGAAAAAAATGGGCAGCATAACTTGTTATGCTGCTCTTTCCCATATCTCAGAAATAGCAATCCGTGCTGATATAGCAGCAAACGTAATATTGTATCCACCACAGAGTCCGGTGACATCCATTACTTCTCCAGAAAAAAATAAATTTGGTACGAGTTTGGACTCCATAGTTGCCGCATGTATTTCATCGAGACTTACTCCACCGCGCGTAGTCCATGATTGTTCGTAGCCACAACTTTTTCCATTTTTCACTTGCCAGTGGAAGATGTTTTTTTTCAATGTATTAAAATCGTCTTTATTGATATCTGCGATCATTTTTTCTTTTCCACCGATTTGTTCTGCATGAAATTCAGCTACTCGTTTTGGGAATAATTTTTGTAAAAAGCTGATGAGCTTGTGTTTTCCGTTTCGTTGTTCTTGAAAATCGTTTATGAAGGCATTTTCGTCGTATTCTGGGAGGAAATTTAGTTCAAACGTCTCTTTGCCCCATACAGCAGAAAAATCTAACACAGCGGGTCCAGAGATACCTACGTGAGTAAATAAAAGATCATCAGTTATTTTATGTTTATTATTTTGAGACAATTCAACTTTCATAGCCGTTCCAGCCAATGTCACAAAAGGGGAAGAGGGGATTTGTATCGGAGATAAACAAGGAGAAGGTTTTATTATTGTATGCTGAGTGTTCCTGGGTAATGAATAAATTTCTTGTTCATTCTTTTTCTCTAATAACCGGAGCATTCCGCCAGTTGTTATTAAAATAAAATCAAAGTTTTCTTCATGATCTTTTGCATAAAGAACAAATTTATTGTTCAACTTTTTAATCCCAATTACCTCACAATGAAGATGTAGCATAAGATTTTTTTGCTTTTGGAATTCGCTTTCCCATTGTTTCACTTGTCCAGCGCCATCTTCTGACTGGAGAAGCGCTCTGTTTTTTTCCCACTTCATTTTGATTCCCAATGCATCGAATAAATCCAAATAGTTTCTCGCGAAGTTATTTTTGAAAATATGTTTCAATGTCCGTTCATTTTCAGAAAAAAAATGATCAACCCTAAGTTCTTTATTCGTCAGGTTCATGCGTCCACCACCAGTAAGGGCGAGTTTTTTCCCGATATGTGGATTTGCTTCAAAAAGATGAATTTCTCCATTCCATTCTTTCAAGAACTTCGTCGCAAAGATCCCAGCCGGTCCAGCACCTATAATCGCAAGTTTCATCATTGGTAAGTATAGAGTTTCATATTAAAATCTTCAAACTACAAACTGCAAACTATAAATTTGGAATTTTAAAAATGATTTCAAAAAAATAGATAACTCTGGCACAATAAGCAGGTAAAATAAACATGAAAGAAAAAATACACGCGGCGTTAGTCGATTTACTTATGAATCACGAATCTCGTGCTGGACGTATGTTTGGCCATCTTTTGCTGACTCTTATTGCTCTTTCAACGCTTTCTTTTGCACTTGAAAACACAGATATGTTTAGAGAGTATTGGTATTTTTTCAAAGTTTTTGATCAGACAGTGATTGGGTTTTTTGCGGTTGAATATGTTATGCGTTTGATGATAGCACCAAGAAAATGGAAATTTATTTTTTCCCCTTTAGGGTTAGTAGATTTACTCGTGGTACTTTCAGGATTATCACATTTGAATATTGCGTTTTTACGAGGATTGCGATTACTTCATATTTTACAGCTCTTAAAAGTACTGCGATATTCTGACTTTTTACTCAACTTTCTGCGTTCATTCGTACATTACAAACATGAGTTTCAAATTTTAGGAACATCGTTTCTTGTTGTATGGATGATGAGCGGGCTAGGAGCATATTTACTAGAACATGGATTTAATCCTGAAATTCTTTCACTTGCAGATTCGCTTTGGTGGTCGCTTGTAACAATGGCAACGGTTGGGTATGGAGATGTTGTTCCGATTACAATGGGAGGAAAGGCTCTTGCAGGAGTGGTTATTATTTTGGGAGTGGCGACAATGTCTGTTTTGACAGCGATTATTACGCGTATTTTTCTGGATCACTTCTTTGGGAAACGGCTTCATACATGTGAGTTTTGTCATTTTCCACATCACGATCACGATTCAAAATTTTGTAAAAACTGTGGAAATCAATTAGACGTAAAAAAACTACAGGAAGCATCTGTAGTAGCACCACATCATGATCATAGTGTGGTAGCGAAGAAGTAGCGAAGTAAAAGAAAATATAAGAGGGAGGTTATTCACTCTTTTTTTTCCGCAAAAAAAGAATCAAAAAAACTCGTTGCGATTGTTCTCTTGTAAACGAAACATTCTCGTTGAATAATTGTTTTTTGTCGCGTTCACAAATGCAATTTTTAGAATCACGAAATTAAACAGTTGATTCAGCGGATTCAATAGTGTTTTCAATCAAGCTTACAACTGTCATAGGACCAACTCCGCCAGGAACAGGGGTGATTTTTCCTGCGACTTTTTCAGCACTGGGGAAATCTACATCTCCAACAAGTTTTCCTTCGTCATTTCTATTAATTCCTACATCGATAACAGTACAACCAGGTTTTAATTGTTCTCCTTTGATCAGACCAATTTTTCCTACAGCTACAACAACGATGTCTGCTTGTTTGAGAAAAGAATCTACGTCTTTGGTGCCACGGTGACACGTGGTAACAGTTGCCCCACGATTGAGCAACAAAAGACTCACTGGTTTTCCTACAATATTACTCCGTCCAACGACCACAGCGTTTGCTCCTTTTATTTCCGTTCCTGTCTCATCAATGAGACGAATAATTCCTTTTGGAGTACAGCTTTGGAGTGTCTTTTCTCCACGAGCCAAGAGCCCCATGTTTTCAGCAGTCCATCCATCTACATCTTTTTCTGGGGAAATTTTTTCCAATACTTTTTTAATAGAAATGTTATCAGGGAGTGGGGTTTGTACGATAACTCCATGAATTTTTGCATCTGCCTCAATAGCATCCAATTCGTTCAAAATAGCCTCTTCGCTGATAGTGTCAGGAAAACGACGAACCTCAGATTCAATTCCAGATCGAGCAGCAAATTTCTCTTTTTGTTTTACATATGATGCGCTTGCGGGGTGTTCTCCAACAAGGATAACAACGAGCTTAGGAATAATTCCTTTTGTTTTCAATGCCTCAACTCGTGGAATGAGATCAGTTTCAATGATTTTACTAGCAATATCGCGTCCAGAGATTATTTCAGCCATTTTGAGAGGGATCAATAGGAAAGATTTTTTTACGCAAGCGAAAAATACCGATTTGCCCGAAAAATACCAGTAAAAAAAAGAGAATTTCTGCCCAGAATTTTTTTACAAATATAGTATTAGTAAGGGAATCTCCTTCAAATACATGAGGAAAGTAGGGGGTAGGAGTATGTACAGCAGGATGACTTGAAAAATCAAGAAAATCAACGAAAAGATTTATAATAAACAAACAGGTGCAGATAAGAAGTATTTCTACAAACAGAACCCGAGGCCAGTGCTCGGATAATTTCATTAGAAAAGGGCTTGTTGTTTTTCAGGCGTGGTGTCTTTTTTTTGTAATTTCTCCAACACAAGCGCCAATATTTCGTTCCCAATTTCTTCTCGACGTCGAAGTTCTCCGCCTTTATCAACGGGGATATTTACCCATCTGAAGTCCTTTTTACATCGTGCTAAGGCTACTTCTCGCACTTGCTGTAAATATGTTTCATCGGCTTCATGGAGATCGGCGAGACGATTTTTTGCTGAATGAATTTTTGCACGAGCCTCATCACTTGCATCAAGAAAAATAACAAGACTCTCTCGAGGAAACCCGTTGATGTCATATTCAAGTTTTTCAACAAACTCTTCGAGCATTTTTATTTCTGATTTTTTTTCTCCTCGAGCAGGACTATAAATTAGATTTGAAGTGACACCACGATCACAAATCAAAATATCATGCTTCGCGCGTAGTTTTTCAACTTCTTCAAGTTGTTCTAATCGATCAGCGGCAAACATTGAGGCAACAATTCGTGGATCAATACTTCTCATTTCTCCAAATTCTCCACGGAGATATGCAGCGATTCTGCGTCCTGCGGCAGTTTTTTCGTATCCTGGAAATCGTACAAATCCTACGCTAATTCCACGTGATTTAAGGCTTTGCATCAAAATTTCGGTCTGTGTTGATTTTCCACAGGCATCAAGTCCTTCGAGAACAATAATTGGAGATTTCATTTTTTCGGGCAAAGTGTACCATTCTGACGATGACTTGTGAAATTTTCGGCATTGTAAATGTGACCCCCGATAGTTTTTCAGATGGAGGAACTTTTCTTGAGCCAAAAAAAGCAATTGATCATGCGTACTCACTGTTTCATGATGGTGCACAGTTTATAGATATTGGAGGAGAATCTACTCGTCCAAATGCAGAAGTTGTTTCTGCCGAAGAAGAGTGGGGGAGAGTGGAACCTGTTTTGGGAGAGTTTTTACAAAATCCAGAATGGCGTTCACGTATTTCTCTCGATACGCGAAATCCAGAAGTTGCTCAGAAGTTTTTTGATCTCGGGGGAGAAATTTTGAATGACGTATCAGGGCTCTGTAATAAAAAAATGCAAGAGTTAGTAGTTCAGTTTTCAAAAAAAGCAATCATAGGACATTGGCCTGGGGAGACAGTTAGTGAAGTTCATGAACAAGAAATTGATTCAGTTTTTAGTGTGCGAGATGATTTACTTTCTCGTCGAGAAGAATTGATAAAATTTGGGATTTCTTCTGAAAAAATAATTCTGGATCCTACTATTGGATTTGGGAAAACAATGGAATGTAATTGGGAGTTATTGAAATTTGCAGAGCTCGTTCCTGAGTGCGAAGTTATGATTGGTCATTCACGGAAGCGTTTTTTGGGAGAACATCGTTTTGAAACAGAACCAAACGTGAAAGCAGCGGAAATTGCTATTAATTCAGGAGCTCGTTATGTACGTGTTCATGATGTTTTAGAGTATGTCCGATTGTTCCAGAATTATTGACAAAATATAAAAAATACGTATTAATGCATAGGATGAGTGAAAAGTTTCAGGGAAATAATAAAAATGCTAGTTATGCAATTGTGGCAGACGGTATTCAGGTTGCACGAAAGGAGCCACAAGAAACCGTGGCAGATTATGACATACTTAAGGGAGATTATTCTAAGATCCTAGAGAACATTGATCAATTGCCAAAAGAGATACAAGAAGTGTTAGGGTTTATTTTTTGTAAATCAAAAAAAACAAGAGAAGATCAATTTTTTCTTTGTAAGATAAAAAGTGTTTTGGATGCATCAAAGGAATTTAAACAACGGATGAAATATTGGTTTTATAAAAGTGTTGATAGGGTGAATGGACAAGAGATACCAATAAAATGTTTTTCTTTCAATGGGGAAATAGAAAAAATGAAAAAGAATCGTGAAAAAAGTTTGCCTGTATTTGTTCCATCAGCAAGAACAGAAGAAAATGATCATTTTTTGAGAGTTTTTCATGAAGCCCGCGAGGAATGTTCAAAAAAGCTTGCCGATTTAGAAAATTCTTAATCTTTTTTTTGCACGTTCGGCAGAATCCCCGTACAATTTCTTGCGATGAAAGAAACAAAGTTCGTATTCGTAACAGGGGGAGTTTGTTCCAGCTTGGGAAAAGGTATTGTCGCTAGTTCTACTGCGGCAATTTTAAAATCTGCTGGAGTAAAAGTTGCGATTATGAAACTAGATCCGTATTTGAATGTTGATCCAGGGACAATGAGTCCGTTCCAACATGGAGAAGTTTTTGTTCTTGATGATGGAGCAGAAACAGATTTAGATTTGGGACATTACGAGCGTTTTATTGATACGCCGCTTCAGAAATTTTGTTCAGTGACAACAGGACGAATTTATTCAGAAGTCTTGGCAGAAGAAAGAGAAGGGAAATATCTAGGAGGAACGATTCAGGTAGTTCCACATATTACACAAAAAATTCAGGAAAAAGTGGAATTGGCAGCAAAGAAAATGGACGTAGATGTTTTGGTGGTGGAAATTGGTGGAACAGTAGGGGATATAGAGGGAGAGCCATTTTTGGAAGTATTACGTCAAATGAAACGAAAGCATGGTGAAAATTTAGTGTCCATGCATTTAACCTTGCTCCCATGGTTACAGGCGTCTGGAGAATTAAAAACAAAACCGACACAGATTTCTGTGCGAACATTGCGAATGGCAGGAATTCAGCCTGACTTTATTTTTGCTCGAGCAGATGTGAAAATTTCAAAGAAAATTTTGAAAAAAATAGCATTCTTTTGCGACGTAGAAGAGGATTGTGTGATTCCATCGGAGACAGTTTCTTCGATTTATGAAGTGCCATTGCGATATGAGAAATTTGGTCTTGCCGAGACTTTGGCACGGAAGCTGAATATTAAAAAATTGAAATGTAAGCTTTCTGATTGGTCAGAATTAGTAGATAAAATCAGGCGAACAAAAAAGACAGTATCAATTGGATTAGCAGGAAAATATAATGAATTGGATGATGCGTATTTATCAGTTATAGAAGCGGTAAAATCGGCAGGATTTTATCATGGATGGAAAACAGAAATTGAGTGGATTGATACAGAAAAAATAGAAGAAAAAGATAAGGATGAATTAGCAAAATTAGAAGAAGTGGATGGAATAATAGTTCCTGGAGGATTTGGAAATCGCGGAATTGAAGGAAAAATTCGAGTAGCACAGTATTGTCGTGAAAACGAGAAACCATATTTAGGGCTTTGCCTGGGATCGCAAATTATGGCGATTGAATTTGCACGAAATGTTTTGAAAATAAAAGACGCTACCAGCGAGGAATTTGATGAAGAAAACAAATCAAAACATCATGTAATTCATTTTATTCCTGAACAACGAACTATTAGAAAAAAAGGAGGAACAATGCGACTTGGTGCATATCCAGCTATATTAAAAAAAGGAACCAAAACACGTGCTATTTATGGAAAGAATGAAATTTCTGAGCGACATCGTCATCGTTTTGAATTCAACAATATATATCGAGAAAAATTTGAAGAGAACGGATTTTGTATCGCAGGAATTTCACCAGATAATGAGTTAGTGGAAGTTGTGGAATTAGAAAATCATCCATTTATGATTGCGTCTCAATTTCATCCAGAGTTTTTATCTCGTCCATTGAAACCACATCCATTATTTAGAGAGTTTATGGGAGCCGTGGTAAAAAAATAAACATTGCAGAGAGTTTTATTTTCTGCGAGAATTTACATGATGGAGGGACAAAAACAAAGATATCATTTCGTTGCAGTGAGTCCAGATGGAAAAAAGTTTTCTGGAACTCTTTGGGCTGAATCAGAAGATGCTGCGCGTGAAATAATTTTTGAGAGAGGATTAGCACTATTTTCTATTGAAGAATTTTCTGCAGAAGATGCCGCTGTCACTGAAGGATTTACACAATTTGAATTTGAAGGAGTGGGAGCCGACGGGAAAACAGTTCATGGAACTATTGAAGCAATAGGTGGATATGAAGCCTATCAAAAATTACGGAGAGAGTATGATTTTGATCTAAAAAATGTAATTACGCTTGATTGCACGCCAGAAGAACGTGAACAATACCAGCAACAAGGACTTCCTGCTGAGTGGATTGAGCAATATAATTTAAGTAATAAAGCACATATAGCGGATAAGAAAGTCGAGAAAAAAAAGACAGGAGAAGCACCATTACTATCTTCGGCAGATCAGGCAGAACTTCAATTCTATCAAGAAGAAATAGGAAGGTTTACAACAGAAGTATTAACCTCATTAGAAGAAAATGAAGAATTTCTTGATATGGTTGCTCGACGTGAAATATTGGATCGGATTGGATTGTTATCAAGATTGCGTCGTTCAAATGCAATAGATCATTTACGGGAATTAACAAAAAAAGTATTAGCACAGCTCGCTGATGATAAACTTTTTATTGAAGCATCATCACTTTCAGAAGAGAAACAACGAGAATTATTAGAAAAAAAGGAAAGTGTCGATGTGTTAGTAAAAAAATTGAATAAAACAATTATTGAGGGGGTGGCTGCAATTTCAGTAGGTCTCGCATCTATTGATACCGAAAGAGTAAAAGCACAGATTATCGAGTCAGATCCGTTAAGAAAATTTGTTCAAATATTTTATATAGCAATTGTTGCGTTATTGGGGTTAATGCTCGTTTTCTGGGGAGTGAATATAGTGCGACTTTTGACTAATTTTTCTCAGAACTCAATTTTATTCTCATTTTCATCACCAACATTATGGCTTGTAACAGGAGTGACTTTAATTTTTACCTTTGGATTATTTCCAGTGGTATATGGATGGAAACAGTTATCTATTCAAAAGAAATTCACTATTATTGGTATTTCACTTGCAGCAGTTATTGTGTTTCTCTGGGCTTCCCCAATGCTGTTTTGGTGGACGAGGTAAAGTTGCGAAAATTTGAAGGCACAGTACACTCAGTGTAATGAATTTTTCGCAGTTAGGTTTCGGGTTTTTTGTTTTAAAAATTAATGGGCTATTGTTAGCAATTACTTTTTTTATTGCTGCATGGCACTATTTTCGTCAGATAGAGCGCAAAAATTTTTCTGTTGAATTTTTTGTACATCATTTTTGGAGATGGATATTGGCAGGAGTTATTTTGGGACGTATTGTTGCATTAGTCATAGAACCAGAGATTTTTGCACGACATGGAATGTGGGCGCCAGCCGTTTTTTGGGATGGAGAGATTAATTTTTTTGGTCTCTTTGCAGGAGCAATATCACTCATGGCATGGGATTTACGAAAGCATCAGTTGTCATTTTGGCGTTGGCTAGATCTAGCAATCCCATCATTCATGCTGGGGATTGTGTTAAGTGATTTTATTCAATTTTTTACTGGAGCAATTTATGGAACAGAGACTTCTTTGCCATGGGGGGTTCAATATGAAACTTTTGGAGTAGAAACATTAGCGGAAGTACATCCAGTGACGTTGTATGCTGTATTGCCTCATATTATTTTATTAAACTGGGTTCTAAAAAAACAAACACTTTGGGAGAGACAACCAGGGCGTTTATCATTAGTTGCAGGAATATGGATTTTCGTATTTCAGTTTTTTCTTGAATTTTTATATGGAAATGAAGCAATTATGCTTGGTGATGTACTGCGATTGGGACAAGCAATCTCATTAGCAGTAATAATTGCCTGCATAGTTGGTTTGCTTCGGCGGCGATGATATGTTAAAAAGTGCATGATTGATAATTTATAAAAATGGATTTTTCTTTACTACTAACTTCACATTATTATTTAGACGCAAATCCGGGAGGAGATTTCCTTATTGGTTTTGCGCTTTTAGCATTTTTTGTTCTGGTAATGTTCACGGGACGTATTGCTAGAAAGGCAGCTCATGGGAATAAATATCTTCGTAAATCTATGAAGAAAAAGTTTTGGGCATTCCCATTTTTGGGAGTTCTGGGAGGCATTGCTGTATTATCGAGATTCAGTGGTGTTCCAGGGTTTTCAATGCGAATGTTTTTATACATTATTCTATTGGGAATAATTTTGTTAGGGATTTTCATGGCTTTCAAAATTCATAGTGAGTATCGTCGACGAGTTGCTTCTGTGGCACGAACAAAGAAGTGGTAAAAACTTTATTTTGAAAAACGTCAGCGAGTAAGTACACTGCTACAGATGAAAAAGAACGCAAAAAAATATTTAATTATTGGATCAGGACCGTATTCAATAGGAAGTTCTGTTGAGTTTGATTGGTGTGGTGTGCAGGTATTACGGACGTTGCGACGATTAGGACATGAAACAGTATTTATAAATTCTAATCCGGAGACAGTTTCAACGGATTTTGATGAATGTGATCGTTTATATTTTGAAGAACTTACTGTTGAGCGAGTACTTGATATTTGCGACAAGGAGAAACCCGATGGAGTTATTTTTTCGACAGGAGGTCAAATCGCTCAAAATATGGCAGAGCAACTTCAAGAAGAAGGAATTCATTTACTGGGAACATCAGTAGAATCAATTGATCGTTGTGAAGACAGAGGGAAGTTCTCTCAACTCTGTGATGACCTACATATTGATCAACCACGCTGGGAAAGTTTTTCAAAAATGAAAGATGCGTTTGCTTTTGCAAAAGAGGTGGAATATCCAGTATTGGTTCGGCCATCGTTTGTGTTGTCTGGTGCAGCAATGGCGGTTGCTACAGATGAAACGAATTTAAAAGATTTTTTGGAAACAGCTGTCGGGACATCAAAAGCATCAGTGGTTATTTCAAAATTTGAAGAGAATGCAAAAGAGGTTGAATTTGATGGTGTAGCACAAAATGGAAGGATTATTTGTTCTGCCATCGCAGAACATGTTGAAAATGCAGGAGTACATTCCGGAGATGCAACTATAGTATTACCTCCTCAGAATTTATATCTTGAAACAGTGCGTCGAGTACGTCGTATTGCGGAGGAGCTAGCAAAAGAATTAGATATTTCAGGACCATTTAATATTCAGTTCTTGGCTCGTCATAACGAAATAAAGGTGATCGAGTGTAATTTGCGAGCGAGTCGGAGTTTCCCATTTGCCTCAAAGGTATTGGGACAAAATTTTATTGAGCTCGCGACACGTGTTTTACTCGGAGAAGAAGTTGAATCTCAAGAAGTAAATCCACTTGAAATTCTGAACGTGGGAGTAAAGGCAGCACAATTCTCTTTTTCTCGTCTCAAGGGGGCAGATCCTGCACTGGGAGTAGAAATGAGTTCTACGGGAGAAGTAGCTTGTTTTGGAGACACGATTGAGGAAGCATTTTTAAAATCATTAATTGCAACAGGATTTCGATTACCAGGAAAAGGATCAAAAATATTAGTTACTCTTGGGAAATTACGAGACAAAGTAGCATTTCGTCCAATTGCAGGAGAGTTTTTGAAACTAGGATTTTCTTTAGTAGCAACAAAAGCTACTGCAGCATTGTTTAACGAACATGGAATTCCCTGTGATACCGTAGCAAAAATTTCCTCCAAAGAGCACCCCAATGTAGCGGAATTAATTGAATCAGGAGAAGTTGGCCTAGTAATTAATACGCCAAATAAGTTTTCACATGAAGAAATTACAGATGGATATGGAATTCGTCGTGCAGCTATTGATGCCAATGTTCCATTGGTAATTAATTTGCAGTTAGCAAAATTATTAGCGCAGACACTTTCAAAATTTCCAACAACAGATTCTTTACCCGTAAAGCCATATACCAAGGGGTTATATACAAAGTGAAAACGGATCAAGTTATTATTTTTTTCGTTTGAAAAATGGGTGTACCCAGCATTCAATTTCTAAAGCAACAAGAAAGAGCATTATTGCAAAAGGAATAGCCCAGAGAGTGTCAGAGAGAGTCAATAGTCCCATAAGGAGAAAGGCTAATCCATGAAGAATTACAAGAAGTATAGGAGCCCATCGTTGTCCTTTCCAAAGGCCACGCATAAAAAGGAAAGAAATAAGGATTGATCCGATCAATGGGATAAAAATAATGGGTTTTACGGCAGTTATGACAATAAGTTCTGGATCAAATTGGCTCAACCAGTTCCCAAACCAGTCGCGTACAAAAAGAAGCAGGAGAAGAATAATGAAGTTTGAGACCATTTTAACCCCCGCAATTACAGCGAGAATTGTAGCTTGCCAGGGACGAGTTATTTTTTTCATTACCTTCAGTTTGGCAAAACTCTTTCAGGGAGTCAAAAAACACTTGAAGAAACCAAGGATATAGGGTATACTTACATGATTTTTTCAAATAAAACATGTGGTTCATAGAAACAGTGTCGGCGGCTTCTGCAACAGCACAATCGACAGCAAACGAAACAACAGGATTGTTTGCTACCGTTCTGGGTATGATTCCACTCATTATTTCAGCACTTATTGTATTAATTGCTTCTATTATACTTGCTAAATTCATAACAAAGATTGTGTTATTTCGTTTAAGTAAAAGGGATTTAAATCGTGAGGTTTTGATTTTGATGGGGCGCATGATTACCTATGGGATTGTATTTTTGGGGATTATTTCTGCGACAGAAATTGTTGGTTTAAATTTAGGAACGCTTGTTGCTTTTCTTGGAGTGGGAATGGGTTTTGCATTGAAGGACATCCTTTCCAATTTTATTGCTGGAATTATGATTTTGACACAAAAGAAATTTAAAATCGGAGATAATGTGAAGATGGGAGATGTAATGGGTAAAATTACAGAAATTGAGACACGTACCACACAAATCCAGAGTTTTGATGGAACACTTTTGATCATTCCCAATGCACAAATGATTACAGCTGTTATTGAAAGTTTTTCGGCAAATGAATTTCGTCGAATTAAATTTGACGTTGGAGTGCATTACGAAACTCCATTACAAGAGTCTATTCAGTTGGCGATTGCTTCAGTTACAAAAAATAAACAAGTTATGCCAGAGCCACATACAAATGTTGTAGCGACAGAATTTGGAGACTCCTCTATTAACTTACAAGTACAGTTTTGGGTAGAATCAGATGCGCCATGGATTCAGATTCGTTCAGACATAATTCAACAGTTGAAATTAGATTTTGATGCAGCTGAGATTGAGATCCCATATCCAATTACAACACTTTCTCTAGACGATAATGATACCAATTTAATGCAAGCAATGCATTTACCACAGAAAACGAAGAAACAGATTGCTATTCCTCAGGAGACACAACCACAAGTTCAACCAGAAGTAGTAAAAGAACCTGTGTTGGAGGAAGTGAAGGAGGTCGTTGTTTAGACATTTTTTTACACTTTTATCGCATATAAAAAAATATTCCCAACTCACAAGGAGTTAAGAATATTTTCATCTGGTACCGAGGGAGGGACTCGAACCCTCACTCCTTGCGGAACATGATTTTGAGTCATGCGCGTCTACCAATTCCGCCACCCCGGCACATGTCGAGAAGAACAGACGGAGTTTACGAATTTCAGTTGAGAGTGCAAATATTTTTTAAAAACTATATAGTGTTTGGGTTATTTTAATAAATCATGTCTCGAAAATCAGCAGATCAAATTCCAATTTTATTTTCAGATGAACATCATTGTTCTGTCGAGTGGTTACAATGTCATAAAATTATTTTGGATAGGGGATCTCATTATTCTGTGACAGGAGGAAAGGTTTTGTCTCGCGAAGAGGTTAAAGAATTTTTGAAAAAAGTGAAAAAGGACAAGAAGTATGCAGCAGCGACGCATAATTCATGGGCAGCAAGAATTTCACATGATGGTGCGGTGTTTGAAACAAAATCAGATGATGGTGAAACAGGGGCGGGGCAAGTGATATTACATCAGTTACGAAAAAAACACATCATTGATATCATAGTGGTGGTGACAAGATGGTTTGGAGGAACAAAATTACAAGCAGATCGTTTCCGTCACTTGCAAGATGCTACACGATACTGGATAGAAAAAGAGAAGAACTTTTAACTAAAAATTGAATCGGTTTGAATTACTCCTCGTCGGGATATTCATCCATATTCTTTGTCATCCAATTCACAAGATCCTGTATCTCGCGATTATTCAAAAGATCAGCGTATTTTGTACGGAGATCCATTACTTTTTCAGTATCTGTATTTGGTGAAGATTCCATCAAAAAAAATTATTTGTTTAAGAATAATAGAAAAAATATTTATGTAAAGTCCCTTGTAGTAATTTTTATCTAAAAATGAGAATTCCTGTGACAACTGATATATTGGCAATAATCCAAGCAATATTTACCATAATGATGGCACGTTCTTTGTGAAGGATTCCATACAAAAGCCAAAAACTTGAAGTCAGGACATATGTTCCCCAGGAGAGAAGAGCAAGGCCTTCTACGTTTTGGTACACCCATACATTAATAATTTGAGGAGTTGTCATAATGGGACCAATAAGTCCTACAACAGATATAAATTTATCAAACTTTTTTTTCAATGTATCTCGATCAGAGTTTCCTGTAATAAGAGCAATTAAGTGTTTTATGTATGTAGTGAATTTCCATTCACTTTTTACATGTACATGATGATGCATTCCGGTTCCGTGCATAGTTGGCATATTTGTTTGTGTGAGAGATTAGTCGGTTACTATTTTCCATTTTACCTCTTTTTGGAGATGACCACCACGAACAGTAAATCCGGCAGCTTTTACATGTCCACCGCCACCAAATTTTTCTGCTAATGCTTTTACATCAACATCTGCTTTTCGAGTACGCAATGAAGCTTTTACATTTCCTTTTTCATCTTCAGAAAGAAGTACGGAATATTGTGCCTCAGGCATTGAGCTTACCCAATCAATTACTCCGTTGAGGTCTCCACGAGTGGCACCTAGTTTTTGGTAATCATCTACGTGAGCACCAATAATAGCAGCCCCGTCTTTCGTAAGATGCAAGTTTTTCAACACCTTTCCCCAGAGTTTAAATTTTCTAAATTCATTACTGTGAAATATATTTTTTGCAATTTTGGAGATACTTCCTCCAGCGCGAACAAGTGTTGCGGCAGCCTGATATGTTTCAGGAGTTGTGTTTTGATGTTGGAATCCTCCAGTATCAGTATAAAGCCCCAGAAGGAGTGCTGTAGCAATTTCGGGTGTAATTTCGATATTTAATTTTTGTAATAGCTCAAGTGTCATTTCACAACTAGAACTTGCACGAGGATCAACGAAATTAATATCTCCAAAACTATCATTTGTTGGATGATGGTCGAGATTTATAGTTGTCATTGTGTCAGATAAGATCTCAGGTTTTGCGTCATGAAACCGAGTCATTACTTTGTCTCCACAATCACAGAGCCACGCCGTATCAAAATCTTTTACATCAAAATCTTGTACATACTCATCTGCTCCAGAAACAAAGCGAAATCCTTTCGGAACACTGTCTACACAGGCCAGTTGCACGTTTACACCAAGTTGACGGAGTCCGAGAGCAAGAGCAGAGGAACAACCGATAGTATCACCATCTGGATTGGAGTGAGCAATAATTACAACACGAGGAGTTGATTCAATCCACCTATTGAGTTTTTCGATTTCTGTGGTTTTGATAAATTGTTTGTGCATTCGTTCGTTTTTTGAAAACGCTAGAAGATATCTTACAACATTAATGCATATATGTCAAAACATTTGAACACTTCTTGTCTCAAGTGTTTCTGAAATAACATCCTGTATATCACGTGCAAATAGAGCAAGTTTTTCAGATTTTTCTGCAACACGTCCAGCATATCTACTGGAGAGGAAGAGTTGTTCAAGACCTTCTAGATCGTGTCCAAACTTAAAGGATCGAATGCTCATTACTAAGTGTTTGATAGACTTGGAAAGAGCCTGTGCTGCTACAGCATTTTCATTATTTCGTTTTAATGTGAGCGTATCGGTAAGAGTTAATATTTGTGGGAGATGTGTTTGTGCTTCTTCAGATTTTCCGGCACGGAGGAGTATCATGAATTGCTGAATTTCAGCTTGTAATTCCAAAAAGTCACGAGTAGCGGCATCTCCATGAAAGATTCGAAGTTGTCGAAATGTCATAAGGGCTACCTCCAGTCGAGAGAGGGATTTATAAGGACGATAAAGATTATCAGCCGGTAAGGATGCTATTTGATATTTTTTTGCATAGGCAAAAGCAAGAGCAAACCAATCTTCTTCATCTATATCATCCGAAATTCCAATTTTCGAATTCAGAAAAGGGCGGTAATTTACTTTTGTTGCACGAAAGAGAAAGGCAAGAAATTCAGATTTTGATACAGGGGAATTTGGACGGAAACTTTCGGCTGATCCAACAAATTTAAGGGTGACAGCTCTTGCAACTGCTGGAGCATACCAAGCATTTGGGTCAACATCAGAAAAAGGAATATCTTTGAAATCAAAGGTTTTGGGGATAGTGACATCTCCTGCGCGAAGAGAAATAACAAGCGCTTCTGCACGGCTAACAATTTTTTCTGGATGAAAGGAGCCATCTTCAAATCCCTGCATAACACCTACATCTGCAAGATGTTGAAATACGTGTGCATGAGGACTATCAACGGAAACATCATTAAAGGCAAGGGTGTTTTCTATACCCCAGAGAGCTAACATAATAAGTGCAAATCGCGCAAAAATTCTCATCATTGGAATCATACAACTTTTTTATAAATGAGATAAAGTTTTTATCCTCTATATCTTGATTTTTTCGGTGTTTTGAGGTATAATTTAGGGATTTTTTGATACAACATATGTTTGAAAATTTTACAACGGTACTCAATACTTCTGGGATACAGGAAGTGATGAAATATTCTCTCGGTGAGAACACAATAGGGGAATACTCTATGGCGTTGGTGTTTTTCGTACTTATATGGGCAATTATTCGATCTTTTCGGTTGGTTGGTTTGCGTCAATTACGTAAATGGGCAGAAAAGACTCCTCGGAAATTTGATGATAAAATTTTACAGTGGAGTGCAGAAATTTCGGCCTTATTTTTCGCATATCTATCACTTGTAATAGCGTTAAAACTTTTTCTGGTTCTCCCTGACGCATTTGGAGTTCTTATTAAAGGAGGATTTGTGATCTTGTTAATGTTTGAAGCAATGAGACTTATTCAGAAAGCAATAAATTTTGGGCTTTCTTCTACACCATTGAGCAAAAACCAAACAACACTTCATGGAACACAGCGAATTTTTGGAATTATAGTCTGGTCTATTGGATTGCTTATGATTTTATCGAATTTGGGAGTAAATGTAACAACATTAGTGGCATCATTGGGAATTGGAGGAATTGCTATTGCCTTTGCGATTCAGCATATTTTGGGAGATGTGTTTTCCTCTTTTTCTATTTTCTTCGATAAACCATTTGCTGAAGGGGATTATATTATTGTAGGTGATAATGAAGGAGAAATAAAACAAATCGGTCTCAAAACAACACGTATTACGGCTCTTGGAGGAGAGGAAATAGTAATGTCTAATAAAGAACTTACAGAATCTTGCATTCATAATTATGGAGAGCTAAAGCGTAGACGTATTAGTTTTATGACAACGATTGCATTTGATACTCCGCTAAAAAAACTGAAGTTAGTGGATGATATTTTAGAAAAAGCAATTACTGCTTCAGAAATATGTGAATTTGATCGCGTTTGGTTTAAGAAAATCAATACCAGTAGCTATGATTTTGAAACGGTATATTACGTAAATTCTGATAAATATCTTGATTATGCAAAAGCTCAAGAAGCTATTAATTGGATTATTATTCAGGAATTTGAGAAAGAAAAAATTAAATTTGCTCTTCCGACAACAGTTAAAATTGCATACAAAAAATGAAAAAATTGCTATTAGTACTTGTTTTGCTATTGCCGTCATTAGTTATGGCGCAGACTCGTACATTCACTATTACGGGATATTATTCTCCACTTCCAGATCAGGATTATTTTTTGACTGGTTCATACGAATCAGAGATTCGGTTAAATGGAAATGGTACGCATGGAGCAAATGGGACACCCGTTTATCCAGGAATGATTGCCGCACCACAAACCTATGAATTTGGGACAAAAGTATGTATTCCAGGATTTGGTTGTGGAACAGTGCATGACCGTGGTGGAGCAATTGTAAAACAAGGAGAACGTAATTTAGCTCGCCATGATCGATTGGATCTTTGGATGGGATATGGGACAGAAGGAATGCGTCGAGCATTAGCATGGGGAGTACAACATATCGAGTGCGATATGTTTCCAGCGGGAACAGTGCTTGCCGATTCAGTGAATTTTTCGGCTCCATTACCATTGACTCAGATTTTACAGCTTTCAAAATCAACAACATTCTTTACGAATCTTTCAAAAGGAGACAGGGGAGAAAATGTAGAGAAACTTCAGATTGCCTTGCGGAGATTGGGAATTTATTCAGGAAATATTACATCAGAATATGACCTTGTCACGGAGAAAGCAGTGCTTGATTTTCAAATAAAGTTCTTTGTTATTCATTCTGAAAAAGAGTTAGGTGCAGGGCGTTTGGGGCCCAAAACTCGAGCAAAATTAACATTAGAATTAGCAAGAGTTGATACACAGAAAAAAATTAGAGAACTTTGGGAATCCTTCGAATTTGAAGCAGGAATGGGAAGGGGACATCGTAGTGCAGAAGTTGTGAAATTGCAGCAAGTATTGATTCAAAGAGAATTACTATATGTCACACCAACAGGATTTTTTGGACCATTAACAGAGGCAGCATTAATAGAATTCCAATTGGAGGAAGGAATTATTGATACAAAATATTCACTGGGAGCAGGACATGTAGGAGAAAAAACACAGATGCATTTGAATGAAATTTTGGAAACAGAACGTGCAGAGAGAGATATTGAAAAACGTGACATAGCTCGAGTAAGAAAAGGCCTTTCGCGTTTTGCTCTTCTGACAGAAGAAAATGCATATTTCCAATTAGCAGCACAGATTGCGGATGTGGATTCTTCAGTAGAAACATTACAAATTGTATTAGGAAAACTCGGTTATTTTGACCATGCACCAACAGGAAAAATGGGCCCAATCACCCGAGGTTCATTGAAACGATTCCAAGTTGAATTTGGTGTTATCCCTACATCACGAAGTGTTGGGGCAGGAGTATTTGGTCCCGGGACTCGCGCAAAGTTAGCAGAAGTTATTTTGCACGGATAAAATTTCGTTTTTAGAAATCAAGAATTGAAGAAAAAAGGTTGGAATGTTGCAATAAAGAAGTTGCTTTTTTCATCGTAAATGTCAGAATTCGCCGCGAAGAATTTGGATATAAAATTTGATGAAAAAATTACTTGTAGTATTCGGGTGTGCGTTAGCATTTGTAGGATGTACCCCAGATGATCCGTTTGCTCCACTACCGGAAGAACCACGTGAAACACTTGTGGGAGAAATACTTCCTTTTGATCTTTCTGTTGCTACTCGAGCAACACATAGATTGGAACGAGATGAAAAACTCGTCGCACTGTTAGCTTCAGAAATAGTTTCTTTGATTGAATTTGAAGGGCAAGAAGTGTCTGTAACAGGAAGGCGTCATACAGAAAAAATGAGAGAACTTTTTATAGTAGATGAATTACATTTACTCTCAGAAGAGTTATCTGATGACCATGAAGCTCTACCAAAACGATTTTCTACAAAGAATTTTTCTTTTGTTTTTCCTCATGATTGGCAGTATTCGACTGCTCCGGATGGAACAATGCATTTTACGGAGAAAACTGATGACCAAGGAAGGGTATTTCTTCAATTTTCTGTTGAACCAAAGGAACGCCGTGACAAGAAAATGATTCCGTCAGTTTCCATTGCTGGGTTTGAAGGAACCAAAAGCGTAATGGGAGATGAGTTAGGACGTGAACATCAAAAAATAGTGTTATGGTCCAATAACTCAAATAACAAATATACTTTTTCTTTTACAGCAGATTTTGAAGAGTTCGATAAGAAAAAGGCATTTTTCCAATTACTGAATTCTTTTATAGAAGGAGAAAGTGTTGTTCGTGCAGCACAAGATGACGATCGACGGATTCAAGCAGAACATGAAGCAGAAAAGGTAAGAGAATTAACAAAAAAAATAGAGCCAGAAGTTGTTGAGGGAGAGGAAGAAAGTTCTTCAGAAGAAACTACAGAGAAAGAGGAAAAAGAAGGAGTATTTTCTCGTATTTTTGGATCAAAAGAAAATATAGACACAGATGTAGCATTAGAAAAAGCAGCACAGGCTGCAGCGGACATGCCATTAAAGGATGATTTTACAAATTTGATTGATGGGAAGGCATTCCCTTATACCAGTTCATATTTAAAGTTTTCTATGAAAGCCCCGTGGGGATACTGGTTCAAAAATGTGGGACCAACTGAGCCACTATTATTACAATTTGGATTTGCAAAACATGAGATTTCAGAAATAGCTGATAGTGAGTTTCTTTTGGAAATTGTACCAAGTGAAAGTCCAGTAACGACAGCACGTGAACGAAAAAGTGATGGGGAACTGTATATTGAATGGGCGAGAGATGATTCTTCATTTTTTAGACTCCATGGACCAGAATCAACACGTGACGCCATGCGTTCGGTACAATCAACAGTAAAAAACATATAATGTCTCGGTGGTTTGTTCTACACGGATGGGGAGGGAATTCTACAACGAATTGGTTTCCATGGTTGAAAGCTATTGAGGAAAAGAAGGGGAATGAAGTTTTTGTTCCGGATTTTCCAAATACAGAGTTTCCAGAATATGATGCGTGGAGAGAGCATTGGGAATCAATATATGCATCCAAAATAGAGAAGAATGCCGTTTTGATAGGACATTCACTCGGTGGATCATTTTTATTACGATGGTTATCAGAAAAACAAATATCAGTAGCAGGTTTAATACTTGTCGCGCCAGCACCAGATGATTGTGGGATTGAGGAAGTGAAGACCTTTTTTACTGTTCCATGGAATGAAGAAATTTTGAAAAAAAACATTGTAAAAGTAACGCTCCTAGGGGCAGAGAATGATCCTTATATCCCGTTAGAGAAGTTTGAAGCTCTGGCGAAGGAGTTGGGAGCAACATTCAAAAAATGTTCAGGGGGAGGGCATTTGAATGATAAAGAGTTATTAGAGATTTTATGATTTTTTATAAAAAAAAGACAGCCACAAGGGACTGCCTTTTATGATTTTTTTATTTTACAAACAGAAATCTCGGCGTGACAGAATTGGGCATTTAATATTTACACCATCTCTAGTTTTTTCTTCACAGATTCGATATGTAATTTTTCCATCTTGTAGATAAAAACTCATTGTTTCATGAATAAGGTTTGGGTTTGTACTAGCCTTGTATCGATAATCATATTCAACACAAACGACATCACTGTGGAAATCAGGTATATCTACTTGTTTCACAGAAACATTTTGATATCCACCATCTATTTTTTCAAACTCTTCACCAAAACGTGCTACAGAACCTTTGATTCGGTCATCGCATTTGATGTCAGAGATAATATCACAGGCATCTTTGAAACGTTCTTGATTGTAGTGATGGAGAAATGTTCTTACGAGTTTTTCAGGAGTTGTCATTTCTGGTGAAACAAGAGAGGATTTTTCATCAAGAACAATAATAGAAGGTTCTTCCATAGAAATTTCTTCATCATTATCCTCAATAATATCACTATCCTCAACAGTAACTTCTACAGTGTCAGAAATCATTTCAATAACCATTTCAGAATCATTTGCAATTAATCCTTCTTTGTCAGGAGTACCGGGTAAACCGAGTATCGCTACTGTAATAAGAACAATAAGAGTAATAATAAATAACGGTGCTATTTTCTTGACTGTGCAGCAAGACGATTTTTTTGTTTTTTTCTTTGTCATTTGTATAAAATAATGAATTACTATATACGGTATCATGAGTTGAAGGAATTCACAAATTTTAGACGTACATATTTGCACAATGAGAGCAGTCGGAGTAAACTCTGCGAGTACTTTTATCTTTAGAAATGTCAAAATACAATCATCAGAAAATAGAACAGAAATGGCAGAAGTTTTGGGAAGAAAACAAAACATTTGCTGCAACAACTGGTTCTGACAAACAGAAATATTACGCGCTCGACATGTTTCCGTACCCATCTGGAGTGGGTTTGCACGTGGGACATCCAGAGGGATACACAGCAACAGATATTATTTGTCGTAAGAAACGACATCAAGGATTTGAAGTGCTTCATCCGATGGGATGGGATGCTTTTGGTTTGCCGGCAGAGAATTATGCATTGAAAACAGGAGTGCATCCAGCGGCATCTACTGCAGAAAATATAAAAACATTCAAACGTCAGATTCAGTCTTTCGGTTTTAGTTATGATTGGGATCGTGAGGTTGCGACGACAGATGAAGGATATTACAAATGGACGCAGTGGATTTTTCTTCAGTTATTTAAAAAAGATTTAGCGTACGAAAAAGAGATGGCTATGAACTGGTGTCCTGAGTGTCGCGTGGTAGCCGCAAATGAGGAAGTGGAGCAGGGAACACACGAACGGTGTGGAACGCCTGTAGAGCGCAAGAACTTGCGTCAGTGGATGTTTGGGATTACGAAGTACGCAGATCGCCTGCTCGATGATTTGGACACATTGCCAGAGTGGCCAGAAGCGATCAAAACGCAGCAACGGAATTGGATCGGGAAAAGTGTTGGTGCAGAGGTGGATTTTGATCTTGAAGGAGAAAAAGTTCGCGTATTCACTACTCGTCCAGATACTTTATTTGGAGCGACTTATTTCGTTCTCTCACCAGAGCATCCTTTGGTTTCTCAGATTACAACAGAAGAAAAACGTGCTGAAGTTGAAAAATACCAGAAAAATTGTGCGGCGAAATCAGAATTGGAACGTACGGAATTAAACAAAGATAAATCAGGAGTATTTACAGGAGCATTTGCTATCAATCCCGTGAATGGGAAAAAGATTCAGGTGTGGATCGCCGATTACGTGATGATGAGTTATGGGACGGGAGCGATTATGGCTGTTCCCGCACATGATGAACGAGATCAGGAGTTCGCAACGAAATTTGGATTAGATATTATTGAAGTAGTGGGAGGATTGGAGGATCCTTTTCAAAAATCAGGCGGAAAATTAAAAAATTCAGATTTTTTGGATGGATTAAATGTGGAAGAGGCAACAGCAAAAATGATTACACATTTAGAAGCAAAAAAAATAGGAGAAAAGAAGATAAACTTCAAACTCCGCGATTGGATCTTTACGCGTCAGCGATTCTGGGGAGAGCCGATTCCATTGGTTTTTGATACAGAGGGGAAAGTGCACGCATTGGACGATTCAGAGTTACCTTTGACGTTGCCAGAAATTGATGACTATCACCCGACTGCGGATGGTGAGCCACCATTGGCACGAGCTGAAGACTGGGTGAAGGTGAAGGGATATTTTACTTCAGAGGGGACAGTAAAAACTTTGAAAAAAGGAGAATCTGCGCCAGGTGGAGTCGAAATACAAGAATTCAAAAGAGAAACATCCACGATGCCTAATTGGGCTGGAAGTAGTTGGTATTGGTTGCGTTATATGGATGCGAATAACGAACAAGAATTTTGTTCAAAAGAATCGGATAAGTACTGGGGAAACGTTGATTTGTATGTTGGTGGAACCGAACATGCGGTACTTCATTTGCTCTACGCACGGTTTTGGCACAAGGTTTTGTATGATTTAGGTCTTACTCACACAATTGAGCCATTCAAGAAATTGATAAATCAGGGATTGATTCTCGGACGCGATGGAGAAAAAATGTCGAAATCGCGAGGAAATGTAGTGAATCCAGATGAAATTGTGGAAGAATTTGGAGCAGATACTTTGCGTATGTATGAGATGTTTATGGGGCCTTTTGAACAAGCAAAACCATGGGCAGCCGATGCTGTGGGTGGTATGCGGAAATTTCTCGATAAAGTATGGCGTACGTTTAATGAGAAAAAAATGGGGGACGGATGTCCTTTGCCTGCCTTTCGAAAAGTTGTTGGGCAGACAATAAAAAAAGTGGAAGAAGATATTGATGAATTTAAGTTTAATACAGCGATTTCTCAGTTAATGATTTTTTTCAACGAAGCACAAAAATCGCCAGAACTCTCTCGTGGAGCAATGAAAAAGATTTGTATTTTGCTCTCTCCATTTGCTCCGCATTTGGCAGAGGAGATTTGGTCTACTGTATTTGAAGAAAAAGAATCCATCGCCTATGCGCCATGGCCAACGTATGATCCTCAATTTTTGATAGATGATACGGTGAATTATGCCGTGCAGGTGAATGGTAAATTGCGTGGAGACTTTCAACTTCCAAAAGACGGGAGTAAGGAGGAAGCAATTGCGATGGCAAAAGGACTTGAGAAAGTTCAGAAATATTTGAACGAAGGCGAAATCAAAAAAGAAGTTTTTGTTCCCGGGAAAATTGTAGGATTTGTCGTTAAATAATTAAAGATGAAACTCTCAATAATCATTCCTACAATTGGACGAAACACGCTTCAGGGCGTGCTCGAGGCGATTGTGAATTCAGATGGTTTTGAAACGATTGCACCAGAAATTATCGTGGTGCGAGACGCTGTTGAGGGAGAATTTCTCGCTAAATTGGAGCACGAATTTCCACAGGTTACTTTTATCGCAACCAAAGAAAAATCATACGCCGGTGGTGCGAGGAATTTGGGTATAGAAAAAGCAACAGGGGAGGTGATTGTCTTTCTCGGAGATGATACAATCCCGCAATCAGATTGGCTTAAGAGAGTTTCTGGTTTTCATGAAAAAAATAAAACAAAACAATCGGTTTTATTGGGAAAAATTTCTTGGGCGCCTGAATTAGCGAAGGATGGATTTCATCATTGGTTAGAAAATAATGCGCAGTTTGCATTTCATTCGATAAAAAACCATGGAGCCAATTGGCGACATTTCTATACGTCGAATATTTCCATGAAGCGGGAATTGATCGGGGAAGAGCGATTTAGTGATAGATTTACTGGTTGGGGATTTGAAGATACGGAGTTTGGATACCGTTTGTCCAATAACGGAATGAAAATATCTTTTGATCCAGAATGTGAGGTTTTACACGATCATAAGCAAGAAGAGGAACAAGTGTGGGCACAGACGCGTAATGCACGTAAAAACGCAGAGGTTTTTGAATCGCTGCATCCAGAGATTTCGTTGATTCCGAGAGGAGGGAAGCGTTCTCTTTTACAAATACTGATTCTTCTATCTCATCTCATTCCTACTCAAAAAATGAAATGGTGGAGAAAATGGAAGAAAAGTTGGTTAGATGTGTAAACAAGGAATTGACTATTGTAGGAAACCTGTTAAACATGGGTAGTATTTTAAAATGCTAAAGAATGAATAGGATTCCACTACAAGAACAACTGACAGCTGTTGAAGATAAGCATGATGATGATCATCCTTATTCAATGCCAGATGAAATTATAGAGAAGTTACAAGTGAGGGTAAAACATGTTTTATCTATGAATAGTGAAGAATGGAATGATTTCCTTCGTTTTCAGGCATTTAAAGTAAGTGATTTTCTCTTTGGTCCCATTAAAGAAAGAAATACAAAAAAAGCTCAGTCTGAGAATGAGGAAAAAAAAACAGGAAGAATATTTCCATTTGAGGCTTTTCATCCAAAGAATGCGACAGATGGGCAATGGGTTGTTTTTGAAAAAAGTGTTCGACAACTTTCCGGAGATCCAGATTTAGATGTAGCGAGGTTATTTGAAAAACCTTTAGGAACATCAGAGTCAATGAATGTGGCAACAGATGGGGTAAGTGAACTGATGATTGCGCGAGCGAAAGAAATCAAAAATTGGTTTAAAGAAACAGAGATAATGAAATTAATGATGGATGGACTTGATTCCATGCCTCATATAAATTTTGATTTTCTTGGAAAAGGAGAAAAAGAAAATACTACATCTCCCTACGATCCAACATCGCGCGGCTGAGAGTGCCGGCGTCGAGATAATCCAGGTCACCACCAGAAGGAATCCCTCGTGCGAGGCGAGAAATTTTTGCGGTGCATCCCATTTGCTTTAATTGATCGGAAAGAAACATTGAAGTTGCCTCGGCCTCAGTTGTTCCAGGAAGAGCTATGATAATTTCATTGGGAGGAGTACTTAATACACGAATGAGGAGTGATTCTATGCGAATATCGCTGGCTGTTACTCGATCAAGTGGGCTAATGACTCCATGAAGAACGTGATATTTTCCACGAAAGGCATGTGTTCTTTCTAAGGCCAAAACATCCATTGGGGATTCTACGATACAAATCTCAGTATCAGAACGTTCGGAGTTTTCACAAATAGGACACAGTTCCGTTTCTGCAAAATGACAACAATTGTCACATTCCTTTACGCACGTTTTTAATTCTGCAAGAGAGTTTCCAATTTTTTTTTCAAGACCATTCCCATTTTTTAATAATGAAAAGACAAGTCTTTCAGCACTTCGTGTTCCAATTCCAGGAAGGTCAGATAATGCATCTATTGCAGTTGTAATCGCTTCGGGCAAGAGCTTCATTTTTTTGCTTCTTCATCGGGGCGCATAATATCTTGGTTTTTACCAAGAAGTTTTTTCATATGTTCAATAACGTTGTCAGCAGAAATCGTATCACTTCGCCCTGTTTCCATATTTCGAATAATTGCCTCATTTTTCTTTACCTCCAAATCTCCCATGAGAATTGTATAGGGAACTTTGAAGTTTTGCGCACGAGTGAGTTGTTCTTCCATAGAAGTTTTTCCTAATACTCCAACAGCATGAAATCCCGCTTCTCGTAATTTAATAAGAACAGGAAGAGCGTGTTTTTTTGCAATAGGACCAGTAGCGGCAACAAATATTTGAAGAGTGTCCTTTTTTGGGATTTTGACATCGAGATCACGCATGAGTTGCATGATACGTCCCATACCAGCGGCCATTCCGCATCCGCCAAGTGTTTTACTCGCTCCCATTTTTTTCAATAATCCGTCATATCGCCCCCCCACGAGTATTTTTTGTCGAGAACTTTTGATTCGAAATTCAAAAACCGTGTGAGAGTAGTAATGAAGTGGACGAATTAACGTAGGATCAATAGTATATTCAATTCCAAAAGTGTTGAGATACGATAGAGTTTGATCAAAAAATTCTTGAGATTCTGGAGAAAGGTAATCAGTAATTTTTGGTGCCATTTCTGCCAAGACTTTTTCATCATCACTGCGTGGATCAGTAAGAAGAAGCAAGAATTTCTTTTGCTCAAGTCTTTCGCGTCCTTCAGGAGTAAGAGATCGTTCTTTTCCTGCATAAAAATTCTCAAGTGCGGCGATATAACGCTCACGATCTTCAGTTGTTCCAAACGTATTTACTTTCAATTCACATTCATCGCGCACCTGTAAGTCAGACAAAACTCGGTGTCCGAGGTACATAATTTGCGCATCAATCGCGGGATCAGATTCTCCCAAAACTTCACATCCAAATTGCCAGAATTCCCGCTGTGTACGACTTTGTGGTCGCTCAAATCGAAAACATCGTCCGAAATAATATAATTCAGCAGGAAGAGGACCTTCTTCTAAATCATGTTCAAGAAATGCACGGACAACACCGGTAGTCATTTCTGGGCGAAGAGAAAAATCTCGTCCTCGTGGATCAGCAAATGAGTACATTTCTCGTTTAATAATTTCACTATCAGTTCCGAGTGCTCGTTCAAATGCAGCGGTTTCTTCAAAAATAGGAGTTTCAATACGACGAAATCCTGATTGCCGAAACCGATGTCGGACGGCTTTTTTCACAAATGTAAAATAATCGTGATCATTTGGTAAAATGTCACCAGTTCCTGTTGGGGCTTTGAATTTTTTGGGGCTCATTTGATTATAAGTTTAATATTCGTTTGACAGCAAGAACGCAATTTCCGGGATCAATAACCGTTAATACCGGTGTTTTGCTCGGCATTTGAAGTGTTGAATGGATGTTTACGAGATAGTCATCTTTTCCTGAAAAGGGTGGACAGGCAATAGTCACGTGTCGTGAGTTAGCTCCAACAAACCCAGATAAGGCATTACTTCGACCAGCAATAGTTACAAATATAACCCGTTCTTCCGTTTCAAATCGTTCAATGATTTCAAGAACTTTTTGTGGTTCTTTGTGTGCGGAGGCAGCAATTAGCTCTACTGTGAAACTTTCTTTCAAAGGAGTAACAATTTTTTCCGCAAAAGGAAAGTCACTTTCAGATCCACAAAGGACAACAACGGTAGAAGATTTAGACATTTTAGTGTAAATTTAGCAAGAGAATTTTGCTGACGGAGTTTACAAAATTTTTGTCCTGTTGTAAAACGGAGTTGTTATTTTTATAGTTTTAAAAAATGAAACGATTATTCGGATTTTTGTTTTCGGTATCACTAGGAGCATTGTATGGAGTATTTTTTGCTCAAAAATCAGGAAAGAAACTGCGTTCTGACCTCAAAAGATCAAAGAATCCAGGGAAGGACTTGTTAGGAGAATTAAAAAATGTTGCATCAGAATCAGGAAAAGAAGCTACAGATTGGGCAGAAAATTCAGAGGAAGTACAGAATTTATTAAAGGAAGCACACAAATATTTTGACGATTTAATGGAGCAGTCAAAAATAGTGAGAGGCGCCGCGGCAGATACAGTGAGTGAGGAATTAGCAGAGCTAGGAGTACAAGCTGCAGCAGCTGCAAAAAAAGTAAAAAAGACGACAATAAAAAAAGCAACTAAATTTAAAAATGAACTCGAAAAAGATGTTAAGAAGAGCGTAAAGGTAATTAAGAAAAAATTAAAGAAGTAGTAGGAAATCTTCAATTTTGAGTCATTTATCTTCAAAAGGAAGAGGAATACTTGAATTTTTTTAAAGAATTTGTAGGGTACAAGTACTTTTGAAATACATACATGGCAACAAAAAAAGATCATTTCGGAGAAGTTCTTGAACGGAACGGTGTAAAATATTTTTTAGGAATTTCCGCATTTTTATATATTTTGGGAACGGTTATCTTCAATATTTATCTAAAAAAATTAGGAAGTTTTGAATTTAATTTATTGCAATTGCGCTATATGTTCGTAGGAATTGCATTTGTACTCATTACTTCTGTATTGCCGTTTTTAATTTGGAGTATATATGGAATTGCTCGAGTAATTCGAGGACCAGAGCCTCAGCCAAAAAAGAAATTGGCACCAATGCAAAAAGCAAAAATTACACGAGCTCGTAATGAAAAACAGGAACGACTCTTTAATCGATGGAAATTGGCGTTTATGATCTTTTTGCCAGTATGGATTGCTACATATGCATGGCTTGTTTTCCCTGAAATCCCAAGTGGATTTGGTGGAGCGAAACCCTATGCAGCACGTTTGATTGGTACGGAGGAAGCGATTCAAAAAATTAATGACCAGATTGCCTTTGAAGCAGGAGTTCAAACAGAAAAATTACCATTTGAATTATTGCCTGGTACATCAGGATTAACAACAGGAGCAAATGTTCTTATTCTTGATAAAAGTGATTCTCGAATTTTTCTCTTATTAACACGTGATTTATATCTTTCTTCTACTTCGGATTTTGCCAAAAAGATGTTGGAACTCGGGAAAATGCCTGAAGAATTAGAATCAGCAGACACAGAATCATTTCAGGTGAAACCACTTATTGTAAGTGCAGAGGGAATTGATGGAATTACGCTTAGTTTGTATGAACCATTAGTGGGAACAACTACTGAAGACTTACAATTGGCAGCGGAAATTGTGGCAGCAAATCCGGATCGTGCACAGGAAGTTTCAGATGCTATATCTGAAGATTTGCCGGGTGTAGGAGAAAAAATTGTCGCAGCAGTGCAGCAACATCAAAACACACTGCCACCAGATACAGTGAACCCCGTAACACTAGTTGATCCAGTGATTTCATTAGAAGAAGTAATTAATGAAGTTATTGAAGAATCAGTGGATACGACATTTTTGGACTTTAGAGCACTTTCATTTGCTCAAGCAACAGCACTTATCGATACAGAACGTCGTTCTGGAGTAAATTCAGAAAATCGAAGAGTATTGATTCAATCAGTAACGGAAGGATTAAAAAAAGATTTTCCAGATGCATGGGCACAGCTTGATCCGATAACAAATTTTCTGGTAATTGGACAAACTGATCCTGATTTTGCTAAAAAAATAAAGGAGGCATTTCGTGGGGCAGATAATGCAGAAACAGTAATGACTCGATTGAATACAACTGAAAAAACAGAAGAGAATCCTTTTACCGAAGTTCGAGCAGGAGCATTAGAATTATTGCAGAATTCTTCTCAAACAAATACTCAAGGAAATCGAGAATTTGTAGCACAATCATTACAGAATTATTTCAACAACAAGTCGCCTCGTCGCAGATGGTTTTGGGAAGAAGGATATATGCTCGACACAGGAGTAGGGCATGAAAAATTCTTTGAGAATCTTGAAAAGGTATTTACAGACCCCACGGACTGGGATGAGTTTAAAACGCTTCTTGTCGATTTTGAGACGAAGATGAATGAAACATGTGAGGACGGGATTCTAAATCAAGATGAGACAGCGATAGATTGCGGAGGAGTTTGTGAAGCATGTGTAGTCGTTCCCCTAGCAACATGTGAGGATGGGATTCTGAATCAAGATGAAACGGAGATAGATTGCGGAGGAGTCTGTGAAGCATGCGTAGTCGTTCCCGTAGCAACCTGTGAAGACGGAATTCTGAATCAAGACGAGATAGAGATAGATTGCGGAGGTGTTTGTGACGCGTGTGTAGTTGTTCCAGTAGAAACATGTACTGATGGAATTCTGAATCAAGATGAAACAGCAATAGATTGTGGAGGTGCTATATGTGAAGCGTGTGTAGTCGTTCCGGTTGAAACCTGTGAAGATGGGATTCTCAATCAAGATGAGACAGAGATCGATTGTGGAGGTGCTATATGTGACGCGTGTGTAGTTGTTCTAGTGGAAACCTGTGCGGATGGAATCCTGAATCAAGATGAAACAGAAATAGACTGTGGAGGAACAGTTTGTGAAGCATGTGTAGTAGTTCCGACGTGTACCGATACCATTCAGAATGGAGATGAAACAGGTGTGGACTGTGGAGGAATTTGTCTGAATGCTTGTGAATAAAAAATTAAAAAAGCCCCACGCATTGCGAGGGGCTTTTTTTATATCAAATTAAATCCTACGTGCGGCGTTTCATCTCATAAAAGTTGGCTCCAAAGAGAAGTGCGAGGATAATGAAGGCGTTCCAAAATAGTGATAGGCCAAGTATAGCACCGAGAGGGAAGAGCAGCATTGTTACAAAAGAGAAATGCAACATTGCCATAAAACTTTTTTCGAAGTCCCAATCCTTTATCTGTGCAATAGCTCCAATAGCCCAAAAGACAAGAGCCCAAAATAGCGCAGAAACAAGACGGAATCCAGCCAAAACAACATATGCAAATCCAGTGAAGAAGAGAAGCATTACAAAGAAAATTTTCGTGATAAGGTCCTTTTGTTGAGCAATAACATTTAAATTAAGAGTAAATGGAAGAGGCGACTCTATAGCATTTTCTCCTTCAAACATATCCTTAAAGGTAATGATTTCTGTTTTTGCTTCTTCAGCACTTTTTATAATAAATTTATCGTGTAATAAAAAGAAAGCATTGGGGAATTTTTCCAGGTCTTCAAGGGTGACAAGTCGATTTTTGGTATCAATAAGGATAACAGCATCTGTAGTAGTTTGATCTATTTCGTCTATTGTATTTACAAAGACAACCTCTTCACTTTCTTCATTAAAAACTGCAATGAGCGGGTCAGGAATATTTTTTGTTTGTAATTCGAAATTTTCATCTATCGTGATTTCGAAATTTTGAAGAATTGTTTTGAGATCGTATTGATTTCCGTCAGGGAGTTCAAATGAAGTTTCCTCTGTCGTCGGGATCAAATTAATGGCATTTGAGGGGAAATCTGAGAGAAATACCATTCCCAAAACACAGACTATGATGACGGGGAAGGCCAATAAGAAAAAAGTACTCAGAAACCAAAAACCCCATGATTTATTAGCGGATTTATCCTGTGCGAGTTTTGAGAGAAATGTAGGAGTAAATACAGCAAGAAATCGGCGCCAGAATCCAAGAGGTTTAGTTTTCATGAAGAGAAATAATAAATTGTCTAAAGTGTAAATGAGAAATTCTTGTTTGGCAAAACGCGGAAATTTGACTTTTTTTCAAAACCATTTATGTTTCAATCATTCTCATAATGCTTTTTGATGTTATGAGATGTTCTCTGACATTTCGATCAGTAAAAAATTAAGCATCTCGAACGGTTCGCATTGTGGATCGAGGAGATGTTTAATAATTGTAATAATCACTTATAAAAAATAAAAGAAAATGAAAGAAAAAAAAGAAATTATCGAAGCTTTTCTCTTATTATTTAATACAGAGAAAATTGAAAAATTAATTAAAGATGAAGCAGCACGCTCAAATATCCTTAATTTCGAAAGAGCGATATTTCCGTTATGGAAAAAGAAGTCAGTTGCTAATCTTGGTTGTTTTAATGTTGAAGGTGAAGGAACTGTAGTCCTGGAAAGAGTGGAAGAGGGTCTTTCTCTGAAGTATTATGGTAGAGATCAGAATGTATTCTGGTGGCCATTTACGGAAGATTTAAAAGATTTAAAAGATTCAGAAGGTTTAATTGTTTGGCACACAAGTCCAGATTATGAAAAAAAATTAGAAATTTTAAGGAGAATTTACATGAGATTGTGCTGATCAGAAAAGTATTAGAGAAAAAGGCCCGAAATGTCGGGTCTTTTTTTTTATCTCAAAATCCGTATACTTTTTGCGATGAAACAGAAAATATTGGTTACTGGAGGAGCGGGGTTTATTGGCTCCAATTTCTGCAATATTAATCGTGAAAAATACGACATAGTAGCGCTCGATAACTTGTTTCTTGGAACGCCTGAGAATCTGGATCCAGAAGTGACATTCATCGAAGGAGATGCCTGTAAGATGTCAGATTTAGAAAAATGCGGAGACCGATTTGATTATATTCTTCATTTGGCAGGAACAAGTTCAGCGCCGATGTTTACGGATGAAAAATTGTCTGATGCGTATAGAAATTCTGTCGAGAGTTTCACAACCGTGTGTCAGTTTGCCTTGAAGTGTGGAGCGAAGAAAATTTTATTCGCCTCAACATCTTCTCTTTATGGAAATAACCCCATGCCATTGGTAGAAACGCAGGAAGTAGTGCCACCTAATCATTATTCGGTAACAAAATTTCTCTACGAGCACACGGCTCGTTGCTTTCAGTCTACACACAAAGACTTAGACATCATCGGATTCCGCTTTATGTCAGTTTATGGACCAAATGAAGAAGCAAAAGGGCAGTATGCAAATATGATTTCTCAGTTTGTATGGGATATAGCGCGAGATAAGCCACCAGTTATTTTTGGTGATGGAAACCAATTTCGAGATTTTACCAACGTGAAGGACATTGTGCAGGGGATTACTCTTGCAATGGAAACAGAAAAAAAATTAGGAGCAGAAATATTTAACATCGGAACAGGGGACACGTGTTCATTTAATGAGATTATTGATCAGGTAAATGCGGCGATGGGGAAAAATGTTGTACCGACGTATATTGAAAACCCAGTAAAAGAAACATATGTAAGAGGTCAGCACGCGGATATTTCTAGAATTTCTGAAACATTAGGCTTCAAACCGACTGTTTCGCTAGCAGACGGTGTTAAGGCGCAAGTAGAAAACTTAGATATACATAAAATTCGGGAGACGAGTTCGGATTTATTTCGAAAGTAGGACATTGACAAATTGATATTCTTATGTAATGTGTTCATGTAATATTTCCTCTCTATTTTTTAGAAAGTAAATATTCATAGATCTTTGATTTATCGTTTAGCGTGTGGTTTTAGACTCTACTGTGCTTGTTATGGCAGGTAGAGGAGAGTTTAAAACTATTTATAAATTAACACACAAAATCTAAGAATTATGAAAAAACTAAAATGGATTTTTATTACAGCAGCAGCAGTAATATTATTTATTGCCATTATCAGTATCGGAGACGAAGTTATTGTCACGAAAACAGAAAAGACAGCAATTCTTAACAAGGCAGCGCAATCTTTGTTTTTGGGAATGACGAAAGGCAAGACACATGGTCCAGTCTTATCTTTTATTCCAGATACGTTGATAGAAGAATGTCGTCAGCAAGCTGCTAACATTCAGATTTCAAGTGCATCAAAAATTTCAGAAGCGGACAAAAAAGCATTTTTATCTCTCACTCCAGAAAAATATATTGGAGCCACTGCAGAAGAGATGAATGCATACTTTGCCTCATTGTGTAAGGCTTTGCCGGCTTATACGAATCAAAGAATAAATGATTCCATTGCAAAGAATGGACAGAGTGACGATATTGATGATTACTTTTTAGAAATCAAAGAATATGTAAATAAAGAGTATGCAAAGAGAAATCGCTAATCGTGAATCATGGTGATGATCCTGCATAATTGTTTTAAACAATTATGCAGGATTTCTTTTTTTCTAGAAAAAAGTTGACCACATTAAATTTTCTCATACAATTCGCCTGCTGTTGGTATAGCAAAGTTCTTTATTTGGTACGAGAGTGTAGCTCAGCTGGTTAGAGCGCCGCCCTGTCACGGCGGAGGTCGCGGGTTCGAGTCCCGTCATTCTCGCCACTAAAGAAATAGAACATCCAGAAATGGGTGTTTTTTATTATTTAAGAAATATCAGAGGAGGGACGAGAACCCGGTGGGTTCGTACGCGAAGCGTCCGGCGAAGCCAAATCCCGTCATTCTCGCCATCATAAAGAGGAAAAGATATCCGAGAGGGTATTTTTTGTTATGCAGGAAATATCAATATATAACGCCCCCTAGCCCCCTCTTACATTAAGAGGGGGAAAAATAAGGGAAATAAAAAATCTTCAAATTTTAATTTTGAAGATTGAAGGCTAAAGATTGAAGTTTGTTTTAAGCTGCGACTTCGACTTTCTCTGGCATAACATTCTCTATCGCTCCCCATGTAGCAATTCCGTCTTCAGGGATTGTTACGGTTACCGTGTCTCCTACACTTGCACGGAAGAATGTAACAGATGCGTATAGAACATTGTAGCTTCTAATATCTCCCAAAACTTTATACTGTGTTCCATCAAGGATGAGTTTTCCTGTTGATAATTTTCGAGGAATAAGTTCGATCTGTTTATAAACAAAAGCACCACTTGGTTTTATTGTAAGTTTTAATTTGTCGCCCTCTACAAGTTTTGATTTAGATGCATAATTTGCTGGGACAGGATAAGTTTGATTATCTGTTGTGATCATATCTTTTCCGTCAAAAAGTCCTTCTAATATTTGTTCTTCGCCCATATCATCAGCACTAAGTTCCATGTTTTGCATACGAGATTTCAATGGATCAATTTCTACACCATGATACTCAGCCAAAACGCTAAGCCATTTTTCAGCAGCATCAAAAGATGATTTTCCTGTGGCGATTGAGTCGCTTAGTTTTTTTACAATGTCTGCGAGATCCGTGTTATTCATGTGTATATTTATTTTGACGTTTCAGGAGATTATACCAGAGATTTACAATATTTTCAACTGGTTTTTCGTGAAAATTTGAGTAAACTCGTCTTGTTCCTTATATACAAAAATGGCAGATCAAAAATTAATGGAAAAAATAGTGTCGCTTTGTAAGCGTCGTGGAATTATTTTCCCGAGTTCAGAAATTTATGGTGGATTCGCAAATTCATATACATATGGGCCCCTCGGCTCAGAGATTAAGAAAAACATAAAAGACATCTGGTGGCAGCGTTTTGTACGCAACCGAGAGGACATGGTAGGGATCGATGGTCCTATTTTGCTTCATCCCAAAACATGGGAAGCAAGTGGACATGTGGCAGGGTTTAACGATCAGTTAATTGACTGCAAAAGTTGTCGTGCTCGTTTGCGAGCAGATCATCTCGTAGAGGAAGCATTACATATAGATTGTGAAGGACTAGAGGATAAGGATGTATCAAAACTAATTGCAGAAAACGATATCAAATGTCCTAAGTGTGGAATCAAAGATTTCACAGAGGTGAGAAAGTTTAATCTTATGTTTAGTACAGAAATGGCAAAAACAGGAGAGGATTCTTTGGCATATCTTCGACCAGAAACAGCTCAGGCGATTTTTCTCGAATACAAAAACGTTATTGATTCCACCCGAGTAAAACTTCCCTTTGGAATTGGTCAGATTGGAAAAGCTTTTCGAAACGAGATTACTCCAGGAAATTTCATTTTCCGTGTAATTGAGTTTGAGCAGATGGAGATTGAATACTTTATCCATGAAAAAGACTGGAAAGAACTGTTTGAGAAATGGTTTGACGAGATGAAACAATGGTGCACGGACATTGGTTTGCCAGTAGAAAACTGTCATGAATACGAGCACGCAGAAGAGAAACTATCTCATTACTCTAAAAGAACAGTGGATATTGAGTTTGATTTCCCGTTTGGAAAAAAAGAGTTGTACGGTTTGGCATATCGAACAGATTTTGATCTTTCTCAACATGAGAAATTTAGTGGCCAAAAATTACGATGGCGTGATGAAGGAGGGGAGCCATTTATTCCTCATGTATTAGAACCAACGTTTGGAGTAGATCGATCAGTTTTAGCGGCTATTTGTGCAGCGTATACAGAAGAAAAATTAGAAGATGGTTCTGAGCGAGTAGTTTTGAAAATGAAACCAATCATTGCTCCAGTAAAAGTTGCGGTGTTTCCTCTCATGAAAAAAGACGGGATGCCGGAAAAGGCACATGAGATTTTGAAAAAACTTCAGATCTTTGGTGCTGTTCAATATGATGACGGAGGAGCCATTGGGAAGCGATATCGTCGTCATGATGAGATTGGTACTCCTGTTTGTGTTACGGTTGATTACGATACATTAGAAGACGACACAGTGACTATTAGAGATCGAGATAGTATGAAACAAGAGCGTGTAAACATGAAAGAGTTAGTGAATATTTTGAATGAACGATATTTCGAATGAATCTCGAGGAACAAGAACGATTAAATCAAAGAAATATAGGGCTCCTGCCTCAGAAAGAGAAGAAATATTGGTTTAAGCCAAAACCTTACGGCTTGGGCGTGATTCCTGTTACTTGGGAAGGATGGGGAGTGAGCTTGTTATTTGGGGCATTTATTTTTGGATTGGCGTGGTATAACGGAATTTTTGATGAAGCGAATGCAAAGAATAAAAAAGAGATTTCTTTTGCAATAGAAGTTTTGGTGTTTTTGCTTATGTACATGAAAATAATCCATAATTACACGAAAGGTGGACTAAAGTGGCGATGGGGCTTGAAAAAATAGTTTGATTGTGATATAATTGCTCTTCTTATTTTTATAAATATATACATAAATATGAGCGCAGCAGATTTCCCAATCAATACAAAACTTGATCCAGAGCACTTTCGTGTCGCGATTTTTGGTTCGGCTCGTATCAAGCCAGAAGATGAGATTTATAAAAATACATTTGAATTAGCCCAAGCGATTGGGAAACACGATATGGATGTTGTGACAGGAGGAGGCCCCGGACTTATGGAAGCAGCTAATTATGGTCACAAAATGGGATCTGACCCTGAATTCAAATCAATTGGACTTACTATTGAACTTGAGCATGAAAATGCTGGAAATAAACATTTAGACATTAAAGAGCATTTTCAACGATTTGCTGAGCGACTAGAAACATTCATGCAGCTTTCGAATATTGTTGTAGTAATGCCTGGAGGAATAGGAACAGCACTTGAGTTGTTTTACTCATGGCAGCTGGTACAAGTGGGAAAGGTTGATCGGATCCCAATTATTCTTCACAGTGATGCTTGGCACAAGATTCGTGACTGGGTCCGTGACAATCTTCTCGAGGACGGATTTATCAGTCCAGAAGACATGGATTATGTTTATTGTGTACAGAATAACGAGGAAGCAATAGAATTGATTGAAGAATTCCATACTCAGTTTAAAGAGCATGGAGAAGGACACAACCTTGATTCTAAGAAATATACTGTGTAATTTTGCTAAGGTTTCGAATTAAAAGTGAAGGCAGACGAAAGTCTGCTTTTTTTTTACTTCAAGTCAGGGTACACTTTGCATAATGAAGAAAATATTTTCAGCTATTGGTGCAGGAATTTCTGCTATTTGGAACTGGATTGGAAGAGTTATTTTTCTCCTGGTTAAATTTTTCTTTTGGGTATGGGGAGCAGCACTTGTCAGTGCCCTCGTTGCAGCAATTGTATTTCTCCTTATTTCTCTCGGAGTGAAGGCGTTTGATAGTACGGAATTTGGTAAAATTGCGGTACTTGAAATGAATCTGGAAATGATGGAAGAAATGCCAGAATTAGACTTCGTGACAGAAGGTATTGACTTTGAAATTATTGAAGAATGACACGAGTTTTGACCGGTATTCAGCCAAGTGGAGAATTGCACTGGGGAAACTATTTCGGAGCAATCCGTCCTATGATTGAGGCACAAAAAGGAGAGAATGAAATGTTCTTTTTTATAGCAGATTTACACGCATTTACCTCTGTGAGAGACCCCGAAACGTTTCGGGAAAATCAAAAAAACATTCTTCTTGATTATTTAGCCCTTGGTCTCAATCCAGATAAATCACTTTTTTATCGTCAGTCAGATATAACTGCTCATACGGAATTAGCATGGTATTTGAATTGTATTTGTCCAATGGGACTTCTCGAGAGAGCACATTCTTTTAAAGACAAAAAAGCCAAAGGATTAGAGGCAAATGCCGGATTATTCACCTATCCAATGCTTATGGCAGCGGATATTTTACTTTATTCGGCAAACAAAGTTCCTGTAGGAA
>CAZGJL010000003.1:33871-66855 GCA_964526665.1 uncultured Candidatus Peribacteria bacterium | reverse complement strand
GTACGCTCGTAATGATTTACTACTGTTACTTGCTTCACAACAAGGAGCAAATCGATATGCCAAATCTGCTTCTCCACCAATAACAAGTTTTTTCTGAATATTTTTTCTTTCTCTTCTTTTTTTTATAGAGTCAGAAAATAATACTTCTTTCACTACCTTTTCTTCTTTCTTTTGTTGTTCTGGAATAACAATTTCTAGTTTCCCCTCCTTCCGCAACGCGGACATAATTTTATGACGAACGCTTGTTGACTGCACAAATGAAAGCCACTGTGGATTTGGAGTTCTTCCCTTTTTCGTCAAAATTTCTACAACATCTCCATTGTGCAATGCCTTATCTAATGGACGAATAATTCCATTTACGATTGCTCCCACACACGTATTTCCAATAACTGTATGAACAGCATATGCATAGTCAACTGCCGTTGCGCCATACGGTAAAAATTTCACATCTCCTTTGGGCGTAAATACATGAACTCGTTCTGAAAAAATAGATTCCGAAACTTCTTTAAAATATTCTTCTGGTTCCAATGGCTCATGTTTTTGTAATTTTTTTGGTAACCACGCTGTTTTAGTAAGATACTCTGTATCAAAATCTGATTTCCCTGTTTTTTTATACGCCCAATGTGCTGCCGGACCTCGCTCTGCATCAGAATTCATTTTTTCTGTACGAATCTGAATTTCTATCGGAATACGTGACTGTCCAATTCCCAAGACAGTTGTATGAAGTGATTGATATCCATTTGGTTTCGGTACAGAAATATAGTCCTTAAATCGTCCTGGAATCGGTCGCCAATGTCCATGTATAATTCCCAATGCTCGATAGCAATCTTCTTTTGTACGAACAACCATACGAACCCCCAATAAATCAAATATGTCATCTACTCGATCCACATGTTTTCGTTTCATTTTTCGATGCACGGAATACAAGTTCTTCTCTCGTCCTGAAATGGAAATAATTTCACCCGAAAATCCTTCTTGTTGTACCGCCTTTAATATTTCACGACGTGCCTGTTCTATATATTTAATTCGAGCACGTTTTATGATACTAAATTCTTCTGACAAACGAGCATGTTTTTCCGGCTCAAGCGCACGAAAACTCCAGTCTTCAATCTCGTTTTTGAATCCGAATAATCCCATTTGCTCTGCAACGGGTGCATAAATTTCTAATGATTCGCGAGCGATACGTTCCTGTTTTTCTTGTCTCACATGATCAAGGGTCCGAAGATTATGAATACGGTCTGCCAGTTTCACAAATATAACACGAATATCCTGTGCCATAGCAATGAAAAGTTTTTGAAAATTCTCAAACTTTTTTTGTGGTAAATCTGACGCTGATAATTTTACTTTGGCTACTTTTTCAACTCCTTCACACAAAAACCGAATTTTATCCCCAAACATATCTCCTATTTCTTTCGCTGTTACGGGTGTATCTTCAATAACATCGTGCAATAAACATGCTGCCACCGTTTCTACATCCGGATTAATCGAGAGAAGTATTTTTGTCGCTTCAATGGGATGAATAAAATACGCTTCTCCTGAAAATCGTTCTTGATCTTTATGTGCTTCCTGTGCAAACGCATATGCTTTCCGTACCAACTTTTCATCGGCTTGCACCAAATGTGGATGATAATATTCTCTAATTTGAGAAATAATTTCCTCCAAGCTCTTCTCAAAGTCATATTCTTGACCTTTCATGTGAGAAGATTCTTGCAAATTTCAGACAAATTGTCGAGTTTTTGGCTCTTGAACTTTTGAGGTTTCAAACCTTTGCTGTAAACTTTCACAGAATGAGTCACGATTTTCCGCAACGCATTAGGATCCTAAAAATTTTATTTGCCGCTGTGTGCTTGGTTTTTGCTGGAAGACTCTTTGATTTGCAAATCTTGCAATACGACAAATATGACGCAGAAGCTCGTGCTCAACATGAACAAAAATCAATTCTTACTGCGCGCCGTGGGAAAATATTGGTAAAAAAGAATCGTTATTCCTCAGAGGTAACCCCTCTAGCGACAAACCATACGCTCAAAATGTTGTTCGTAGATCCTCTGTTATTAACCTATCCAAATTTTGGATCAAAAGATGAAGTAGAATCTCAAGAACGAGGGAATCCTCAACTTGTGGCAAGCATGCTAGCTCCATTATTAATTAATGCTCATTGCGAAGAAATCGATAGTTGTCCCTTGGAAATCGATCCACAAAAAATGAATGCTCGTGAACAAACAATTATTCAGGCGTACCAACAATCATTGGTTCAAATTTTTATGGAAACAGAACGCCGTCGTGTTGTTCTGAATACGGATGTTGACCCTATTCGCCAAGAAACAATTCGTGCTCTCAATCTAGCCGGAATAAAAATTGAATATGGAAATATAATTGCTGACCCTGTGCAAATAACGAATATCGAACAAGTTGCTGAAGAATTGGCTCCATTAGTAGGAAGCACATCCACTGATCTAACTCCATTCTTGCAAAAACGAAAAAAACGATACGTCGAAATAAGCCATAAAATATCACCACAAATCTCAGAAAAAATTCTTGAGCTCAAACGAGATCCCGAATTTAGAAAACTTTTCCGTGGAATTCAACTGATAAACGAACACTGGAGATATTACCCCGAAAAAACACTTGCAGCTCAAACTATTGGATTTCTTGATCGGTCAGGAGATGGTCAATATGGAATAGAAGGAAGATTCGATGAGATTCTTCGCGGACATGAAGGAGAAATCTCTGGATCCACTACTACTTCTGGACAACAACTTTTGGGAAAGGGATTTGGTATTCGTGGTGCACAAGATGGATCTGATATTGTCCTGTCCATTGATCGAGTTATTCAAAACGCTGTAGAAAAAATCCTAGAAGTAGATATTAAGAAATTTGATGCTGACGCTGGACAAGTCATTGTTATTGAACCCCAAACAGGAAGAATCCTCGCTATGGCACATGCTCCTACCTTCGATCCGAACAACTTTGGAGATGTTTTCTCGACATTTACTGTGACAGAAAAAAAGGAAGAATTCGATCGAGCTGATAAGAATTTTAATCGACGCATCCCCACTATTAAAAGTGAAAAGGGCTATCTTTTTCGTTATTTCAATATCTGGGGCCCCGCAGTGTTTCGAAATAAAATCGTGCTAGATGAATATGAACCTGGATCGGTGATCAAGTCTCTTACTATGGCCGCTGCTATAAATGCTGCAGAGGTAACGCCTCAAACAACATATAACGATAATGGTCCAATCGAAGTAGATAATTTCAAAATTCGAAACTCTGAAAGTGAATACAATGGAATAACAACAATGATTGATGTGATTAATAAATCATTAAATACCGGAATTGCTTTTATTACCCGAAAAATGGGCGCACAAATGCTGCATGAATATTTGAAAAATTTTGGATTTGGACAATTCACTGACATTGAAATTGATGGAGAAGCAAAAGGACAGTTAGAGTTTTGGCAAGACTGGGAAGAGTCAGAGCTCATCACGCGAGGATTTGGACAAGGATTCACTGCCAGTCCCCTCCAAGTGGCACTGTCTTATGGAGCTCTTGCGAATGGTGGATATCTCATGAAACCACTGCTCATTGAAAAAATTATTTCTCCTGATGGAGAAGAAGAAAGTTTCGAATCAGAACGAATTCGCCGCATTATTTCCGAAGAAACATACCAAACAATCAAAGCCATGCTTCTCAATTCCATAGAAAATGGAGTCGCGCGTGGAGCAGGAGTTCGCGGACATAGCTTGATGGGAAAAACGGGGACTTCTCAAACATATCGAAATGGAAAAGCCCTTACCGGACTCGGAACAACCATTACATCGTTTGCGGGATTTGGTCCCTACAATGACCCAAAATTTGTAATATTAGTAAAACTTGATTACCCAAAAGTTTCTCAATGGGGATCAGAAACTGCCGCCGGAACATTTCGAAGAGTTGCAGATTTCTTATTTGATTATTATCAAATTCCTCCAGAAGATTAGACCTCGTTTTTTTCCTTTCTGTGTCCTGGTTCTCTCATAAATTTCACTGCTACTTTTATGGGCGGCACTTTTTTATCAAAATAAATCGAATCGTTTTGTATTATAGTTAGTCCTCTTCCAGCAAAATGACGTGCTTCTCCAGTTCCATCTTCACTTTTCTCTTCAATTCCATGACGAGCTTTCCCCATTTCTATAGCAATACACGATCCCTGAACTCCTGCATCAAGAGTTTCTTGTTCTTTTTCTGACAAAACTTCGTCTTTCTTCACTCTTTTTTTCAACTCTATAATTTCTCGTGCCGAATTGATATGAGTACACCTTTTTATACAGTCGAAGCAATCTTGTGCCACATGCTTTGCTTCTCTTTGAACAATCTCTTTTCCCTTTGTTTTTTCAAGAGAATTGGATGCATATCCTGTTGAACTTTCCAAGGTTGTTACAACACTGTTTGCCGTTAAGTATTTTTCTCTAATTATCTCATTGGGAGCAGATGATTCCTCCGTCAAAAGCAAACGAGTTGCAAACTCTACTCCGTCGAACCCCATCGCCATAATCTCATCGATATCCTCTTTATACGAAATTCCTCCCGCATAAATAATTGGAATATACGCGTCTTCTCCATAGAACTCCTTAATATGCTCTCTCATCTCAAGTAATTCTTTTTTTGGATCAAATTCAATATCTTCTATTGTTGGTTTTAACCGTCCAAGATGGCCTCCCGCCTTATTCGGATCCTCTAACAAAATAGCATCTGGTCGTCTTGCTATTTCCTTGCCATTTTTATCAACTTTTCTCTTTGTTCCCTTCATTATGATCTTCGCTATTCGTGCAGACGAAACAATCGGTACATACTTCATATGTGGATATTCACACATTTTGTTCCCTAATTCTCGATCTACTCCTGCTCCTACGAATACTACGTCCACTCCTCTTTCTCGAATAATATCCCCATTTTTATCAACCTTTCCAGTATCTCTTCCTGCATTCCCTGCCGATTTCAACCTTTCATCATATTCAAACAGAGCAAACATTATATTCAAACTCACAATACCGTGTGGGGCCACTTCTCTCACTTTTTTAATTTTATCTTCCAAAGCTGGCGTACTTTTTTCTTTAATAAACTTGGCTCTTCCCTTTGTCATTTTTTGTTCATCATTCCCGAATATTTTGTCGTAATTCTCACGCTCCCCTAATGCCGGCATTGCCGCACTCATGGTTGGCATAACTCCTGCCTCAAGACACGCTTGTGAATACTCTGGCGAATTACACATGTCCACTCCCATTCCTCCGCCAAACCATCTTTCTACTTGTGGCTCTTCCTTTTCGGGTTTCTTTGTTATGAACACCTTCGCCATGTGCTCTTGCTTTAGCTCTTCTGAAGCAAAATTCAAAGATTCAGGATTGTTTTCTGTTTCCACACCTTTATTGACCTCAAGCATCTTCTTTTTTAAAAAAATCATATAGATTTTAGTATGAAATTAATTCATGTCAATTTCAAGCAAACATAATGCGAACAAGGTTGAAATTCTTGAGAATTCTAGTAATCTGCGGGCGATGAACTTCCAGACTCTCGACCCCGGCATGAAACTCGGATATGACCGTGTTGGATTTTTGGAAACTTTTTCCAAGAGCTGCCGTAGAACGATCGTAGAAATGGTACAACAATCTCAATCTGGACATCCTGGAGGATCCCTCTCTATGATTGATTTACTCTCAACTCTCTACGCATTTCGTGTGACAAAGACAGACGAAAAGGTTGTTATTTCCAACGGACACACTTCCCCTGCCATGTACTCAATTTTGGCTGAATGTGGGGTTGTTGAAAAACGAGATGTTATTGAGAATTTTCGAAAATTTGGAAGTAAATTTGAGGGACATGTCACCCGACACGTTCCTGGAATTCATTATGGAACAGGTCCACTTGGATGTGGATTTAGTGCTGCAGCAGGAATGGCGTGGAGTGAAAAGAAAAATAATCCAGATAAACGTGTCTGGTGTACGATCGGAGATGGAGAAATGCAAGAAGGACAAGTCCATGAAGCAGCTCTCTGGGCAGCACAACAGAAATTAGGAAATCTTACAGTGATCGTAGATTACAATAATTTGCAAATCTCTGGAACATTGGCGCAAGTGTGCGGAATTGATGTAACGGAGTTTTTCAAATCAAAAGGATGGAAAGTTATTGAAATAGATGGACATGATTATGAAAAAATCTGGGACGCACTCAATAGTGGTTGCAAACGTGGACGTCCAACAGCAATAATTGCTCGAACCGTAATGGGAAAAGGTGTTCCTGGGATGGAAGAAGATGGAAAAAATCTAAAACCAACATGGCACGGAGCTACGCCAAAACCAGACATAGCTGACGAGATGCTTGCTTCAGCCGCACTTACGGTAACAAAAGAAGAATCTTCTGTACTCGACAAATTCCGTGCTGATCGAAAATTCGTTCCGAAAAAAAACACATTCCCTGCCTGGGGAAGGAGTATGAAAATTAATACAGGCGAAGTAAAAGAATATGCTGCTGATGAAATTACTGACTGTCGTGGAGCATACGGAAAAGCCTTACAAAATTTGGCAGAGAATAACAAAGAAATTACTGCCATGTCGGCTGATTTATCTGGAAGTGTAAAAACTTCGGACACACAAAAAGCTTTCCCTGATCAATATGTTGAATTTGGAATCGCCGAACAAAACATGATCTCCGCCGCTGGTGGAATGTCATTCAGCAATATCATTCCTTTTGCCAGCACGTTCGGAGCTTTTATTTCAAGTAGGGCCAAAGACCAAGCACGAGTAAATGACATCAATGCCGGAAACGTAAAAATGGTAGCGACTCACTGCGGATTATCTGTAGGAGAAGACGGACCAACGCATCAAGCGATTGATGACGCGGGAAGTTTCTTAGGAATGTTCAATACTGGAGTATGTGAACCCGCTGACCCCAACCACTGCGATCGAATCATTCGTTTCGCTGCGTCAATATGGGGAAACATGTATGTCCGAATGGGACGAGCAAAATTGCCAACACTGACAAAAGAAGACGGAAGCGTGTTCTTCGATAAGAATTATAAATATGAGTACGGAAAATGTGATGTTCTCCGTTCTGGAGAAAAGATAACTATTGTCGCGACAGGACCATGTGTGCACGAAGCGTTGAAGGCGAAAGAAGAAACGGGAGTCGATGCCGAGATTGTAATTGTGAGCAGTATCAAAAAATTAGACGACACGGTTGCCAAATCACTCAAGAAAACAGGAAAATTCATAACTGTTGAGGATCACAATCCATATTCTGGACTCGCTACTGCCATTGCAAAAGAGATTCAGGATAAGAAAATCAAAGCTGAATGTATCGCGACCTTAGCAGTGACGGAGTATGAGCTTTCTGGGAAACCAGCAGAGTTGTACGCTCACGCGAAGATTAATGCTGATGCAATTGCTGAGGTTTTGAAAACTTTATAAAACAGAGTTCGAAGTTCGAACTCAAATTAAAGAGAATCATCTCACTTTTCATAAACCCATATCTTTGCTCGTCCAACTATTTCTTTTTTCTTATGCTTCAAGCTTCGCATTGGGAATCCATGAGAAACAATGAGCGTTCCTTTTTTTAGTCTCGGATACTTCTCTTCAAAAAACCGTTCCATGACCCCCGGGAAAAGATAACAAAGAATGACATCCGCATCATCAGTATCGGCTTTAAAAAAATCTTGTAAATGGAATTGGATATTCCCCTTTCTCAAAAAATTTCTCAGTCTTGCCCAATAAACTAATGGCTCAATAAGTTCATATCCGATGAGATTGCCGCAACTTTTTTCTGCCCAAAAAAGCACCCTTCCATCTCCACAACCGAGCTCATAAACTGTTTTTGATGGATCAAGTTTTCCTAGTTCTATCATTTTTTTGGCTACTTTTTTGGAGGTTGGGACGTAGGGAACTTTTGTTCTTATAAGTTTGAATAAAAAATAAATTAACCCGAAACAGATGATTCCGAGGAGAAAGGCGAGAAGAATAAAGATGAAGTTGGGCATAAAGTGAAAACACAAAGCTTTTCATTTATTATACTTATTTTATGTAAATTAACAAAAGGAGACCGAATAGTCTTCCATAACAAAAACACCCTTATGACAGATTTTTTTCTTTACTAAAGGAATGTTACACCTGTACAGTACGAGTGTTATAAATTCTTAAAATGAATATATTAATCGCCCTGGGAATAATTCTCATATCGAGCATTGTTATCTATTTTGCTGGAAAAAAATTTGCCACCACCTCTTCCAACCTAGGAGACTACTTCCGTCTCCCCCGAGATGTAAAAGGTGCAACATTTGATGCTGTATCTAGCTCTCTCCCAGAACTTCTCGTCGCACTATACGCTGTGATTTTCTTCAAACAATTCGACGTAGGAATCGGAACCATTGCCGGGTCGGCACTCTTCAATCTACTCGTAATTCCAGGACTTTGCGTCTTTGTCGCACCAGTAGCATTCAAAGTTTCCAAAAAAGTAATCAGTCGCGACGCGCTCTTTTATCTCCTCTCAGTTTTTGCTCTTGTCACTCTTCTCTACTACTTCCAGACATGGGGCCTCATTATAGCAATCCTATTACTAGGGCTCTACGGAATTTACCTTCGCGATATTATAATTCACACCAAATCTCACAAAAAAAAACTTAAAGAAACGAAGCCCACTAATATTCGTCTCGCCAAAGAACTACCGATGTTTTTGGTACTTCTTATTATCATAGGAATATTCACTTTTTTCCTTACAGATGCTGCGATTGATCTTGCTCATGCCTTAGGAATTTCTCCTATCATTGTTGCCTTTACGATTATTGCCGCAGCAACTTCTGTCCCCGATACTATTATTTCTGTATCAAATGCCCGAAAAGGCGATATCGATGATGCTACATCGAACGTATTTGGTTCTAATATTTTTGACATCCTTGTTGGACTCGGGCTCCCTCTTCTTATTTATACTTTGTACAAAGGATCTGTAACCATTGATTTCACTAATATGGAGATTATTTTGGGTCTTTTGGGTTCTACCATTATCTTGCTGTACTTCTTCGCCGAAGACCACTCTCTCAACAAAAGACAGGCACGAACATTGCTCCTTATGTATTTGTTATTTGTCTCTTATGTTATTTATTTGGCTTTTGTATAAAACTTCATTAATCAAAAAACATGGAATCAAAAATCAGAAATTTCATAAACAAAATCCCAAAATGCGAATTACACCTTCACATTGAAGGATCATTCGAACCAGAACTTATGTTCAATATTGCCAAACGAAATAAGAAAACCATTCCCTATAAATCAATCGAAGAAATAAAAGCCGCCTATAAATTTAATAATCTTCAAGAGTTCTTGGATATTTATTACGCCGGAGCCTCTGTTCTCATTCACGAACAAGACTTCTATGACATGACATGGGCATACATAGAAAAAATCCATGAACAAAACGTCATTCATACAGAAATTATGTTTGACCCCCAAACTCACACTGCCCGAGGGATTTCATTTGATACCGTCATCAATGGAATTCACAATGCTCTTGTAGATGCCGAAAAAAAATTCGGAATTACATCCAAACTTATTATGAGTTTCCTGCGACACCTAGACGAAGATTCAGCCATTGAGACTCTCAATCTTGCAATGCCTCATAAAGAAAAAATTACCGCCGTAGGATTGGATTCCTCTGAAATCGGAAACCCACCAGAAAAATTCCAACACGTATTTGCTCTCGCTCGAACCGCCGGATTTCTTACCGTTGCGCACGCGGGAGAAGAAGGACCCCCAGAATACGTTCACACCGCACTTGATATACTAAAGGTTTCTCGTGTTGATCACGGAAACCGAGCCCTTGAAGATGAGTCCCTTGTTCAAGAGTTAGTAACGCGAAAGATTCCACTAACTGTTTGTCCACTATCGAACGACAAGCTTCAAGTTGTGTCGAACCTTACCGAGCATCCGCTCAAAGAAATGCTCAACAAAGGTCTCGTTGCAACTGTCAATTCCGACGATCCCGCTTATTTTGGTGGCTACATAAATGAAAACTTCATCGCCGTTACCGAAGCACTCGATCTCAGTACAGAAGATATTTATCAACTCATTATAAACGCCTTCTCCGGCAGTTTTCTTGAGCAAAAAGTCAAGAACCAATACCTCGAACAAGTTACCGATTTCTATCAAGCAAACGTTGCTTTCGTTAAAAGTTAAAAGAAAAATTAAATCTTGACCAAAATTTGTATTCACATTACCATTTCGGTGACAAATTGAAATACACAAAAGAATGTTTGAAAGCTTGCTTCTAGGCGCCGTCTCTCTCTTGAATAATTCACCGACTTTTTTTGAGCAACCTCTTGAAATTCCAGCCGCTACATTTGAGTTGTCCACAGAAGACAAATGGAATTCGCTCACTGTCTTTACATTGGATGGAACAGCGCTTCCAAAAATGTCTTATAAAGATATCGAAGGAAACTGGCGTGCATGGGAAATGGAAGATGATCGTGATGATCTGAGTGAGCTGGTATTCTTTGATGAGACCAGAACTACACTGCAGATTCAGTCTGAAGAAACGGCACAGGTTATTGCACATTTCTTCAACACAAAAATCCCTGGAGAGAGTCTCGTAGCACAATTCAGCGAGAACACCTCTGAGTTCCTAGAAACGTCCGTTGAATCCAAAACTCTTCTCAAAAAAATACCAAAATATTTCCTTCGTGGTGACTGGGGAGCTAATGAGTCATTGCGACTGGTAGATACGTTTCAGCAAAAAACACGACGATGGTTTCCTATTGAACAAAAATTAGTGGAGGCCAAGTTTCGTCCCGTAAACACTGTACGTGAAAATGAGGATGGACAGTCTCTCTTTTGGCCTATTTCCGAAAACCGACTCGTCGCAAAATTTGTGGTACATCATACCGCAGAAAATCTACAACAAGAGCGAAACAGAACTCCTGCCGAACTCATGCGTGCCATTTATTCGTATCACACTCTTACTCGTGGTTGGGGCGATATTGGATATAACTTCGTTATTGATCGCGCTGGAAATGTATACGAAGGTCGTGCTGGATATGAAAGGAATCAACGAATTCCTGTCGGCGCCCATGTATCCTATCGTAATATTGGAACCGTCGGAATCGCTCTCATGGGGAATTTCCAAGAAGAAAAACCCACTGACGCACAAATGGATGTGTTAGCACTTCTCATTGCTGATTTGTCTGCACAAATTGGATCTGATCCATTAGGAAACACTAATTTTTGGGGAAAAGAAACTCCTAATATACTCGGACATCAAGATCTAGCCGTGCGCGGACATGGAACGGCTTGTCCTGGAAAAAATATGATCGACAAGCTCCCTGAACTTCGTACAAAAGTAGAACAGGTTCTGGAGATTCTCGCAAGATTTGAGGATGAAGGTACTCCAAAAGGACTCGATTTTTTGAGCAATAGTCGCGCCGCTCCACATGTGCAAAAAGAAAAAAGTCTTACGCCCGACCGAAGAGACTCCCCTCTTGAAATATCAATGATTACAGATGTTCCGCAGATTCGTCGTCATGAACGGAAATCTGCAAGTATCCATATAAAAAACACGAGTACTATGGACTGGCCTGCTGGAACCGCTTTTCGTGTAGAAAATGTTCCCGATGGAACAACTGTTGAGCCATTCCGTACAAACGAACTTATTCGAACGGGTCGTAGCGGAAATTTTAGTTCTAGAATTAATGTGAAATCTACAATAAACGGAGCCTATCACTTCAAGCTCGTGCCACAATTCTTGGAACGAAAATATTTCCCAACACAAATTGAAAAAGCCACTATCGAATATACGTTCCGTGTTTCAGGAGACACTCAGTTATTCCGTGCCAGTGCAACAAATCGTGATTTCTTTACAAGGCAGATGAAAGCAAGTGTTATTGCTCGACCAGCACCTATCTTCAAACCAACTGTAAAAGATGTTCCCGTGGCACCAGTAGCTCCACATATAAAAATTAAACTTGCAGGATTTGATGCTTCGTTCGCAGAAGTAGTAGGAACAAAATCTGTTGGCATATGGAATCGAGATAAAAAACTTACAGAAGTTGTTGCTGGAACAAAAATCCAGGTGAATTATATAATTGGAACAAAGACCCTGCACGTCACTGCAGGAGAACAAGAATGGCATTGGAATAATGGAATGCCCGGGAATATTTCATTAAAAACTCAAGGAATATTGCGTATCGAAAACTATCGAAATCCACGATTCGGACAAGGAAAAGTTTTATATAATTCTTTTCGTGGATCGCTTCATTTTTATCTACAACAAGAAAAATTATTGGTGATAAACGATCTTCCTATTGAAGAATATCTCTGGGGACTTGGTGAAGAACCTTCTACTGAACCCGTAACCAAACGCCATGTAATTCATGTCCTTGCTCGCTCATATGCAAAAACATATTCCGGAGTAAAACGAAAATTCAGAACACCACTCTATGATCTTGAAGATGATCCACGCACAAGCCAACTGTATCTGGGATATGACTGGGAACGGTATCATACTGAGCAACGAGGTCTTATAGCTGAAACAGCCGGACAAGTAGTAACCAAGGACGGGAAAACTGTTATCGGTCCCTATTTCACTCAATCTGCAGGACAAAGTGTAAATCCGTGGGCATCACAATATCCATGGTGTCGTGTTCGCGAACTTCCATATGACAAAGATCTCGCACCAAAAGGACACGGAGTTGGCCTTTCTGGGAACAGTGCTCGTGTACTAGCCAAACAAGGAAAATCTATTCAGGAAATTATTGATTATTTCTTTGAAGGGTTGGCGGTCAAAAAAATGTACTAAAAGTTGACAAGAAGTACGGAAAATTTACACTGCGCGAGAAAATTCTTGAATTCTATTCAAAATGACTAACAAAGGAGGCGCTAAACAGCATGGTGGACATGAGATCAATGAGCGTCGACGCAAGTCTGCCCTTCACTCTCGTAACAACAAAGCAAAAGCTCGAACACGACGTGAAGAGCTCCGTGAACAAGGACTGAACTGCTAGTTCGTTCCAAAACTATTTTAAAATTAAAATCTGTTCGAAAGGACGGATTTTTTATTGGAGAAAAATTATTCTAACGAATCTAAATAACACTTCTCACAATATACTTTTTCCGGTCGATCTGGAGCAAAAGTCGTTTGAATCTTATCAGAACATTTCTCACATTTGCGAGGAAATAATTTTCTCGGGTTTCGAAGACTCATTCGTTCCTTATGACGACAGTCGGGACATTTATGAGGAATTGGTAAAATTTGCTTGCGATAAAACTTTAGCTCCACTTTTTGTATTTTGTAATTTTTTTTACAACATTTACATACAAATATTTCATTACAAATAGAATCAGATACATCTGAAATATTATCAGGGATTTTGTAGCTTGAAACTTGGTAATTTAAAGATTCAGCTTCTTTCCAGAACCATCCTTTTGCTAATACTTCTTCTTTTGTCATAGGAAAGTATTCTTGAGCCACCGTTTCGTTATATGCGAATGGAGATATTTCTATTGGAAAAAACTCACCCCATCCTCCATTCCTCTTCATGTGTTCAATAATACTCTCTCGAAGAAGAAAATATTCTTCTTTCGTGTATTGTTTATTGAGAATGCAGTATTGTTTGTGATTTACTCCTACACAACCAAATAAATCATGACTATTATGGACTGAGTCACAATAAGTAATGTTTTTATTCTCATAGGAAAAGTGACAAAATAAAACATCGAAACTATTAGCAATTGCATGACTTTCATAGACAAGTTGACTCCATCCCATGTGATACGCATCTCGAGAATCTTTTAACCCTGTAACATCGATACAGTAACTTGAATCCTCCATATCCAAGCAATCAAAAGATTGATTACAATTTTTAGTATTAAAAAGAAAGTCTCCAGAAGAACCTTCTGTCTGAAAACAATAGCTCGCACGATGAATTGAATCCTTTTTGAAATTATTGAAAAGCACCTTAAATGTTTCCAAAGAAGCGTAAGACATGGGGAAAATATCGCTGATAATTTTTTGATACTCCTCTTTTGAATATTGTTTATTTTTAATACAAAATTTTTTGTTTCGTAAATTAGAACACATAAAGCAATTCTCACAAGCAATACAATCATAACAAAACCATATATCTCGACATCGTCGAATTAATTCAGAAAAATATGCTTGATATGCATTCCATCCATAATAAACTTCATAACACAATTGTGAACTGTCTAGTAGATATGAACAATCCATACAATCAGTGCAGTGTTCAACTATCCAGTCGCTATAATAAATATCTTCAGAATCAAAGGTAACTGTTGCTAAATAACAATTTTTATTACCTGCTGAATGATTCGTATATTGACAATTCTCACTATTTTTATTTACCAGCGAAAGACGAGGTACTTTTAACTGCAATTCACGAAACTGATCAAAAAAAGGACGAGAAAAATCAAATTCTTGACCATAATCGAGAGCCCTCCACTTATCTGACCACCAAATTTCTTGACGATAAATTTTGAAAGGCGAATTTGCAGAATACATAGAAATAATATCCTTTTGAGTAAAATTACATTTTCTTTTGCTAAGTCCTCTTTCATTCCTCCACACATAACGCCGTCTCTGCCGTTCCTCCGGACACAATGTCGGAGCTGGTACTCCCATCTTTTCATAGAACTTCAAATCTGCCGCTGTGACATCAAATTCTTTCCCAGAAACAGCGCATTTTTTTTTCATTCTAATGAATCTACATAACACTTCTCACAATATACTTTTTCCGGTCGATCTGGAGCAAAAGTCGTCTGAATATTATCAGAACATTTATCACATTTGCGAGGAAATAATTTTCTCGGGTTTCGCAGATTCATTCGTTCATTGTGCCGACAACCAGGACATTTATCAGGAATCGGAAGTTTCGCTTTTCGGTAAAATTTCAGTTCGGCTTTTTGAATTTTGTAATTCTTCCCGCATGGCTCACATGCCAGAACTTCATTACAAATGGAATCTGGGACGTCTTTAATGTTTTCTGAAAATTTGTAATGCGAAGTGTGTACGTTCGAAGTTTCAATCTCTTTCCATTTCCATCCTTTTTCTAATACTTCTTCTTTTCCCAAAGGAAAATATTCCTGCACCACGCTTTCGTTGTACGCAAAAGGCGATATTTCTATTGAAAAAAACTCACCCCACTGCCCATTCCTCTTCATATACTCAATAATACTCTCTCGAAGAATAAAATATTCTTCTTTTGAATATTGTTTATTGAGAATACAATACTCAGCATGTCTCATCCCAATACATCCAAATAAATCATGAGAAGAAACACAATTTTCAGAATAAAAAATATCATTCGAATACCAAACCGTAGCACAACAAACACTATTATTATTGAGTTCCTGTGAAGAACCATTCCAACACCAATAACTTTGATCAATGAATTCAGTATCCGAACAATTTGTGTCCTTCGTCCCCGAAATGCAATAACTACAGTTTTCACTTTCTGAAAGGTCAAAACACTGCAGACAATTTTTTGCCTTCTCTACATTATCGCCCACACAATTTTCGCATTGAATCAGTTTTGATGCTCGAAAAATTCCTGACTTCCGAAGATCGTCAAAATTTTCCCAAGAACAAGTCTCCGTTTTAAGCCGTTTAGAAAATTCTTTCGACGTAAGTTGCTGATTCCCCCAACAAAACTCTTTATTTCGCAAGTTCGTACACCCGAAACAATTTTTACAATTCTGACAGTCATGACAGACATATAAATTTTGTGAATTTTTACATCGAATACAATATGAAGAATCATACAAATTCTCACTTTCAAGACACTGATAACAAAGTTCCCCTCCTAATAAAAAAGCACAATCTACACAATCCTTGGTATCAAACATTCTATATCCAAATAAAGAATCTTCACACCGAGCTGTTCCAACAAGGAGATAGCAATTTTTATTTTGATCTGAAAGATGAGTAAATTCTGAATTTTCACTCCGTTCATTTATCACAGCGAGCTTAGGAACTGTTTTCAAAAGATCTACAAATTGATCAAAAAATGGACGAGAAAAATCAAAATCTCGACCTAATTTTTTTGCATCCCATTTATCACTCAACCAACAGTCTCTACAATAGACGGGGAATTCTGCATCTTGATCGTAAATAGCAATCATTGATTTTTGGCAGAAATCACATTTCCGGCGATAAAGACTTCGTTCGTTTCGCCACGCTAAACGTTTTCGTTGTCTTTCTTCAGGACACAACGTCGGAGCTGGTACTTCCATTTTTTCATAGAACTTCAAATCTGCCTCTGTGACATCAAATTCCTTTCCAGAAACAGCGCAAATTTTCTTCATCACCTTATTTTCTAGCTATTTTTTCACAAAAAATCAACCCCTCGTATCTACTTCCAGATTTAAGCTTCTCGTTTGAAGGTTCACTTAAGCTCTTCTAACATATCTCGCTCCTTTTTACTTAGTTTCTTTGGTAAATCATACACGATACGAACTAAATGGTCTCCGTGACGACCACCTCGTTTTATTCCTTTTCCGCGAATCCGAAGCAATGAATCATCTCTCGTACACTCTGGAATCATAAGATCAACTTTTCCCCAAAAGGTTTCTACTGGAAATTTCCCACCCAATAAAACTTTCCATAACGGAAGCTTTAAGTCTGATAAAACATCCATACCTCGACGTTCAAATTTTCGAGAAGCACGTACTTGGATATGCACAAATAAATCTCCTGCCGCCCCTCCTCGACGTCCAGACTCTCCTTCCCCCTGTACCCTCAATGTTTCTCCTGTTTGAACCCCTTCTGGAACATTAATCGTAATTTTTTTTGATTTTCGGATGCGTCCTTCACCGGAACATTCTGAACATTTAGAATCAAACGTTTTTCCTGTTCCTTCACAATCAGAACAAATTCCTTGCTGTTGAATAATCCCAAAAGGCGTTCGTGTTTGCTGAGAAGTCCGTCCTGTTCCCGAACAAGTTGAACAAGTTTTTTGTCCAGAACCGCCGTCTCCTTTACATGCTGTACAACTTACAAATTGTGTAGAAGAAAATTTCTTCGTTACTCCTTTTAGCGCATCATCAAAATCTAAAATCACTTCCACTTCCAAATCTGATCCATGAGTATTTACCCTTCTTCCACTGCCACCAGCTCCTCCTCCAAAAAAAGAAGAAAATATATCATCCATTCCTCCTCCAAAATCAAAATTTGATGCATCAAATCCGCCACCTCCAAATCCACCTGCTCCCTGTGCTCCCGTCGAACCGAATTGATCATATTGTTGTCTCTTTTTCTCATCCCCTAATGTCTCATATGCATCATTTACTTTTTTAAACTCATCTTCTTTTCCTCCCTTATCAGGATGGTGCTTTTTTGCTGCTGCACGAAAAGCTTTCTTAATATCTGCCGGGGAAGCAGATTTATCAACGCCCAAAACGTCATATGGATTCTGTGTCATCGCAAAAAGTGTACAAATTTCTAGCAACCTGTCCAATCGACTGCCAACCGTCATCAAAAAAGATTAAAAAAATTTGGTTTTTACCTGGAAATACCTGACAATTTAAGATGAATTATTTTCATTCAAACACATGAAACTTCGATGGTTTGGCTTTCTCGTTATAGGATTCTCTTTTATCCTTTCTTTTTCCAGTGTTAATGCTGAATGTGAATGGCTTTTGGTATCCTGTGCTAATCCAACAGGAACTGGATCCAATGTTACATTTAATACCTTAGATTATTCCCGAAGTAAGTACTTCTGGAACACTGATCAATGTATTACTGATTCAGATTTAGGAGTATTCCAGCCGCCAGGAAATTCTAATGATGGTGTGCTTTGGAGAAATCAATCAATCAATGGTTTTACCAATACTTTTACTGATGCAGAATGTATCTCGTTTGGAATGAATCCTTCTCCAACGTACGGATGTCCATGTCTTGAGCCAACATATGTGGTCAATTATGTAAGTGGAAACAATAAAATCAAAGAATCTTATTTTTCAAGTGCACGAAAATGTCTCAATGGAAGTTGTAATACTCGTGACCCACTTGGATATTTCCCTGAGCAACCAGGATACGTATCCATTCCTGTTTATGATCATTCTTTAAGCGGAACAGCTTCTCTGGGAGACAAAGTGCGTATTCAGGTCTATTCACACGACAATGCTAAACAACAGTTCCCTGGTGATCCAAATTACCAGAACTACATGGCGCATGATACGGATATTAAAATAAGTTGGAATAATGCATCACACGCTGTACAAGGAATTGTATATAGCTCAGATGCTTCCCCAAGCACAAAGACCTCTCCTTCTGTCACATTACCTACTCTTCCTGCAGGAACTCAATACCATATAGTAGGTGCATGGCACCACTATAATTCTGCAACAGTATCGGGACCACCAACATTTGTTGCTGATCATTTCACTCTTGCCGACAGCGAGCTTTCTGTAAGTGGAACAACTGCAACATTTGATCTAGGTGATCACGCTTCTTGTTTTGGAAATATTCATCGAACATATTTTGATCTTGAGGTGGTAACAACTACTGTAACAAACTTCACTTTAACGAAAACGGCAAATCCTGCCGCTGGTACTGACCTTGACCCAGGCGATACCATTACCTACACCATTACCGCAAACAATACCGGAAATACGACTCTTTCTAATTTTTCTGCCACAGACATCCTCGACTCTAACCTTACATTCGTAAGTGGATATCCGGGAGTCTCTCAGTCTGCTGGAACGGTAACTCTCAATTTTGGAAACATTGCTGCTGGTAATTCTGCTTCCAAGAATTTCATCGTAGCGGTGAACTCTAATATCTCTACGCCAGGACAAGTATGTAACCAAGCATCTGCCACGTATCAAGGAATCACTCATATTTCTAACCAAGTCTGTCACCCGGTGACGGAAACTTCTTCTACTAATTTCACTTTGGTGAAAACGGCAACCCCTGTAGCTGGTACTGACCTCGACCCAGGCGACACCATTACCTACACTATTACCGCAAACAATACCGGAAATACGACTCTTTCTAATTTTTCTGCCACAGACATCCTCGACTCTAACCTTACATTCGTAAGTGGATATCCGGGAGTCTCTCAGTCTGCTGGAACGGTAACTCTCAATTTTGGAAACATTGCTGCTGGTAATTCTGCTTCCAAGAATTTCATCGTAGCGGTGAACTCTAATATCTCTACGCCAGGACAAGTATGTAACCAAGCATCTGCCACGTATCAAGGAATCACTCATATTTCTAACCAAGTCTGTCACCCGGTGACGGAAACTTCTTCTACTAATTTCACTTTGGTGAAAACGGCAAACCCTGTAGCTGGTACTAACCTCTCCCCAGGCGACACCATTACCTACACCATTACCGTAAACAATACCGGAAATACGACTCTTTCTAATTTCTCTGCCACTGACATTCTCGACTCTAATCTTACGTTCGTAAGTGGAGATCCGGGAGTCTCTCAGTCTGCTGGAACTGTGACTCTCAACTTTGGAAATATTGCTGCTGGTACTTCTAGTGCCAAAAGTTTTATTGTTGCCATAAACTCAAGTATTCCTACTCCTGGACAAGTATGTAACCAAGCGTCTGCTACGTATCAAGGAATAACTCATACTTCAAATCAAATATGTCATCCAGTTGTTTTTAATAATGTTCCTGATTTTGAAATTATAAAATCTGCGAACCCACCTCACGGATCTACCGTAGTTGTTGGAGATACTATTCTGTACACGATTAGTGCTGAAAATATTGGAAATACCACGCTCAATAATCTCGTGGTAACTGATGTACTGAGTCCTCATGTAACTTTTTCAGGACTGATTACCCCAGTCATTTACTATGATCCTACTTTGCACACCGTTACTATTTCTTTCCCTCCAATGGTTCCCGGAGATATTCAAACGATGAGTTTCCCTGTGACGATAAATGGAAATGTTTCACCAAACACAACCTTCTGTAACTCTGCTACTGGAGTGGATGGAATTGTCACCGATTTGTCGAATTCAGTCTGTCACAACGTCATCGATGAACTTATTTCTTTGACTAAAACGGCAGATATTCCTGCTGGAACACCTGTGTATCCTGGAGACATTATCACGTATACCATTGGAGCAACAAATAACACCAATGGAGCTCTGGATATTGTTCTTACCGATCCCTTGGATTCGAATTTACAATTCTTAAGCAGTCCTACTCTAAATGTCACATACGACCTACCCACTCATACCGTTGGAATTGTTTTTCAAAATATACAAAGTGGTGATACGGCATATGCTTCTTTCCAAGTTCTTGTTCTAGATCCGGGAGCACCAAATATTAAAGTTTGTAATGAAGTAACACTTCTTTCTACCGCTCCGGGAACAACTGGACCAGGAGGATTTATTCCAAACGTACTCAATGTATTAGAAAATCTTTTCTCCCCCATCCAAGAATTCTTTAAATCACTGACCAGCTCTCTCTTTGATATTAATACTGTAGAAAATCTTGTTGCAAGTAATTTTACTCCACCTCCAAACCTACCTCCAAACAAAATTTGTCACCCTGTAATTGTGAATAACAATGATTTAATTGAATTAATAAAAAAATCAGATCCTCTTCCGGGATCAACTGTACAGGCTGGCGATGTCATAAATTATTCTGTACAAATCATAAACAATTCTGGCGGCATCATAACGGAAACTATCCTTGATCAGCTTGATCCAAATCTGTCCTTTATTGCGGCAGGAAACATTTCTAGTACTGATCCAACTGCCTCTGGGACCATGTCTTTCAATTCATCTTTGTCTATCGTTAGTTTTGAGACCTTTGACTTAGGTGATACCCACTCCATGACTTTCGAATTCACTGCAGAAGTAATTGCAATCAATGATGTTCAAATTTGTAACAAAGCAGTCGTTCCAGACTTTCAGGGAACTCCTTATTCGAGTGATAATATTTGTGTTTCTCTTAGTGGAAGTGGAACCGCTATTATATTAACAAAAACGTCAGATCCTGTACCGGGATCTATTGTCGCTACGGGAGACACTATTGAATATTCTGTACAAATTACGAATAATACCGGTAGCATCCTAACTGACACTATTCTTGATCAGCTTGACCCCGGTCTTTCCTTTCTTGTGCCAGGAACTATTTCTAGCACTGATCCAGGTGCCACTGGAACAATCTCTTTTAATTCAGGCTTGTCTCTTGTGAGTTTGAATGTAAACGATCTGAATGACACTGAGTCTATGACTTTTCTTTTCACTGCAGAAGTAATAGCAACCGCAAGCAATACTCAACTTTGTAATCAAGCAATACTCACTATTTCCACAGTAGCACCATACGCAAGTAATATTATTTGTGTTAAGACTTCCGGAGGGAGTGGAAATGTTACATTTATACAAAAATCAATTACGCCTACCGGAACAATAAACAATGGAGACACTCGTACGTACACGGTTCGATTTGAATCTGAAGAAACAAGTACTTTCTCCACAATACTTAATGACAATCTTGATCCCCTTCTTGTCTATATAGGAAATGAAGTTGTCACGACTTCTAATCCTGGCATTACTGGAAACATAACACACGATGGATCTGCAGCGGGTGGACTCGTAGAATTAACAGTAAACGATCTTTCACAAAATGGATGGATTGAATTTAACTTTGATGTTCTTATTCAAGGAGCTGGAACTTCAACTGAGATCTGTAACCAAGCAATAGAAAAAAATGACAATTGGTTCTCGAATATTGTGTGTGTGAGTACTCCAGGTGGTGGTGGTCCTGGTGGACCTCCTACTCTGAGTACTATTGGAATTTGTACTGATTTATTAAACGGAAGTGTTACCTGCCGAAAACACACTCCTCATAAATCCTTTGGACTGACTGAGTTTAATATATGGAAAACCTGTAAAACAGGAGCAACTGCTGCAGAAGTGAAAGTGTGTACTCACGATTGGGCAGAAGCTGTCGGATTATTAGCCATCGGAGAATGTCATCCTGATGATGAAACCTCTAGTGGGACATGGTGGCAGTGGAATGGCATTGACAATCTTTATAACTGGACTGGTGATTTTGATATGGAATGTAATACCGCTATCCCCGATCCTTGTACAACCTGTAATGAAATTAATGCTACGGTTGAGAAAACTACTTTTACACCAGCTGTAGCAAAAGATGAAAAGGCCTTGTATAAAACCACGCTAACCCTTTCTCCAGATTTGGGATTTAGTGATGATATACGAATCACGGGAATAAAAGTCTATGATCTGACTATTCCTGCCGCGTCAGGATGGGTATACAAACATCACCTTGATAGTGGAAATAGTCAATGGGAATGGAAAGGTGATATTGATCCAAGTGATCCTGCTAGTAATTATTTTGAATTCACTGGGGCAGCTTTTGATCTTGAGACAACTCAAATCTTTGATATTGAATATGAAATGAATACAGCACTCACTATCAAGGCTGATACTGCCGAAGTAAATAATGTAGCTTTTGCTGTTATAGAATATCAACTAGAAGTATCTGAAGGTGTCTGGACAAATCCTTCAAGTTTCTACATTGGAAATAATCAAATAAAAATATGTGACGGTTTAACCATTCTGGAAATCATTGAGGCGAGCACTTCTACTGAGGGTGCTAGTGCAACAGTAGAAATTATTCGTCCGTATGTAGAGGTACGTGGCGGAGGAAATATAGGGATTCAGACATTCACTGATACAACAGAAAATCCATTTGGTAAATTAGAAACTCCTCTTGAAATCTCTACAGGAGAAGTTTTTACTGGAGATGAAACCACTGATATTATTGAAACAGGTGGACTCTGGGATGAATTCGATGAAGATGCAAATGATCCTGCGTCGTTTTTCGGTAGCGATAGTTGGGAGACAACGCCTGATGATTCTGGGATATATTTCATTACTGATGATGTTACCCTCACTGTAGCTAATGCACTTACTTTTACAGAAGGCTCAAAAACATTTGTAATAGATGGAACACTTACTATTGCAGATAACTTTCAACCAGCAGGATTTGGAGCTTTTATCGCTAATGACATAATGATCAATGCAAATGTAACAGCTCTCACCGGAGTATTCATTGCTGATGGTAATGGAACTATTAATTCTTCTGATGTTTCTTACAGTCAACTTATTATCTCTGGAGCACTAATGGGGGATGCAACTGACTTGTTGTCTAAAAGAAGGTTCATTGGAGAGACAGCAATTGATCCTTTTGTCCTCGAACCAAGCATTAAAATAAATTACGACCTCCGTCTTATCGATGAAACACCTCCTGCTTTAGAATTATTTTTGAGTGAAGATTGGACCCAAACAACAGAATAAATGGATATTGATTGGCTTTATATTTGGCAATGGTTTCTCCTGAATTGGAAAACCTTAATAATCCTCATTGTAGGAGGGGTTATTGCCATAAAATTATTTATTTGGCTTGCGCGAATTGCTCACTTCAAATGGAGTGCTCATAATCTTATACATCTCGAAGTATCATTACCAAGGAATGATTCCAAGCTGGATAATGAACGACGAACCGAAAAAGATTTTCGAGAAGCTATTGGAAAAATGGAACAACTATTCCGTTCCTTACATGAAACACGTGATTTAAACCTTTATAATATTGTTTTTCGTCGCATGCTCTGGACTGAGCCTCGTTTTTCATTTGAACTGCAGTTTGAAAAAAGAGAATTAAATTTTATTATTTGTTGTGCGCCTTGTTATCGGAATATAGTGATGAAACAAGTCACCACTTTTTATCCTGCCGCAGATATTGTGCCATTAAAAAAAGAAGACCGATTCAAGCTCACTGCAAAAGGTGAACACGCAAATGGATTTTTCTTTTATACCGAAAAACAACCATGGTTTCCTATTAATACCTATAAAAAGGTGGAAGATGATCCGCTCAATGGATTGGCAAATTCTTTCGCAAAATTACTCCCTGATGAAAAGGCTTGTATTCAAATGGTAATACATCCTCGAGGTCCTAAATGGCAAAAGAAAGCAAAGGCAAAAGGAGATGCTTTATTCAAGGGAGGAAAAAGCTCAAGTGGTTTAAAAATTCCTATTATTGGACCTATTTTAAGACTGCTCTGGTTACCTATAAAAATTCTTGTGAAAGGATATAATCCTGAAACAGACAGTGTTTCTAATGCGCCTGGCGCAAATAGTGGTGATTCATATGTACGTATGCTCCAATCAGAAGAAGAACTCTATAAATCTGTTGGAGAAAAATCTATGCAATCTGGGTTCAATGTTACTACTCGAGTCATGGCAAGTTCTCCACGTAGTGAACGAGTACAACAAATCTTGAATGGAATTTTTGTAGCGTTTAATATTTTCAAAAGCAAAGGAGGAAATAAAATGGAAAACCGTCGTATTGTGCCAATAAATGCGATTAATTCTCCTTGGATTCGTCATAATTTTAAATATAGGCTTCCTGCTTTTTTTGAAAAAAAATCACTTCTCGGCTCCGAAGAGCTTGCATCATTGTTTCATTTTCCTGATGCACGATATAACCTTATTCCAACGATTCATTGGCTTCCATACAAGGTACTTCCTCCACCTCTTGATCTACCGACTGAAGGAGTAATCCTCGGAGAATCAATATATCGTGGACAGAGTAAACTGATTCGTTTCAAGCGAGATGACCGAACACGTCATCAATACATCATCGGAAAATCTGGATCTGGTAAATCTGTTTTACTTTGGAACCAATCGGTACAAGATATCGAAAATGGAGAAGGAGTATGTGTGATAGATCCACATGGAGACTTGATTGAAGATATAACTGCTTGTATACCCAAGCACCGTGCAAAGGATATTGTTATATTTGATCCAGGAGACAAGGCGCGCCCTATGGGATTAAATATATTAGAAACCAGTAATCCAGAAGAATGGGATCGTGCTTCTCTCGATGCCATGGAGATCTTTATTAAATTATTTGGAAATGAGATCTTTGGACCACGTATCCAACACTATTTCCGAAATGCCTGCCTTTCTCTCATGGAAGACACTGACGAAGGGGCAACATTAATAGATATTCCTCGAATGTTTATTGATGAGGAATTCCAAAAATATAAGGTAGCAAAAGTAAAAAATGTTGTGGTACGAAACTTCTGGGAGAATGAAATGGCCAATACAGGAGATCGTGAAAAACAAGAAATGATCCCCTACTTTACATCAAAATTTGGACCATTTGTTACCAATACTACAATGCGTAATATTATTGGACAAACGAAGTCTGCCTTCGATGTTCGACAAATAATGGATAATAAAAAAATTCTCTTGATTAACTTATCAAAAGGAAAGATTGGTGGAATTAATGCGCAGCTCTTGGGATTAGTAGTTGTTTCTAAAATAAACATGGCGGCAATGGGACGTGGGGAAATGCCAGCAGACCAACGAAAAGACTTTTATTTGTACGTTGATGAGTTTCAAAACTTTGCTTCTGATACTTTTGCGACAATCCTCTCCGAAGCCCGTAAATATAGATTGAATCTTATAATGGCACACCAATATATAGCGCAATTATCTGAAGGGGCTGGTGGAGTTGCCATTGGACAAAAGGATTCCAAGATCAAAGACGCTGTGTTTGGAAATGTGGGAACTATGATGAATTTCAAGGTAGGAGCTGAAGATGCTGAATATTTTGAAAAAGAATATGCCCCAACTCTCTCTGCACAAGACATCCTTTCTATTGCGAACTACAAGGCTTATTTGAAACTCAATATCAACAATACAACTTCTCGACCTTTCTCAATGTCGACACTCTATGATCCGAGCAAAAAGAATGCGAAAGTTCTGGAGATAATGAAAAAATATTCACGTATGAAATACGGACGTAAAAAAGAATTTGTTGATGCTGAAATTGAAGCACGAATGGGAATTGATTCTCTTTCTGCTATTGATGAAGCAGCTAAAAGTGATGCTACTGTAAATGATAATCTTCTTGGTGATACACCAATCCCAACAGCAGACGAGGAAACTATTACGGCAAGCTCCACAAACCTTCAAGCACAAGTAGCTACTCAAGAAGGTGCTGGAAACTTTGCTCCAGAAAAAATTCCCGAAGCGGTAAAACAAGCCGCACCTCCAGAATCCATTCAACCAACGGTGCCTTCTGCTCCTGTAGCAGAATAATCCTTGGAATTGTTGCTCCTCAATAAAAATTTCGATACACTATTAGGGAAATTTATCCCCCCTAGATGAAAGCTATTGCTAACATTCTCGTTGAGCACAATATTGTGCGAACTAATTTCACAGCCCCGTTTTTATGGGCAAGTGGTATTCATTCTCCTATTTACTGTGATTGCCGTGAACTTATGAGTCTTACAAATGCACGAAATGAAATTGTAGACGGATTTATAGAATTGATTGAACGAGAAAATCTCGCGACTGAATTTGTTGCAGGAACTGCTACTGCTGGAATTCCCTGGGCAGCGTTCGTTGCTGAACGATTAAGCAAACCTCTTCTCTACGTACGAGCAAAACCAAAAGACCACGGAGCCGGAAAAATGGTAGAAGGCCGTGGAGAACAAGATAAAAAAATACTTGTCGTAGAAGATGCAATTAGTACTGGTGGAAGTAGTATTGCCTCTGCAATTGCCCTCAGAAAAGAACTCAATGCAACTGTTGAACATATCCTTGGAATCTTTACTTGGAGCACTCCAAAAGTGGCAGAAAATGAGGAAGAACATAACGTAAAATTTCACTCACTCACAGAATTCTCTGAGATTGTCGAAGCATTAGAAGCTGCAGGAAAAATTACCGCCGACGAACGGGTCTCTCTTGAACGATTTCACAATAATCCTCGTGAATGGTGGCAAGGGTAAGCGCTTCACGCTTCAGCCTACAATCTTCAAATATAAAATTCCATATTGGTAGTTTGTCGATTGTAATTTCAATCATCTATCTTCCTTGCACAATAATTTTCGCAGCAGCCGCTAAACTCAAAGGTTCATGCGGACGGAATGTTCCATCTCCATAACCACTCACAATTCCACGCTGAACCGCTTCCTCTACCCATGGGCGCTCCCATCCAATTGTATCTGAAAATGTCGACCCTGCTGTTGGATTAATTTCTTCTGGAGTTATGTCATCAGCTGCAAGTAAAATTTTTACTGCCTCAGCACGAGACAAGTTTTTTTTCGGCTGAAATGTTCCATCTTCATAACCACGTACTACATCCATATTTGCCAAAAACTGAATAGCATCAAATGATTCTTCTCCTTCAAGAACATCCGTAAATTGACTATCAAGTGTTGTTCTTTGAAAATGTGTTCCATAAGAATCTATAACTAACATGCAAGCAAAATCTCCTCGTGAAACAGGTTTTTCAAAATCTAATTCTCCATTCAGGTCTGGTTTCAATATATTCTTCATAATCAGATCTGTCATAAATGGAAGCGCCCAATGATTGGCATTAAATTCTTTTATAAAAGCCCTATCACTTGATAAAGCCTCTTCTCTTTCATGAGGAAGAACTGAAAAACATTTAAACTCTGTACAAAATTCTACTCTTTCTGATACTCCAAATGGCTCTGCAAATATTTCTGGGAAAAGGAGAAATAACTGTCTCTGTGCGGCAGAAAACGGTGCAATCTTTACCCATTTTTCTGGTGTCACCCGGTCTCGAAAATTAAACGACCTCCAGTTACTATCTGACTCTTTCCACAGAGGAATCCCTTTTACAAAACGAATACTAACATTTGATAATAAAGAAGTATTTTTCCATAAACTTTCTAACACACTCCACATATCATCACTTTCTAAAAGAGACTTGTGTAATTGGTCACGTGTGGTTTCAGAAGTAAAAAATGAAGTATGTATACCAAAAGTTCGTGCAACCGCAAGAATCGCGTCTAATGACCCTGTAGAGTAATACTCTGCTCGTTTCCCTCGTTCCAATTCTTCTGCTATACGTGCCGAAGCCCAATATCTAGGAAACCACTCAAACCATGTTTGATTTGTATTTGTTTTAACCCCAGAAGGAACACGTCCAACAAACAGAGGTGAAATCGATAAACTCTGTGAAATAAAACGCTCTGGCAAAAGTTCTATTTCCCCTTCTACCAAAACTACATCAGTAGAAAATAATGGTTCTCGAATCGCTTCAATAGAATCAAGTAATTTTTCTGCTTCATGTGTCCCCATTATACTTCGAAATGCTTGTTGCACTACTCCTCGTGTTGCCGTAGTAAGTTGTTTCCATTTTGAGGATTTCTCTTTTGGGAAAAACTGAAGTACTGCCAATGGTGCTGAATTCGGAATAAGTTCAATTTCTTCTTCATCTGAAAATACCATTAGCAAATGTTCTGTTTTGGGTTGTCCTGCTTGTGATAATGCAGCCATAATATCTCCTTTCCCTAAAGGAGTTTCCCATGCGACTGCTTCTAATATTTTTTGGCGTAACTGAGAAGTATTTTCTTCAAACAGGTCATCGTTTCCTGCTATCCATTCCAGTTTCTCAGATCCTGTTATTGCTACACGAAAGGTTCGATTTTCTTGATGCTCAAGCAAAAAACGAAGGAGTTCCTGAACATGCAACCATACATCAGACATTGATCCCGATCCATCGAGTAAAACTGTGACGCGCGGAAAATATTGTGCTGGAGATAATGCCCTGAAATGTCCTATATATTCATATCCCTCCATATAAAATCGTGCCACTGGATCTTCCATGTTCGACCAAATAACTCTTAAGTTTTCGGAGGATAAAAATTCTGAACGTTGTTGTAATGCCACAATACCAAATTGTGAACGATCTATTGTTGCCTCTACAAAAAACGGAGACCAAAAATGACGAATCTGATTCAGTGTTGCCAAAGAAAACTCCAGCTGGAACAACTCATCTTGTACTCCGTCATCAAGAAAAATCTCTAATCCATAAAAATCTCCTTGCATCACGATGGGGAGAGAAAACTCCCATATTATTTCTACTGTTTCATCTGCACCAATCGATACATCTGTCGTACGAAATACTCGATCCCAAGGCTCTTCTGCTAACCTAAAAAAACGCACATCACGTTTTTGTTCTGCCGCATCTGCCAAAGCATCCAGCCGTGCACGACCTACGAATTCTACCACCTCAAGACCTTCTGCATCAACAAACACGTGAACATCTTGCGCTCCTTCCACTACAGGAAACCACTCTTTTATAGAATGAACTTCTGTCGTTGGATTATGAAAACGAGAACGAATACGTACCTGTGCCTCTTGCTCAACTATAGATATTTCAACACTTCGTTCTTGTCGAACTAATAGATCATCTGGAATCCACGCAGCACAACGCTCTGCACCTGCTAGAATAGCAAATACTAGCAAAACCCAAGTCATATGACGTTTCATACCAAAGATTATTCAGGTACTGTTACTTTCACGGTTTTTGTAACTTCCGAAACTAATCCTCGCACATCAGTAAGTTTCAATATTACCGGAAAATCTCCTTCATAAGTGAACGTATGTTTTGGGTATGGTTCTGTAGAAATAGTACCATCACCAAATGTCCAAAAATAAGATTGAATATTTCCCGTTGATTGCGTTGGAGTAAATTGAACTGACAATGGTACTGCACCAGCCATCGGAGAAAAACCAAATGCTGCTTGTAACACTTTCCCTCTCACTGAAATAAACATCTCTGTTTCAGCCGTTGCACCTGAAGTCGTAAGTATTTTCATTTTTACAGGAAATACTCCTACTTGTCTGAATTCACGAGCCAGTTTCCCATTATAGTGGATGGGATCTTCTCCCGGAAATGTCCAAATATAATCAATGATTTCTCCTTCACTTGTTTGTGATCCTGATCCATCAAACTCCACCGTTAATGGAACTGAACCGGAAGCTGGTATAGCAGAAATTTTTGCGACTACTCCTAATTTATTCACTATTACTTTTTGCTCTGTTCTAAATTCATTATCATCAGCATCTACTATTACAAGCCCCACATTATACACGCCTGCGACACGAAAAACATGTGACACTTTATTAGAAAAATCATCCACAATACCATCTTTTTCAAAATCCCAACGCCATTCCACAGCATCAGGTATTTCTGATTTTGAAGCATCAAAGAGTACTTCAAATGGCGCTGTACCATTCACTGTTCCAGCATCATCTGCTTTTGGTGCTGTAGCGATAACCATTTCGCGAAGTGGTACTACTTTTACTAACTGCAGCATCTCATCTCGATCTCCTGCATTATTCTCTACGGTTAATAAAACTTCATACTCTCCTGGTAAATCAAATACTCGTTGCATTTTTCGACCAATAAATGATTTATCCCCATTATTAACGCGCCATTCATACTTCACTATTTTTCCTTCACGTGTATATGATTGTGCTCCATCAAATGTAATAGAAAGAGGCGCTACTCCTTCAAAAGCTGAATCTGGCGACACTATGTCCGCTCGAATTTTTTCTTCTGCTGCAACAACTGTAATCACCTTTTCATCGATAGAATAGTCATGATTTTCTCCTGTAATACGAAGTCTTACTGGATGTTCACCTATTTTATAAAAAATCTTTTCAACAGCTTGTTCTTCTGGCCCACGAATTTCAAATTCGCCATCTCCATCCAAGTCCCATTCATATTGAATAATAGCTCCATCTGCATCTGTTGATCTTTCACCAGAAAATTTTACTGTTAATGGAACTGTTCCTACTTCTGGAAGAGCTGTCATTACCGCTGCTGCTGCAACATTAGAAATGATAACATTATGTGTTTCCGTATATACTCGTTCTTCGTTCACACTTGGAGAAAAATATACCACGTCAACCGATACTTTATATCGACCATCATTATCCCCTCTGTCTAAAAACCGATGCGTAACAACTGCTTCTGAAGCATCTATATTTCCATCTCCTTGAAAGTCCCAACGAATTTCACGGACCAACTCCTTTGGAATTTTATCAAACAACTTATTTCCAATATTAAATTCAATAGAAATTGGTGCTGTTAGTCCCACTACTCTTGTGGGTTGTGTAACAATCAACTTTCCTGTGGCACCAGACGACACTGGTGGTGCTGCTTCTGTACGAGTAATAACCCATATAATTGCAATCCATAGGCCAATTAAAAACACGAGAATTGTAAGAAATATTCCCATCTTTTTCACATGCCTTTTTTTATACACTGATGACGATGAAGTCATAATCCATTGGAAAAATTTCACCAATGTGGCAATCAAAAATACAAATGAAAATCCTCCAAATAGTATATGTGTAAGAAGCGTAAACTTCTCTTTTAGTTCTATAGGGTTCATTCCTACCATATCGAGAAATTGTGCGAACTGAGGGTCACTAAAGTTTCCTTCCACAAGGGCCCATAAAATAAAAACATATGCCACCGCAACCAATCCCAATAAAATAGCAATAAATCCAACTAGAATTTGTGTTGCTGGTTTTTTGGGTTTTTCTGAAACCTCAGCATTTTCTGTCTCAGATTGTACTGGTTCTGTGATTTCAGGTGTTACACCTTCTTTCTTTTCCGTTGGTGCAACTGTTTGAACAGGTTGTACAATTGGTACTGGCGGAGTATCTGACTCCGGCGTTATTTTTGTATCTTTATCTGGGGTTGGTACTGATGGAATTTCTGGCATATGAAATATTAATTAACTTTTATAGTAAGAGTATCAGAAACAGAGGCTGTTCCATCTGAAACAATCATTGTTACTGTGTATAAACCCGCATTAGGATAGAGCCAGGACACGTCTTGTCCTGCAAAACGACGACCATCTCCGGTCTCCCAATCAATAGAAATCGGTCTGTCTGTTTCAAAATTTATTTGTCCATAAAGGAAAAACATCGTATTTATCGTTCCCTCAATTATAGCTAAATTTAAATCTATTTCTGCATCAATTTCATGAATTTGTGCAAATAATAATGTAATTTCATCATTCAATTGTTTTTGACGTATTGGATCTGTTTCTCGCTTCAGTAGTGCAATCTTTTGGGCTACTAGTTCCAAAAGATCTGCTTGTTCTTGAATTTTTTGACATTCAACTTCCGTTGGACAGTGTAAAAGTGCTTCTCGTTTTTCATTCAAAATATCTATTACTTCTGTGAGGAATATTTTCAAATCTTTTTTTCCTCCAGCAACAATGAGTACCTTCCCCCCATCACTGTCACCATAGACGTCGCCCATAGTATTTGTGGAATCAAACAATGATGAAGAATGATATTCTGGTACATATAATGGCAATGTGCTTTCTGGAATAATTTCTCCCTCTTCAACAACACGAACTGAAATTTTCACTTCACGTGATGCTAGTCCATCAGAAACACGCAACCGTACTTGGTATGTCCCTGGTTGAGCAAAACGATGTATTACATTTTTCATTGTTGAAGTGGATCCATCTGAAAAATCCCACTCATATACTAATGTATTTCCATCTGAATCAGAAGCGTATGAAAAGAATGAAAATTGTGTGGTTGTATCTCCTGTGTTTCCTGGACTCATTCCTGATATTTGTACTTGTGGAGCTTTGTTGTTAGACGGATCATTATCACCCCCTCCATTTCCTCCATTACAGGCATATTCTGTTGTATCTACTTCGCTTGCATCCAAAAATCCGTTGTCGTTATCATCCACTCCTTTTTCTATGCGTGTCCCTCCATTTGCACAATTTACTCCGGCAGGTTCGACACCCGTTTTTACTAAAGTATCTAGAGCAGAGTCTCCACCACTACCACCTCCATTACAAGCATATTCTGTTGTATCTACTTCACTCGCATCCAAAAATCCGTTGTCATTATCATCCACTCCTTTTTCTATGCGTGTCCCTCCATTTGCACAATTAACGCCCGCTGGTTCTTCACTCGTTTTTACTAAAGTATCCGGATTGGAGATTCCCCCTCCACTTCCTCCATTACAAGCGTATTCTGTTGTGTCTACTTCGCTTGCATCCAAGAATCCATTGTCGTTATAATCCTCTCCTTTTTCTATGCGTGTTCCTCCGTTGGCACAATTAACGCCCGCTGGTTCTTCACTCGTTT
>CAZGJL010000003.1:0-33771 GCA_964526665.1 uncultured Candidatus Peribacteria bacterium | reverse complement strand
CATTACAGGCATATTCTGTTGTATCTACTTCGCTTGCATCCAAAAATCCGTTGTCGTTATAATCCATTCCTTTCTCTATGCGTGTTCCTCCGTTGGCACAATTAACGCCCGCTGGTTCTTCACTCGTTTTTACTAAAGTATCCGGATCAGAACCTCCCCCTCCGCCACCTCCATTACAGACATATTCTGTTGTGTCTATTTCGCTTGCATCCAAAAATCCGTTGTCATTATCATCCTCTCCTTTTTCTATGCGTGTCCCCCCGTTAGCACAATTTACTCCGGCAGGTTCGACACTTGTTTTTACTAAAGCATCTGGATCAGAACCTCCACCTCCGCCACCTCCATTACAGGCATATTCTGTTGTATCTACTTCGCTTGCATCCAAAAATCCGTTGTCATTATCATCCTCTCCTTTTTCTATGCGTGTTCCCCCGTTGACACAGTTAACGCCCGCTGGTTCTTCACTCGTTTTTACTAAAGCATCTGGAGCTGAGCCTCCACTTCCTCCACTTCCATTACAGACATATTCTGTTGTGTCTATTTCGCTTGCATCCAAAAATCCGTTATCATTATCATCCATTCCTTTTTCTATTCGTGTTCCTCCGTTTGCACAATTTGCTCCGACCGGTTCGACGCTCGTTTTTACTAAAGCATCTGGAGCTGAGCCTCCACCTCCTCCCAGATTCTCTACAATAGTAATTATTTCTTCATCTGAAATATTCTCTAATCCATCTGTGACCGTTACTTTTGCTACATGTTCCCCTGCTTCATCAAAACGATGAACCGCTGTTTTCCCGAACACTGTCTGTCCTCCTGGAAATGTCCAAATATACGTTAAATGATCACCGTCTGGATCATATGCCTGCGTAAAGAATCTAAAAATACTGTCTGTGGTTCCCGTTGTGGAAGGTGTTGTAAAAATAGAAACGGTTGGTGACTGATTGCTTGATGTTGAAGGTGTAATCGTAAGAATTTCATTTTTTGTTGTTGTTCCTATTCCTCCATCTGAATCTGTCACTTCTACTTGAAAAGTCACATCATGTGTTCCTATTTCAGAGGAAAAATCCATAATCGTTGAAAGCGTATTCTGTGTGGTAGGAATCATCTGTGTCGCAAGCATATTTCCATATTCAGTTGCCTTCAAACGATAACGAGTAATTTCTCCATCAATATCATCGGCCGTAATATTGAGACGCATAAACCCTGGCCCCAATGTAGGATCTTCTGCTATATCAAAATCAACTGTTGGCGGATTATTCTCTACCTTAATACGGAATGTTTGTTTTCCTTTTTTGGTAATATCCGTTGTTGAGGTTGTAACAAGTGTCATCACATGTGTTCCTAATTGGGTCAGTATTTGTGATAATTGTGCTTCTGGAATAGAAGCTCCATTCCATTTCCAAGAATGTGTCACCTGTGCCGTTGAGCCACAATCCCCAAATTCATCACAAGAGCCTGTACCAAACACTGGCGTTCCAGGAAGACCTCTGAAAAAATCTATTACAATTCCTGACACAACAGGATTTCCTTCAAATGTTGCAATAGCGGTAGGCATCGCCAAAGAAGAAACAATTGCGTTCTTTGTCACAATTCCTCCAATTTGAGTTCCTTGATTATCTATTGCATCAAGACTGATTGCTTCAATTCCATCTGCCGCAAAAGTATGCATTATTTGATCTCCTACCTCTGTTGTCCCGTCTGCAAATGTCCATGTATATGATCCATCTGTTGGCGCTCCTGTTGCACGAAGTAATGCTGGAACATTCTTCAACAAAACTTTTGGTAATATAAAATTAATAGGATTCTCCCCCATGTTTTCAGGAGAAATTATTACATTTTTTGTTACGACTCCCCCTATCTGATTCCCGACTGCGTCCTTTGCAATAAGTTCTACCGACTGCACTCCCTCTACCGCAAAAGAACGCAAGATTCTGTCTCCCTTCTCCGTTGTTCCGTCTGCAAAAGTCCATGCATATGATCCGTCTGTTGGAGCTCCTGAAGCTCGTAATTCTCCCGGGATATCTTTCACAATTATACTTGGAACTACTAAGTTTATAATCCCTTTTCTTGGAGAAACAATTACATTTTTTGTTACGACTCCTCCTATCTGATTCCCGTCAGCGTCCTTTGCAATAAGTTCCACTGTCTGCACTCCTACTCCTGCAAAAGCATGTACAATTTTATCTCCTGTATCGGTTGTTCCATCGGCAAATTTCCATCCATATGATCCGTCTGTTGGAGCTCCTGAAGCTTGTAATTCTGTTCCAAGATTTACTGTCACTATATTAGGCGTACTAAAATCTACAATCCCCCCCTTACCTCCCGATCCTCCAGCTGCCTGAATATTGATTACTTCTTCAGCTACTTGTGAATCCGCATTTTCTGTTCCTATTTTGGCTTTTACTACCAAAGAAATAGTAACCGCACCAGGTGCGTCAAAGGTTGCAAAGAAATTTTTCTTGTGTTTACTATTGTTTTGTGACGCTTTTCTCTGAATATTAAAATCCTTACACGGAGAAGGAGTAACTCCTGCTGCGGGAGTACATGTCCATATATAATTATCAATTGCTCCTGTTATCGTTGTTGCTCCTGAAGCATCAAATTCAACTGATTGTCCCATTTCGGGATTTACAGATGGAACCATTTTGAAGCGTGCCAAAACCACCTCTCCTACCCATAATCGCATTTGTCCCACAAATCTATTGTATGGATCTTCATCCTCGGAGTCTGGGTTTTCCTTTTTAATCTTTCCCATCACTGCTACGTTATACCATTTGGATTCGGCAAAAGAGCGAGTTACTGCTCCGTCTAATCCTGCCGATTCATATAATCCTCCATCCCCAAAATTCCATTGCACATTTGTAATTTCTTTGCCTCCTGTAATAAAAAATTTAATATCGTCATAAGGCTGAATAGCAAATCCTCCACTTGATCCCAGAGAATATATTGTACTACAATTCGTGCCGCCACACAGTGCCTGAATCTTAATATCTTTTACGATTCCCTCAATTGAAACGTAATTTTGTACTGTTTCAAAATTATCCCCTCCCTCAATAGTTTTGGTAATCAATGTATTTACCAAGGCGTAAGAACTCAGAATTACAATAATCCCGATAGCAGCATATAAAATCATTTTTTTTGCCTTTTCATTATTTTCTTCTCCTCCAACGATATAGGTATATCCAGCAAAAATAATTACAGCGATAGCCACAATCCCTAAGAAACTCAGAACCCATTCCAGCACATTAAGAATAAATAACCTCAAATCAGTATTAGCCCCAATCCCCCCAAACACAGCTGCATCTGGCAATCTGAATTCTCCTCCTGGAATCGGTCCTCCTCCTGTAGACCCATATCCATACAGTTCTTTCCATTGGTCAAAGGTCAACTCTGCCTCTATGTACGGACGCAAATAATATTGCATACGTAAGTTAAATTCTTCTACATCTCGTAATGCATCTGCTACATTCACTGTTATTTCTTCTACAAAATTTCGCCCCTCCGTGTCATCTTCACACTGCCTTTTTAAGGCTCCACTATATGTATTGCAATCCTCCCATGCATGCGTCGTTTCTCCCCCAGAAATTCCTATTCCCAGTACAACTATCATTAAGCCAAGAATCAATTTCTTCATGCGTCAAAAGAGGTTGTTATTGCTACACGATTCGATCCAAAATCCGCCTTCATCAATGTATTTACGATGGCATAAGATCCCAGAATTACAAAAATTCCAATAGCCACCCACATAAGTATTTTTTTTGCTTTTTCTATATTTCCTCCATCTCCCATATCAGTAATATAGAGAATTCCCGCCCAAATAACGGCTATAACAGCAATAACGGCTACAATCTCAAGGATAAATTTTGTCCAATTAATCATTAATCCTTTTAAGTCTGTCGAATGAGAAATTGATTTAGTGAGATTTTCGTGTGCAAGTATTGCCCCACTTCGTAGTCCTCCTCCTTCAAAAACAGGTCCACCATAAATATATGCCGTGTTCGCGCGACAAACAGTATCATCTGCTCGACGTTGTTCACGTGCAGTCGAATTTTTCAAACTTCTTTGGAATCGCATTTCCGAGTCGTCTAAACATTTTCGTTCTCCGGCTTTGATTACGTGTACTATTCCTCTTCGACATTGTTTTTTTCCATAGGGAGCTAATAAATCAACATTAGTTTCACAAAAATGTTGAACCCCTTTGTTTGTAATTGGTTTTAGACAGGTTGAAGGGATGTTTTCAATCCAAAAGTCATTTCTTTGTGAATTCTCTATCTCTTCATTACAAATACCATCCAATGCTCCTACCGCTTTCGCGTCCTGTTTTGCTGCACTCAACATACATTTCCCATTATTCCATCGACAATCATTGTCCAATCCACATCCCGTCCATGTTCTCCCCGTACAAATCTCTGCTTTTCCTACACACTCACCTGAACCCTCTCTCCAATCACAACCATACTCTTCACAGACTGACTCCTCCATGGTGCGACATTCTGAAGGCTGCACCACACATCTATCTGCCTGGGGAAGCCCCACAGAAACCTTCTCCCCTTCCACCCACTTACAATCTGAACGATCTATGCAATTTTCCCTTTGTAGATTATTGCCAACAAGGGTTGAACACTTCACAAAATCTTCTGCATTCACCTGTCCCATTGGTATCAAAAAAAACACCAAAAAAACTCCTAGCACCAAACGCGTCCAAAATAACTGTGTATATATATTTTTCATTCTTATACATTTTGGCACGGGATGAGACTTTCATGCAAGTTCTGACTCAATTTTTTGCTCAAAATCCCTTGACTTTTCATGGTAAAGTCGTAAAAAGAGAATGATCTCAAAACAAAAACACACATATGCCTATGCTTTTGTGCTTTTTGTTTCATGATACTTTCCCTCCTTTCCGTTATTAATTCCTTCTCTGCGACGCCTTTTCATGCGGCGCCACAGATACTCACTCCTCCGACACAGAGAACTCTTCCTTGGACCGGACATTTCTCAGCAAGAAATTTTAAAAAAACACGAACCGACCGTCTTCGACTTTCTTTTGTAAAACAACAAGTAAGAAATTCCATTCTCGCTCTTCCTAAGTGGCATACCGATCCTTTAGAAAAACTAGAAATCCGCAATGAAACAAATATTTCACGAGGACTTTCTAACTCAAAAAAAATAATTCTCCATACACACTCAATTGATACGAGTGACGAACTGCAAGGAGTATTTATTCACGAACTTGGCCATATTGTTGATCTTGGAGCCTTAACAGGAAAACGCGGACATCGTACGAAATTTCAAGACGGAAAAAACCCTGTTCTCTCTGATGATCTGAGTGTTCGGTTTTATGAAATTTCATGGACATCTACTAAAGCACAACAACGAAATTCCCAACGAGCTGATTTTGTCTCTGGGTACGCACAAGCAGATTGCTTTGAGGATTTTGCAGAAAGCTATCTCATGTACCGACTCCATGGAGAAAATTTTCGTGCACTTGCACAACAATCGCCTCTCCTGAAAAAAAAATATAATTTCATGAAAACTCATGTGTTTGGAAATATTGAGTTTGATTTAGACAAAGAGAATGTTTCTCTTACTGCATTCTTTGATACGACACTCTTACCAATCGACCCTCTACAGGTCCTCGCAAAGCGTTAGTTTCAAAAATATTCTATATTTTTAGTTTGTAGATTGTAGTTTGACTTGTTTGGAGTGAAAGCAACTTTATGGCACACTTCGCCTGATGGAAATTGATAAAAAATTACTTAAAAAAGCAGAACTCTGGGCAAAATTCCTTGGATGTCTTCCTGGTGTACAAGCTATATTTCTCTCAGGATCTATTGCTTGCGGACGAGCCAAAAAAAAATCTGATATCGATATCCTTGTAATAGCGCGATATGGACAAATATGGACTGCTCGATTTTTTGTATTTTCTCTTTTAAAAATATGTGGACAGCTTGCTAAGCCACACAATCACAAAGGAAAAATTTGTCCCAATCATCTTCTCACCGACCACTCTCTGGAAATAGCAGAAAAAGATGCTTATTCTGCTCACCTCTTCAGTCACAATATTCCTCTCTATGACCCATTAAACTTATGGTCAAATTTTGTAACAGAAAACGAAAGCTGGATGAAGGATTTTGGAGAGAACTTTGATGAAATACCAAACAAAACCTTTGGACCGCCTCGAAAACGATTTCGTGTACGGAAATCCCTCTGGGAAACTTTTTTTCGTTGGATTCAACGAGCAAAAATCCTTCGTAATTCTGATTTCAAAAAACCAGATGCAAAAATAGTATTAAGCAGTACTGAACTTCGATTTCATCCAGTTCCCAAAAACAAACACTGGAAAAAATGATGTTTTTCTTTCTTGCAGTTGCGGCAATGCTTGGGTACTCCATTTACAGTACCTTAATCGCACATCACGTACGAAAACACGATGGACTTTCTGTTTCTATCGTAAGAAATCTGTCACTGATTTTTTCTATGGCTCCATTGCTCCTCTTGGCAAAACCAGAAAGCTTTGGATTACTTCCTGAATTTGCTTCAAATTTGATATTGGCTGGACTCACCGGTGCTGCAAGTCTGGGACTTTCTTTTTGGGCGTTGAAGTTCTTACCCGTTGGGATAAAAAATGCTCTCCGAAGTATTAGCGGAGTTCTCTTCGTTTTCTTTATAAGTTGGCTCTGGTTTCAGGAACTTCCCTCTCTTATAGAATTTTTGTGGGTTGTTCCGATTGTTATCGGAGGACTCGCACTCTCTACACAAAAAATAAACATTGATCACCTCGATCCACGAACCGGAAAAGGCGTACTTCTCGTAATTATTGCCGCTATTCTTGCCAGCATTTCGTTCGTACAAATGTCAGATGTTGCGAGAAATCTTGACCCCTTCATCGCAGGATATACATGGGAAGTATTGATTGGTATATGGGCATTGATATTTGGGATAGTACGGTGGATGATTTGTGGAAAAAACCCTTTTGGAAAAATAAAATTGCCAGAGATTGGCAAAATCGCTCTTGTCTCAGCTCCGACGGTAATTGGAACCGGATGTTTTGCTCTTGCGGTAACAATGGGTTCTGTTGGAATTGCAAACGTAATTGGAACAGGAGGAATATTTATCACAATTCTTCTTGGACACTGGCTTTATCGTGAAAATTTGACCCGAAATCAATGGCTCTGGATTGGAGTCTGTGTTGCTGGGTTGGTGGGACTAGGATTGAGTTAAAACTACAAACTTCAGTCTTCAGCCTTCAAATATTGAACTTTCTTATTTGTAGTTTCTAGTTTGTAGATTGTAGTTTGAATAATACCTCCTCTAACGACTCAAATCTCTTGTCCGCCAGAGAAAAATCCAGTTCTTTTGTCTGCCCACTTGGAATAGCCCACACCGTCATCCCCGCTGCTTTCCCGGCTGCAACTCCTCGTGGAGAATCTTCTAAAGCTAAACATTTTCCTGGAGTAATTCCTAATTTTTTCGCTGCCAAAAAATATCCATCAGGCGCAGGCTTTGATTTCTCTATATCTTCGTTTGTAACTGCAAATTGAAAAAACGACAATAATCCTGTCTGTCTATGTGCTAACTCCAAATGATTTCTATAGGTTGCTGTGACAATAGCTCTCGGAATTTTTTGCTGAGATAAAAATCTTAATAATTTCTGAACCCCAGGCATTGGCTCAATAAATTGTAGTAATAATTTTTCATATCGTTTGTTTCGTACCTTTCTGAATTCGTTTATTTTTTCATTTTCAATTCCTTGCTCCCCTAACCACCCTTGCGTACCGATTCCTTTTGTATATCCCCATTCTTGATATAACTCCAATGTTAATTCCAATCCAAACATTTCTTTCACTATCTCCTGACACGATCGAACATATACCTGCTCTGTGTCTATTAAGATTCCATCATTGTCGAATAAAACTGCATCAAACATCAACCATAGTTTACTCATGAATGTTTCGTAGACAAAAAAAAGTCTGGTACACTAATGCTCGATGATTAAAATACAAGAATCGATTCTCACTTTTTCTCGAGCAAAAATGTACGAATGGGCTATTTTTGCTGTTTGTATTAGTAGCATTCCTCTCATTCTCCATCAACAATGGATCACTGGACCAATAGTAAATGCTATTCTTGTCGCTGCGACATTTCGTCTTGGCGCAGGGAAAGCATTAACTCTTGCTATTCTTCCAAGTGCTGCTGCACTCGCAGCCGGAACACTTCCCTTTGTTCTTGCTCCTACTCTTCCCGTAATTATTCTTGGAAATATGCTCCTTATCGCAGGAGTGCATGTATTAAAAACAAAGCCTGTTTTTGGAGTAATTCTTGGCGCAGTAGTGAAATTCATATGGCTCATCATTGCCTCACAATGGATTCTGCAATTCTTTCTTTCTGAAAAATTTCTTGGAAATGTTGCAGCGATGCTTTCTTGGCCACAACTCGCGACAGCTCTGCTGGGAGGAGCTATTGCTCTCGGTATTTTGCATATTTGGAAAAAATAAAAATGAAGGATCTACTCAAAAAAATCGAAAAGGCCGGCCTTATTGGACGAGGTGGAACCGGGTTTCCTGTTCATAAAAAATGGAAAGCCGTACTCGATGCACCAGGAGAAGAGAAATTTGTTATCTGTAATGCCTCAGAAGGAGAGCCTGGCGTGCGAAAGGATTGGATTCTTTTGACAGAACATATTCATGAAGTGTTTGAGGGAATGCGCATTGCCTGCGAATTGATCGGAGCAAAAAAATGTTGGATTAACTGTAATCATGATTACTTTGAAATCCTAAAACCACGACTTGAAAAACAAGTAAAACGCCTTGCCACACATGGCGTTGAATTACTTTTATTTCAGGAACAAGCTGATTCTTACCTTGGAGGAGAGAGTAGCACTATGATGAATGCTATTGAAGGAAAGAGGCTCCTTCCTCGTAGTAAAACTGTTCATGCAACAGAGCGCGGGCTTTGGGGGAAACCAACTCTTATTAATAATGTAGAAACTTTTTTTGATGTAGCTGCTGTAGAAAATGAAACATTTGATAATACCCGTCTCTACACTATTTTAGGAATTGTACCACATCATGGAGTCTTTCGTTTGCCATCAGACATGACTGTTCGTGAGATTTTGAAACAAACAAAAAATAAAATTGATCCTCGAAGTTTGGTACAAATTGGCGGAGGGGCTTGTGGTCCCGTATGGAGAGGAAAAAACTTAGATCAACCTGCAAATGGAGCAGGATCTCTAGAGGTACACGATCCTAATATTACAGCAAAAGAATTACTCAAACGTTGGCTCAAGTTTTTCCATGAGCAACTCTGTGGAACTTGTACTCCTTGTCGTGATGGAGTTCCTCAAATATTGAAACTTATTGAGCAAAAAAAAATTCCTTGGGATGAAATTTTGGAGATAACCAAGACTCAACAAGAAACTGCCTTCTGTGGACTAGGCCGATCTATAGACACTCCTGTTCGATCCCTTTATGAAGCACTCCATCAAAAATGAAAAATATATCTTTCTCGCTAAACGGCAAAAAAATTTCTGCAAAACCTGAAGAAAGCGTATTGCATGCTGCATTGAAGGCTGGAATGAAAATTCCCCACGTTTGTTTTGGTACAGAATTAAAACCAACTGAATCCTGTCGCACATGCATAGTTGAAGATGAAGAAACCGGACGAATACATACGAGTTGTGCTCTTGTCCCAAAAGAAGGAATGAAGCTTCGAAGCGACACTGAAAAAATAGAAAAAGCACGAAAAATAAATTTAGAACTTCTCTTTGCCGGACACCAAGACCAATGTCACGACTGTAATGAAGGGCGATGGTGTAAAATTGCATATCAATGTGAATCTCTTGGACTTGATTTGAAAAAATACGCACCACGGGAAAACAAGGGCCTTATTGAAAGATTTGATGGAGAATCAGTTATTGAATTCGATCCATCAAGCTGTATCAACTGTAATAAATGTATCGAAGCCTGTCGTAAATGCAGCGTTGCATACCTCTTTGAAAAAGGTATTGGGAAAGATGTCACTATTGGAAATCATGGAGGGAAAATGGCATGCACTTTTTGTGGGAAATGTACTATTGTTTGTCCCACTGGCGCTATACGAACACACAATTCTATTGCTGCTGTTGAAGCCGCACTCAAAAACCCAAAAAAAATTGTTATCGTTCAACCCGCTCCTGCTATCCGAGGAACTCTGGGTGAAGGATGGAATAAGGAATATGACAAAACATGGACCGGGAAAATGTATGCAGCTCTTCGTTGTATTGGATTTGATAAAATATTTGATGTGAATTTTGGAGCAGATATTACAACTATGGTTGAGGCCAAAGAACTCGGTGAACGACTAGAAAAAAAAGAAAATCTTCCTATGTTTACTTCCTGTTGCCCATCATGGGTTCGATATGTAGAACACTTTCAACCACAACTCGTTCCAAACCTTACCAGTGCTCGTTCTCCACATATTCACTCTGGAGGTGCTTATAAAACTTGGTGGGCACAACAAGAAAATATAAATCCCGATGATATTTTTGTTGTTTCTGTTCTTCCTTGTACTGCAAAAAAATATGAAATTCGACGCAAAGAATTAATGGTAAATGATGGGAAACACTATCCCGTAGATGAAGCTCTAACAACTCGCGAGTTCATTACCATGCTCCGTGACCGCAACGTAGAATGGGATGACCTGAAAGAAGAAAACCCAGACGAACTCGCTGAATATTCTGGTGCTGGTGCTATTTATGGATCCTCGGGAGGAGTTATGGAATCGGCTCTCCGAAGTGCTGCGTGGTTTTTGACTGGTAAAAATTTACCAAAACTGGAGCTCACAGAAGTTCGAGGAATGGAGGGAATTAAATCCGCTGAAATAAAGATTGGTGATAGAACCCTTAAAGTGGGAGTAGTAGCAACCGTGCAGAATATTCCTCAAGTACTATCCATACTCAAAAAAGATCCCGATGCCTTTCACTACATAGAAGTAATGGCCTGCCCAGGAGGATGTGTTGGAGGAGGTGGACAACCGAGTTATGACTTTATTACACAAGTAGATAAACGAAGAAAAAATCTTTACACGATCGATGATCATAAATCTATACGCTGTGCACACGAAAACACTCAAGTTGCCAAATATCTTTCATGGTGCGATACACAAAAACCAACAGTGAAAAAATCATTACTTGAAACCCGATTCTTTGATAGGAAAACAACACACTAATACTAACTTTTTATAAATAAAAAGACGTGGATGACCACGTCTTTTATTTAAAATATATTCACTATTATTCTTCCTCTATCTCTATTTCCGCTGCTTCTTTTTCAACTTCCATTTCTACTTCTACCTCTATTTCCTCTACGACAGGAATCAACCATTTTTTTGCACGATCCATATTCTTTGTTTCGAGTTCTGATACATCGTATACATTCTCTGCCAAAATTTTCTCAATTGAAATTTTCGAAAAATTTTCTTGGAGAGACGGAAGATATTCTTCTCCATCACCAGGAATCACATACAGTGTAGGATTTGCAAAGGTAACTTTTACCGGCAAACTCATTGTCCTTCCCTTATTCATTGTTCTTCCCTCTGTAAACATAAATTCTTCACACAAGGCCCATACTTCAACCACATTTCCATTTGGCTGATTTAACATATCAAAATTACAGATAGCATTTTTTGAATCAATGATATTTTCTTCTAAATACTGTTGAATTCGTCCATCATTTCCCGCCTCCATAGGTTTATCCGAAAGTGAAGAACCTACTTGAGTCTCATTCCCTGTCTCCAGAGGTTTGTCTGCAATTGAAGAAGTAGAAGTTGTTCCACATCCTGCAATCAAGAGTACTGAAACCGTTGCCAAAAGAATTTTTTTCATCTGTTAAAAACAAGTCGCCCACATCATACTTACGAAATAAAAAAATCCCAATTATTCTGAGAAGACTCCTTTTTGATGTAATACTTCCCATATTTTTGTATTAAATGCCCCTTGTGCCTGTTCCTTTCGAATTTTTGGAATATTGTCGGAACACCGAATTAACGTAGCAATCTCTTTTTCTTGATATCCTTCTTGCTCTGAAAGATTCCATACTACCCTCAAATCAAGCGGAAGACTTTGAATACATTTCAACAATACTTCCTGTGATAATTTATTAACTTCTTCATCAAGCCCGCTCAAATCCCTATCTTGGCCTTTCCCCAAAGGAAGCTTATTTAATTTTTGTCTCTTTGTAGATATATACGTTTCAACGCAGATATTTTTAATCCATGATTCCAAGGATTCTGCTGTATCAAAGTTTTTTAAATTTTTAAAAACTTTCACAAAAGCTTTTTCTAATACTTTTTCCGCCTCTTTTATGCTCTCAGAATAACGCAAACATATACCATACATTTTAGGAGCAAAGCGATTATATAAATCCTCTTGAGCCTTGGAATCCTGGTTCAAACATTTTTGTACCAAACTATTCACCTCCTCTTGAGGAGAGGTATCAGCTGAAAGAAATTCGTTTCCTTGTTTCATCATAGAACATATGAAACTTTTTTACAAAAAAGTCAATCCCCTTTATATCCCTGAGAAAAGTTCCTATCCGCGACTATTCCCATTCAATCGTTCCTGGCGGCTTACTCGTACAATCCAAGAGAACTGCCGAAATATTAGTATCTTCCAAAATTTCTTTTGCTGCACGATCAAAGAATTCCCATGGTAAATTCCCTACAGATGCAGACATAGCATCAATCGAATCTACTGGACGAAGCACAACAGTCTCGGTTCCTGTTTTATTAAAAGAAACGGGCAACAACACTACTGGGAACTGCCATACATCAGAGTACACATCCATATCCGCAAGCAACTTTGTCACAATCGCGTCCGCACGTTGTAACGTCTCTACTCGATCTTGGGACATGTCACATTTTTTCACAGACACTTGAGAAATATTTCCTTCATAGTTTTTGCCAAGCACTAACGTACAACGATTAATTTCGTCGTAATGATTGATCAATTTGGTAGAAAATTTTTCTAAGTTCTCAATCGTCCTTTCTCCAGGAATAAAAGTCAAAACCGCTGGATGACGATACGTACGAAAATCGCCCTGTACTCCCACTGATTTGATGGGGAGTTTCACAAATGGTCTTTTCTTTGGCTGCAAAGTAAATGAATCTACTTCATCCACCAGTGTTTCATGAATTTCTTCTCCAGAGCACAAAATTCGCACTCCGAGTCCCGGACCAGGAAATGGATGACGCCATACAAGTTCATGTGGAAGCCCCAAAAGTTCTCCCAACGCCCGAACTTCGTCTTTGTACAAATCCGCCACTGGCTCAATCACTTTCCCTGCATCAATTAACTTTTGCACCTCTGGCGCACGGTTGTGATGCGTTTTAATTTTGTCTGCATTCTTGGTTCCTCCCGACTCAATGGTGTCTGGGTAAATCGTTCCTTGTGCCAAAAGCCATTCATCTCCCAGTTTGTTTTCTGCAAAGAATTTCTGCTGTACATCGAGAAACGCATGACCAATCGTGGTTCGTTTTTCTTCAGGATCGGTCTGTCCTGCAAGTTTTCCAAGGAAATATTTTCCCTCTCTCAACGTCGTCAAATCGGCTCCAATAGCCCGAATCGATTTCTCTACTTGCTCCACTTCTCCCGCACGCAAAAGCCCCGTATCTACAAATAATCCGCGTACTCGATCTGGGCCAAGAACTTTGGTAAGTAATGCAAATGTCACCGTACTATCCACTCCTCCAGAAACAAAAAGGAATACATTTCTGTCTCCCACTGTTTCTTTCAATTTCAATTCTTGTTCTTGATAAAATTTTTCCACGCTCCAATCTCGTACACATCCGCAAATATCCAAGAAATTATTGAAAACAGTTTCTCCAAATTCCGTGTGCGTCACCTCAATATGAAATTGTAATGAGAAAAAATTCCGATCCTTATCCCATGCTGCCGCCGTCCCGCAGTGAGGAGTCGTTCCACAAATTTCAAATCCGGGAGCAAATGTCTCCACTGCGTCCACATGATTCATCCATACGATAGACTCTGACAGAACTCCTTTGAAAATCGAGCACTTCTCATTTTGAGTAAATTCCGATCGTCCAAATTCTCCTGTAGTTCCTGGAACAACTTTTCCTCCCAATGCGTGTGCAAAATACTGATGTCCGTAACACAGTCCCAAAACTGGAAGTCCTAGATCAAAAATCGCATTATCCGTCTGTGGAGAGTCTTCGGCAAAAACTGACTGAGGTCCTCCCGATAAAATTATTCCTTTGATCGATTCGTCTGATAAATCTGTTGCTTTTGTTTCCCTCGGCAACATAATCTCTGCCAAAACTCCAAGTCGTCGAATACGACTCGCAATCAGATGAGCATACTGCCCTCCGAAATCAAGAATGATAATCTTTTCGTGTTTCATCGCCCGTAGTGTAGTGATTTCCCAATTTTGAGCAACAAAAAAGAGACTCCGACGAGTCTCCTAAATTATTCAAAATTTTAACCTTCTATTTCTTCGCCTCAGGTGTTTTTTCAGCAGGATCTTTTTCTGCCGCTGCTGCCCCATCCTTAGCTTCCATCACATCGTGTTTGAATTCTTCCATTCCTTTTTTCACATCTGAACCATAATATCCCACCAATAAACAAAATGCTCCAACGAGAAAACCTAAAAAAACTGCAAAACCTGAGGAAGCAAGTCCGATCAAACCAATAAGAATAATCGCTACTCCAACAAAAATCATGTAACGACGGTCTTTTGACAACGAATGTAATTTGGCTTTAATTTTGTCCATTTTTTTTAATGTTTATAAAATCCACGCAATTGTACTCAAGAGGGAGCAGAAAAAGCAAGTAATCAACTCTTTTTTACAAACTTTATCAACACATCTCCTCCTATTTGTTCTATTTCCTGTATTCCAAAATCCGACAAATCTACTTCCCTCGCAAAGACACCTACTCCTTTTCCAAAAATTCGTGGCGCTACAAACATCCAAATAGCATCTACTAAATTTTCACGCAAAAGTGACGTTGCCATTGTTGCTCCACATTCAGTTAAAACCGTTTTTACTCCCATCTCAGAAATTTCGCGCATATCCCGATCCAAATCTTCACCCGAAAAATAAGCAACCTTTCGTTCCGGAAATTGGAATATTTTTTTATCCTTATCTGCCTCAGCCTCCCCAAACACAAGCAATCCCGGAACACATTTTTTATTCGCTAGTCGACAGTCTAAGAATGGATCATCTCGTGAAATTGTTGAAGTAGTGGTCAAAATTCCATCTACCTCCGAACGAAGTTGATGAACTTTTTTTCGTGATTTCTGAGAAGAAATAATATCTTTCTTTCCCCCCTTACTAATCTTCCCATCTAACGTTTGCGCCATTTTCAAAATCACATGTGGTTTCATTCGCGACAAATCAGCACTCTGCTCATGATTCACTACCTCAACGTCAATTCCTGCCGCACGAAGTTTTTCAACATTTTTTCCACCAAATCGTTTATCTATCGCCCCAATCACAACTTTCTCAGGGCTTAATTTCAGAAGTTGTTCTGTACAACTCCCGGTTTTTTTCCCGGGGAAATCGTCACACGGCTCAAGAGTTATATACACCTCAAGTTCAGATTTGAATCCTCCCTCACTCGCCTCTTCATTATTTGAAGTTTGTAGTTTGTAGTTTGTAGTTTGTAGTTTCAAGTTCTCTAACGCCTTCACCTCCGCATGTGCTCCACCACATTTTTCATGCACTCCCGTAGATACGACTTTCCCATTCTGTACAATCACACAGCCCACTCGCGGATTTGGATATACATCACGCCAATCCACCTCACTCGCCAATCGTGCTGCCAAATCAAGAAATTCCATATTTGAAGTTTGTAGTTTGTAGATTGAAAATTTAACTTCCCTCTACCTCCTTTTTGCGGAGTATGTATTTCCCAAGAATATCAAATTCCAAATTCACACCATCCCTCTCTTTTTTCACACCAAATAATGTCTCACGAAAAGTATGAGAAATAACACACACTTCCAGCCAATCATCTCCACACGCTGCTACTGTCATAGAACATCCGTCAATTCCGATCGAGCCTTTTCCTACGACGAGTTCTGCATTTTGTTTTGAAAAAGAAATTCGAAATTTCCATGCATCACCATCTCGTGTAATGGAAGAAATCTTTCCGACCTCATCTATATGTCCGGTAACAAAATGTCCTGAATTCCTTTCTCCGATTTGAGCGGATCGTTCTAGGTTTACTTTTTCTCCAACCAAAGCTGTTCCAAATGTTGTCCTTCGTCGCGACTCCAGCATGATTTCTACTGTGAATTCCTCTTCATTAGCAGTCAAAACCGTAGAACACATCCCGGATAAAGCGATAGATTCTCCCACTGAAAACTTCTCCCCAAACCGATGAGTAATAGTAAACTTATTTCCTTCAATGGATTTAATCGTGCCGACATCCTCTACAATTCCTGTAAACATCAATCATAGAGTACTTTTCTTAGTTGAAAAATCAATGTTTTTCCGGTATAATGACACGATGACATTAGAACATTTGGGAAGCACTACGCCAAATTCCTCTGAAATTTTTACTGAAACAGGGGAACTATTTGATGATCTTGCACAAGAAATCCGTGAAACTCAAGACAACGAAAATCCTTTTCCAAATCAAGCTGAAACCTATTGGGATTCATGGGAGCGCACCGATAAGTATTATACCGCCGGAGAAATTCCTGCATCAGCTATTCGTACTATCAATGAGCGAAAGTACTTGCTTGATATTGGCCTCACCTTTATGTTTACAAAACCAGGTGACTCTCGAGATGGACTGTGTGCAGAAGTCCAAAAAACTGCTCCTGGTGGAAGACGATTTCCTTATCTCGAACCAGGAACAAGTAAGTATCAATCTATAAATATTCCTGCTGACAAACTTCCTCCTAATCGTTGGATTCCATTACCTCTTGAAAGCACACAACGCAAACTAACACCCGAACAATTTTTAAACTACGCATCACAGGCTATTGATGAAATGATCACTGGCACAAATGAACGAGACAAAGTCTATTCTGAAGAAGTAAAACTTCTTGTGGACAAAATTGGGAAAAAAGAACTCATGTATCTCATGGTGGCTACAGCAAAACAAGAATCTGGGGGAGCTCCTCTGGGACAATTTGTTTTTCATAGATGGGAGGCGGGAAGAAATGATTTCTCTCATACAATTTTTCACATCATGCTTGAGGGACCTGGGGCTGAGGCTCGACGTAAACTAGGAATGACCCCTGGACAAATGAACCATCCTAAAAACTCTTGTAAAATGTTTTTGGCATTTGCCATTGAAAAGCATCTTGAACGGTATAAAGGAACAATTGCACCTTCCGCTGAAAAAACTGCTGAATTCATTTATCAAAAATATCAGAAGACTGAGGACTGGATTACTTTTTATAATGGAGGTAGATGGAAAAGCTACAATCCCGATTACGCAACAAATCTTAAAAAATATACAAAAGAGGCTGTTCATACTTTTAAAAACCCTAAATCAGCTGTCGAATACGCTAAAATAGATGCCCAACAGAACCAAAAGAAAGAGCGAAAAACACAGCCTAAGAATACAAGAAAATTGATATTACAACAGGAACTAGAAAATACTCTAACCAATAATAAAGAAAAGGAGGACAAATTCATTAAGAAGCTCTCTCCTACAGAAAAAGAAAATCTAATTCTCGCTGCTGAAGATCTTCTTCAAGACCTTTCCCCTAGCGACTTTTCTTTTTTACAGGGTGACTCTCTACAGATAACAGCAAACGAAAACCGTATTTATGTACGAATACGGCGAGAAAATGATAATGACTGGTGGGGCCCAAAAACAATTCCTCGTACCTCTAATACGCCTAAAACAACCCCTCAGAAAACTGAGGCACAAGAAAACTCTCATACACCAATAAAACCCGCCGAAGCCCTTCCTTTGGATGAATATAAAAGTTCAATTCGATCAGAAATAAATTCTTGCCTTCGAGGAAATATGCTACGGAGGGGAGAAAAATATATTTCCATTTCAAACGTTTCAAGCGCTGAAGTAGATCGCGCTGTTGAACAAACCATTGCCTATTTGAAAGAAGTGGCACCACATGAACCTTTTGATCCTGAAAAACACGACATAATAATCACCGCAGATGACACTCGTATATGGATCAAAATTCAAAGAGAATCAGACAAATCTCTGATTGGAGGAGGTTCCACAAAAGTCTCACGAGACAAATAGAAACGACTAAACCTTCTGCATTTCAGCAATAACAGCCGCTCGTTCTGCTGATGGTTTTTTCATAAGAAAAGAACCCACAACAGCAATATCTACTCCTGCGTCCGCTACCTCTTTAATATTTTCTAATGTCACTCCTCCATCAATCTCGATTTCTCCTTTGAATCCACGTGCTCGTAAATCTTCTACTTTCAAAAGAGACGCAGGCATGAATGACTGTCCCCCGAACCCCGATTTTACTGACATAACCAATATTTGATCTGCTAATGCTAACATTTCATCTGTAAGCCAATCTGGATCCGTGTATCCATCAAGAGTGATTCCTGCTTGTACTCCTTTTCCTTTCATCGTTTTCAAAAGCGCTACTGCTCGATTAATTCCCGTCGCTTCGATATGAAACGTAATTGTCTTTGCTCCCAGTGCAATAAAATCATCAATAAAATTTTCTGGATTTAATGTCATCAAGTGAACCTCTATTTCTTTTGGAAATTTCACTTTTTTCAAAACTCCCGCTCCAATAGTGATATTCGGAACATACTGACCATCCATTATATCCAAATGAATGCGATCGGCAATAGAAACCGAATCAAGATCAGTACTAAGCTGAGAAAAATCTGCGTCGAGAATTGAGGGAGCTATTTTCATCAGCAGGAGTATATCACAACAAGTCCGGACTTGCCCTAAAAAATATTTTATAAAATCCTGACTTCCAATAAAGTTGCATCCCATCTCGTTTTGAGTAGAGTCGCCAGGATGAAACGCAACCTTCGTTCGTTTGCGAGAAAACCCGCACGACGCCAGTATCAATCATGGCTCCCCAATATCTCTTGGTGGAAAAAAGGACTTCTCCTTTGTGGAGGAATTATTGTTCTTATCGTATTATATTCTCTTATATTTCTCCCAAATGTAAGAAATAATGATGAATTAATTTTTTCGGAATCAACCGTAATCTATGATCGTGACGCACTTAATCCAAATGTCGATCTCACTGAACATGTCCTCTACACTATTCATGGAGATGAAAATAGAGAATTTATTCCTCTTGAGGAAATCAGTCCTTGGGTATCTCTAGCGACTATCGCTATCGAAGATGATAATTTTTACTATCATCCGGGATTTGATATCGGTGGAATTATGAAGGCTGCATTACATGAAATATTTGGTATTGGAGCCAAGCGTGGAGGATCGACTATCACCCAGCAATTAGTAAAAAATACGTTTCTCACTAATGAACGGTCATTTACTCGTAAGTTCAAAGAAATACTCCTCTCAATGAAAATGGAGTTTGTGTTTTCTAAGCGTGATATTCTAGAAATGTATCTCAATAAAATTCCTTATGGACACAATGCCCATGGAATTGAAGCGGCAAGTCGTAAGTTTTTTGGAAAATCTTCTCGTAATCTAACTATTGCTGAAGCCGCTATTCTTGCGAGTTTACCTGCACGACCTACGTATTTTTCCCCTTATGGAGCAAATAAAACCATGTTACTCGGATTCTATAAATATGATGAAGATACTGGACAAAATGAATACAAGAAAGGACGAAAAGATCTTGTATTGCAACGAATGCTCGATGAAGGAATGATCACGTTTGAGGAGTTTCAAATCGCTTTTACTGAAGCTAAAACAATTGAATTTACTGCAGACAGAACAGATATTCGCGCCCCTCATTTTGTATTTCGAGTACGACAATTATTAGAAGATAAATTCGGAAAAGAATTCCTTCGAGATGGAGGATTGCAAGTTTTTACTACACTTGATCCCGAACTTCAAGAAGCCGCTGAAAATGCAATTGAAATAAAAACTCCACACTATGTACGAACATATAATGCAGAAAATGTAGCACTTGCCTCTATCGATCCCCAATCAGGAGAAATTCTCGCCTATGTCGGAGGAAAAAACTATTTCGATATTGAACGTGACGGACAAGTGGACGTTCTTGGTTCAAGTAGACAACCTGGATCAAGTTTTAAACCCCTCGTATACGCAACTGGATTTGAATCTGGATACTCTCCAGGAACGGTTCTCTTTGATGTTGAAACTGATTTTGGAGGAAATTATAAACCACAGAATTTTGATGGGGAATTTATTGGACCTGTATCTGCGCGAAATGCAATAAATCAAAGTTTAAATATTCCCGCGGTAAAAATGGCGTATCTCGCCACTCCAAAAAAAATATTTGAAAATGCGAAAAAATTAGGCCTTGAAATAGAAGGAGAGGCTAAAATGCACGGTGTAGCGATTGGGATTGGTGTCGCAGAAGTGGAGCCACTTTCTCATATAAATTCTTATCAAACATTTGTAAACGGTGGTCCTTGGTACGAACCAACGTTGATTTTAGAAATCCAAAACTCTGAAGGAAAAGTTCTTGATACATTCAAAAAAGAAAAGAAAAAGCATGATGGAATTGATCCTCAAGCAGCCGCTCTCGTCCGAAACATTTTGACTGATGAATCAACTCGTCCAACAACGGGAGAAGGTGAAGAGGCTTTTGATTGGAATCTCTACTTACAACTCCCCGATCTTGATAATGGGGCCAAAACGGGGACTTCAAATCGTCATATTAAGAATCCTGATTTCGATAAAACAAAACCAGAAGATGATGAGAAAAATCCCAAAAAAATTGTTGCTCCTGGTGACAGTTGGACTATCGGATTTACTCCCCATCTCGTAACAGGTGTCTGGGTGGGAAACAATCGAGGAGAACCTATGAAACCTGGTGCAACAGGACTTACCGTAGCTGCTCCTGTATGGAGAAATTTCATGATTGAGGCCCATGAAATTCTAGAAGAACGTGGAGCAGATATGGAAAAACTCTATCCCGAAATAGAACTCAAAACAGTAAAAATAAATACTCTTTCCGGAAACATTGCTTCTGATGCTACCCCCACTGAATTAATCAAAGAAGAAATTTTTGCCAGTTACTCTGTCCCTATCGACTTGGATAAAACAAAAGAATATACCTCCCGAGCAGGAAACCGTGGAAGTAAATTTATACTTGATCTTCATTCCCAAAAACCAGACATGCCAAACTGGGAAGAACCAGTGCAAGAATGGCTTCGATCACACCCGAAATTTGTTTCAAGTAATGGCGCTATCAGGTCTAGTTCTGATAAGATTGTGGATTTCCTCTTGCGTGGTCCACGCAATGATTCAAACCGTTCAGGATACAATAATCTTAATACTCAATCTGGAGTAGGGGCGCCAAAAGTAGCATTCCTCTCTCCTCGAAATGATGGGACTATTGCCCCTGGAAGACTTGATGTTACCTTTGCTGCAAGCGGACGAAATGATATAGAAAAAATTGAACTCTTTTTTGATGGACAACTTATTACTACTGATTCTATTTCTCCATGGAAAAAAAGCATCACTATCCCCGCATCAATAAAACACGGAAGTACGCATGAACTTGAAGCCATTGCAACAGATGCTGTAGGAAAAGTAGGAATTGCAAAAATCACGGTAACGATAGAAGCTGATACCACTGGTCCAGAAATTGTTTTTCTTGGTCCTGTGCCACAACAACGAATTCCTATTAACTCTCGAGTAGATGCTCTTGTAAGCGTACAAGATTTTCAATCAAATGTACGGGTTGTTGAATTTTTCCTCGACGGGATAAGTCTCGCAACATTACAATCTCCTCCCTATCGTCACACGTTATGGACTGGAGACAAAATAGGAAAACACTCTCTGACAGTAAAAGCTTGGGATGCAAATAACAATATGAATGAGCGATCTATTCCTCTTTATTTTGAACGTGAAAGGATGTTATCCCCACGCGATCCAGAAATAACGAATGTAAAAAATTATCGCCAAGCAGTGTCTGTTGACATCACTGTTCCATCACCTGAAAATATCGAATGGCTTGAGTTACGTGTATTGTTAAATGGAGAAAATGTGCAAACTGAACGAATAAATACTCCTTTAAAATTTTCTCAATTGCAGGTTTTGAAGTCTGGAACAGGAGATGCCAAACTTGAGCTTTGGACAAAAACAAAAGGTAATGATGAAAAACTTACTTCACAAAAATCTGTGAAATTTTAAGACTTGACCAAAGAAGTCCCCGCATTCTAAACTAATGAGGAAATTAAATGAGTATTTATTTATTCCTAACTCAACTCAAATGTCTACAACCTATATCCTCATCGCCTTAGTCGTTCTCTTCGTTATTTTCCCAGCCTTTTATATTATGTCCAAGTACAACGGCATGGTGACGTTGCGGAACAAACGGAATCAGTCTTTTTCTGATATTGATGTACAGCTAAAACAACGTTTTGATCTTATCCCTCAACTTATTGAAACGGTAAAAGGATATATGAAACACGAATCAACTACTCTAGAAAACGTAACCAAAGCTCGAACAAGCTTTCTTAATGCTGGAACGACTGATGACAAAATTGATGCTGACAACATGCTTTCAGGAGCACTGAAATCAATTTTCGCTGTTTCTGAAAACTATCCTGACTTGAAGGCTAATCAAAATTTTCTTCACTTGCAGTCAGAAATGAGCGACATCGAAAATAAGCTCTCCGCAGCACGTCGATTCTTCAATAATGCTACCACTGAATTCAATACCTATATTCAAATGTTTCCAGCGAACTTAATTGCTGGACCTTTTGGTTTCACGACACTAATCCTCTTTCAAGCAGACGAATCACGAGAAGAATTAAAAAAGACTCCCGAGGTTAAATTTTAAGCATGAAAGCAATTGGATTAACCACTTGGATCTGGCAAAACCAGCTCAAAACAATTCTTTTAACGATACTTTTTCCGTGTCTCATATTGGGAGCAATTCTCCTCGTTCTCCTTTTTTATTTTGCAGAAACTCCAGAAGTTATTGAACCAATGTTCATCGATATCATTGGCATTGGTCTTCCTGTATTCGTTGTATGGTTCTTCATAAGTCTCTGGTGGAACAAATCCATTGTTTTTTCCATGACCGGCGCAAAACCTATCGAACGAAAAGACGCGCCCGAATTATATAACCTTGTAGAAAACCTCTGCATCTCGCGAGGTCTTACGATGCCCCACGTTGCCATTATTGAATCACGCGGATTAAATGCTTTTGCGACTGGTTGGAATAAAAACAAATCTCATATCGTGGTCACCCGTGGATTAGTAGAAACACTAACAAAAGCAGAATTACGAGCGGTTCTCGCTCACGAATTAACACACATCATAAATCGTGACGTTCGACTTATGACACTTATTGCCGTTTTCCTGGGAGTCATTAGTCTGCTGGGATACTATACCTTTCGCTTATCTTTAGGAGGTAGAAGCAGTAGTAGCAAAGGGAAAGGTGGGGCTATCGCTCTTATCGGGTTAGCTATTTGGCTCATCTCTCTTATCATTCTTCCGCTGGTACAGTTTGCCGTATCTCGTAAACGCGAATTTCTCGCTGACGCCGGATCTGTAGAGCTGACAAAAGACTCCTCTGCCATGATCTCTGCATTACAAAAAATCAGTGGACACAGTCTCGTTGATTCTCTTGATAAAAATAATATTCGCGCCATGTGTATTGAACACCCGAATAAGCGCAAAAAAACAACGTTGTGGAGCACACACCCTGTAATTGATGATCGCATCAAGGCCCTCCAAAACATGTAGTTTTTCAAACTTTCTATTGGTTGTTTTAGAATAAAGTGACACTTCTTTTTTAGAGTAAAAAATGAAACCTGCTCTTGTTTTCCAAATCAAAATTCCCAAAAGAATAGTGAAAAGGTGTTTTGATTTGAAGAGGAGAAATTCCGGAATACGAAAAGTCACTCGCGGAAGTGAGTTACTGATAGTATGAAGAAAATTTCGAGATTACACCGGTGGAACTTCGTACTCTGTAACACATTGATTATGTGGTTCTACTTTTTCTAGAAGGTGTAATAAAACTTCTGGAGCCTGTTTCATATCAATAAATATCGGGTGAGAAAACACTTCCTGTTTTTCTTTGGGCAACCAGCTCACGCACGCTGGTTTTTTTAGAAACAAATCCCCTGCTTCTTCCACAGAATAACGATGTAAAACAGAATTTTTTTGTATCCACACACCATCACCAAAGGAGTTTAAAACTACTTCCCCTTTTTTTTCTAATAAAGCTTCTTGCCAAAAATCAGCGCGCAATGAGTGAACTGAAATCCCTGTAGCAAATGCTAAAGAATTCAATACGCCAGCTCCTGCACGCAAGGAAGAAAATCCCCCTGGACCAGAAACTCCTCCGAGAAAAGTAATGTTTGATACATCATAGTTCTTCAAAAACTCCCACAACTCTTTTCCATCATGGCGTCTATTTTCCCATTCATGATACGCAATGCGAATACCAGCTGTATCAAATAAAGCACAAAAATGTGGATCGATAGCCGTATTGAGAATGAATTTCACAAAAATACTGTAATCAGATAACAAAAATACTCAAATACATTTGAAGTTTGCCCTATTCTGCTCGGAAATATTTTTCAAAAAATTCTTTTGATTCTTTTATAACCTCTAACATTCTGTCGTCGTGTCCTTCGTGCATATGTTGTGATGCAATTTTCAAAGTAAAATCTCCACGATAACTTTCCCTCGCTAGTTTTGTAAGAAAACTCTCAACAGGCAGTACTCCATGTGGCAATGCCACATATCCCTGCCCTCCTTGAGCATTTGAAAGATAAATATGTTTCATTTTTTCTCGTAAAAATCCCGGTGCTCTCATAATATCTTCGTTACTTTTCCACAGGGCAATTAAATCCACACTTACATCTCCTGCTTCACGCAATGCATGCATTGATCCTTCTGTTCGTGTTGGCATAATTCCTAAAACTGTTTTGAATGGAGCTGTCACTCGATTCATTCTTAATCGATATCTCTGACACAGTTGAGGTAATGATTTTCCTATCCAATTTTTATATTGAGTAGAAAAAACTTCTGGCGAATATACATTTACCATTACGCCAGGAAACTCACTGATTACGCGCTCAAACGCAGTAACAAAGTTTTCTGCCCCAGATGCTGGTAATGAAATTATTTCAATTTTTATACCAAATCGTTCTTCCAATTCATGAAGATATTTGGGGTTCTGAGTATCAAAATTCGAAGAAATTTGAATTTCTACCGCTTGAAATCCTAAGGTTTTAGCAAAGGCAAAAAACCTTTCTAACCCATAACGAGAAAATGATTGTGAGCCAAGTAATAACATTTGTTTTAATATAAGTTCCTTTCAAATTCTATCGTGTCTAAACCCTTTTTTCAACCTTTTATTTCACAAGTCCCGAATATACAATAAAAAATAGAAAAAATGTTTGACAATCTTGCTTATGGCTCGTATTCTACACGTAGAGTTTTTTGAGTTTTTATACATATGAATGTTTCATCATCCGCTGCCACAAAAGTACAAGTCGACTTCGACATACTCATGAAGCGTCTTCTTGGATTACTTTCTAAAAAAGAAAAGGATGTAATTGAACGAAGATTTGCCATCGGATACACTCAAAAAGAAACTCTTGATCGTATTGGAAAACGTTATTCGGTTACACGAGAACGTATTCGACAGATTGAATCTGTTGCTATTCAAAAGCTTATTCGTATTTCTCAAGACAAAAGTATTCGAGTATTACATGAGCTCGCACAACAAACCCTTGAGGCACATGGTGGGGCAATGTTTGAAGATCTTTTGATTTCTGACATGTTAACGCACATTGATGAGCCAAGTACTGTTGATATTAATTCTTTGAAATTCACATTAAAAGTTTCTCGTAGTGTACAAAAACAAGAGAAAAACCAGTTTCATCGAACTTTCTGGCACATAAATGGAATTACTGCTCCTGCGGTAAAGCTCGCTATGCAAGATATTAAGAAATTCTTGTCACAACAAAAAACCGTTCAATCTTTTGAAGCAATTAGTTCTGCCCTAGGAGATAACCATCCTGAAGAATTACTTCGCTCTGCAATGTATATTGATTGGAACTTTATGGAAGTATCAGAAAACCAATGGGGATTGACTTCATGGAGATTTATTAATCCACGATCAATCAAAGATTGTATTCAAATAGTATTGAAAAACAACGAAAAGCCAATGCACTTCAGTGACATAATGAAGGCTATTACTACAGATTTCCCTGATCGAAAACGTGTTACTCCTCAAGCAAGCCACAATGAACTTATTCGTCACAATGAATTTGTGCTGGTAGGACGTGGGCTCTACGGATTAAACGAATGGGGACTTGCTGCTGGGACAGTCTGTGATTTGATTCGCTCTGTTCTTATTGAAAACAATGGACCAATGAAACGTCAGGAAATTATTCAGAAAGTTCTTGAAAAAAGAGACGTTCGTCTTGGAACAATCTCTTTGAGCTTACAAAAATATCCATTCTTCAAACGTGTTGGACGTGCTGTATATGAATACACTGCAGCGCTCGATACAAATCGTCGTCAAAAATACAGTAAATAATTTATTTACGAGGAGCTACATCTTGCAACCACAACCCGCGACGGATGTGGGTTGATTTTCGATGAAGCAATTTCAAGATCAATGCAAAGAGTATAAAAAGAAATGGAAAGATAAATATAATCTGTCCTAATTCAAGGAATGAATTAAAGATTGCATGTGCAATAATTGCCAGTAACATTCCTTCCAATAGTTTCTCCTCATGGAAGAGAACCGATCCTTTTACATGAAAAATTTTGTGCATCCATCGTAATACAGGATGCTGATTTTTTCGTGATTCTTCTTTATAAATCTCTGTAGAAAAACGAGCAATTCCATAAAAATATCCCAATATTGCAGAAAAACATACATGCGCAATCACCGATACGCTTGAACGAAGGAGATAAAATGCCGAAAAGCTTGCCATATCACCATTGGCACTCTCCCAAAACCGAGCCAAATAAATAATGTTTTCTATAAAGGCAAATCCTAATGCAATAATAATGGCAAATGATATGGCATCTGATACGGAAGTAATTCTATCTTCATCAGCAAATCGCAACATTAAGTATTTTACAAATTCCTCCAGCATTCCTACCACTACAAAAAACCAAACTTTTGAAGGAAAGAATTCTGATAAAAAATACGCTGAAATACCAAAAACCGCTCCAACCGTAATAAATATAAAAGGCGATTCTGCGATATTAAGGAATTTCTTTTTAAATCTCCGTGTCGTGTTCCCTTTCGTGCAAAAAACCTCCACAAGGAACATTATAAGAGCAATAACAAGGAACATAGAAACCGCAACAAGCGCACTTACAATAATAAAAGAGAATATTCGAGGAAAAGATGGCCAGTTAATAATATTCGAAATATATTCAAACATATTTATGTGCTCAAAATAAAGCACCGAAACATCCCATATCTTCTCATACGCTTTGATAGGCAACACTGCAAACATCCCTGCAAGGAATGTCCAAAACACAAATCGATTCTTTTCCGGATTTTGTTTTTGAAAAAACAGAATCCAGCACGCGATAGGAAGCGCGCTCATCGCTCCAAATTTTATCACGGTCCAAAGAAGGGAAAGTTCCATTAAATGTATTTGTTGCGAAAGAAAAAACGCAATCTGGTAATTAAACCACATTTAACGTGAAAAAACAAGCAACTAGGACATATCAAACTTCAGTCTACAAACTGCAAACTACAAATTTTGAAGTTCCATATTTGAAGATTGAAGACTGAAGTTTGAAGTTTTAAAAAATTCCTTCTAAAGTCCCTTTTATGCAATTTTTTTTGTGACTTGTGGTTTATCAAGCAAATGATTCACAAACCATTGTTGTCCGATAGAAAAGATCGTACTTGCCAACCAGTAAATCCCTACTGCTGCAGGGAAGGTTGCCGTAAAGAACCCCATCATGGCTGGCATAACCCAGAGCATCATTTTGTTCATTTGTTCCATTTGACCCGGAGTTTTGGACCCGGTGTCTTTCGATCGTTTTTTGGCTCGTACCATTGATAATTTCACTGCTCCCCACTGTGCTACTGCTACAATCACAGGAAGCACTATTATGTTTCGTGCTGTAAGATTCAGCCCCAAAAACATTTCATTAAAGTTAGTAAGATCTACATCAAGATTGAATGAGTACAACAAATGGCTTAAGTGTGGTGATAATCCATCACGAACAATCCAATACACTCCCAACATAATAGGAAGCTGAATCAACATTGGCCAACAAGAACTCATGGGAGAAACCTTGTGTGTTTTGTATAATTCCATAGTTTTTTTCGCTATCTGCTGCTGATCCTTTCCATATTTTTTACGTAAATCATCAAGTTTCGGCTGCAATTGTTGCATTCTCCGTTGTGATTTCATGGCGTTCTGATTTGGAAAAAACAACGCTAATCGCACTAATATCGTCAATACTACAATAGCCCATCCAAAAGCCATGTGCTGTGACAAGAGCACCAGTAAGTTAAACAATGGTTGACTAATCAATGCTCGAAATAACTTTCGAAGAGTATTCACTGATTGAAATTCAACTGTTTCTGATTGTATAACAAGCGAATCGCCTCCTTCTCGGGAAAAGGTCATTTCAATAGCAAATACTCCTATTTCTGAAAACATATCCTGGTTCCAGTCTCGAAGATCAAAAGCACGTGATTTTCCTGATTCAAGAGTAAATCCTTCGAGAACAAATTCTCCACAATCATTAAATTTTGATATTTCTTTTGTTCCTCCTAATTCAAGTTGTATCAGCTTTAATGATGATGTTTCTGCCCCACACGGAGTATCAAATATTACTGTCTCCTCTGACTCATTCTTAATATCCCATTGCGCTAAATTTCCAATAGCTAACTCATCTCCTCCTCTAATTGTTTCAATAGTTACTGTCCCATTTTTTACTTCTTCTCCCTCTGTTATCTCTGGTGTTGGTGCAAAAAACTTATTGTATCCCCACATAATTCCGTAGAACACGGCGAACCAGATCAAAAAGCTCTTAAAGAACTTTTGTATTTTATCCATTGGGAGCGATTTTTTATCTATCATGTATTTGAAAGTTGAGTAATAAGCTTTTCACATGCTGCTAGAAGTGATTCATGTCGATCAAATTTAGCGGCTCCGTTGTACAGAAAAATAACATTACTGTCTACTTTATTTTGTAATTTTTCTGCAAAAATTGGATAAATTTGGCGTCTAATTTTATTTCGCTCTACGGCTGATTTTGAAATCTTTTTTCCTGCTACCACAGAAAATCGTGGTACTCCACGCGCCGGAGAGACAAGGAATGTCCATCCATCAATTTTAATTCGTCTTGAACGACGAAAAACTCGGTCAAAAAGCCGAGTTGTGAATCTAAATTTGCGTGCCAACATGAGATTTTTTTAGTTCCAAGAAGAAGCTTTTCCTGCAACACTCAATAACTTTCGTCCCTTTTTTCGACGAGCAGCAAGCACTCGACGCCCCGTAGGAGTCTGCATTCGTGCGCGGAACCCGTGAGTTCGCATTCGTTTTCGCCATCGTCGTTTTGCAATCATTTGAAAAGTTCAAAGTTCTATTCGGGCGCAATTTAGTCGGATGCCCCCTCGTTGTCAAATTTTTACAGGGAAAAAACCCTCTTAAAAAACACGCAGAAACTCCCCCATTTTTTACACTGAACAAAAAGATTAAACTTTTGACGAGTGCTTTTAAGCGTTCTAAAATCTTCAGGAATATTTCTTCCCCCTCTACACAATGGCTGCAAAAAAACCGTTTGAAAACTTTCTTATTAACCTGCGATCGGCTTCCAAGACTATTGGTCTTTCTGATACCGCACTCAAGGCACTCGAAACACCTGAATATATCCACGAAACCGAAGTGGAATTCAAGCTTGATTCTGGGGAGACGCGAAAAGTTCCTGGATATCGAGTAGAGCACAATTCTGCTCGTGGACCATACAAAGGAGGAATTCGTTTTCATCACGAAGCTGATTTGGATGAAGTAAAAGCTCTCGCGAGCCTCATGTCGCTCAAATGTGCTGTAGTGAATATTCCTATGGGAGGAGGGAAAGGTGGAATTCAAGTAAACCCAAAAGAACTTTCTGATACCGAACTTGAGCGAATGAGTCGTGCATATTTTCGATGGGGAACGGAGAAAGGGATTTTTGGAGTAAACCGGGATGTCCCCGCACCAGATGTCTATACTACTCCACAAATCATGGCGTGGATGCTTGATGAGCACGAAAAAGTTCTCGGATATCTCTCACCAGGAGTTATTACAGGAAAACCTCTTGAACTCGGTGGATCACTTGGACGATCCTATGCAACCAGTCAAGGAGGACTCTTTGTTCTGCAGAAATATTTAGAAAAAACTGGAAAAAAAGCTGAGGATACAACTATTGCTGTACAGGGATTTGGAAATGCAGGAGCATATTTTGCAGAACTCGCTCACAAAGCCGGGTTTAAAATTATAGCGGCTTCAGATTCTCGAGGAGCCGTCGTATGTGACGGACAAGCCTGTGCTTTTGATGTAAAAAAATTAAATACGTGGAAAAAAGATACTGGCTCTCTCCGTGGAAATTTCTGCGAAGGAGATTCATGTGATATTGAAAAAATGAAGATTGAAAGTGTAAAAACTGTTTCAAATGAAGAATTATTAGAACTCGACGTAGATGTACTTGTTCTCGCTGCGCTTGATGGTGTAATCCATGAAGAAAATGCCGATAATATCAAAGCAAAAATTCTTCTGGAACTTGCAAATGGACCGGTAACACCAGAAGCAGATGCTATTATGGAGCAGAAAGGAATCGTTGTTATACCAGATATTCTTGCGAATGCTGGAGGAGTAACTGTTTCTTACTTTGAATGGGTACAAAACCGATCTGGAGATGTCTGGGAGGAAGAGTACGTGATTACAAAATTGAAAAAAGTTATGGATAACGCCTTTGATGATTTCATGAAAATTAAAGAACAATACGACGTTTCATATCGTGAAGCAGCGTTTGTCCTTGGGGTAGAACGAATTGTAACCGCTATGAAATTGCGAGGCCGTGTATAGTATTCTTTTTTGTAGTTTGAAGTTTGTAAATTGTAGTTTTAAAACTAAAATTTTATGTCAAACATTGCTGGACTTGATGAAGCAGGACGTGGTGCACTTGCCGGCCCTATCGTCGCTGGCGCTGTCATCTTACCTGAAGATTTCCCTGTGGAAAAATTAGAAGACAGTAAAAAACTTACCGACATACAACGTCGCGAAGCATTCATTTTGATACAAGAAAAATGCGATTGGGCAATCGGATTTAGTTCTGCCGAAGAAGTGGATAGATTGGGAGTAAGAAAGGCAACACGTGAAGCAATGTGGCGAGCTACTGGGAAATTGAAATCACGACCAAAAACGCTCCTCATTGATGGAAATGACCACTTCCAATTCGATATTCCTCGCGAAGAATATATCAAAGGCGATGACCGTATTCCGGTTATTTCTGCTGCATCTATTGTAGCAAAAGTAACACGGGATGATTATATGATTGAGTTGGGCAAAAAATATCCACAGTTTGGATTTGAACATCACAGGGGATATGGTGCGGCGTCACATATGAAGCTATTGGCAAAGGAAATCTACTGTCCCGAACATCGAAAAAGCTATGATCCTTTGCGGACGGTATTGACGCAGGGAACGTTGTTTTGAAAATCTCTCCTTTATTACTTTTTGAAAAAAATACCGTATACTTACATGGATAATTTATAAAAAATGGAATCATTTTTTCTCGCTCTCGCTGCATTTATCTCAAGTATTTTTGGTACAACCCTCGCTCCTCCTATGGTAACCGAGCTCCCTGCTCCAGAAATGCAATCGATCACTATCATTGAGAGCCAAGTCGAACCCGTGATAGGAAACATGGAAGACTTCATGCATATGAGCCTCGATGAAATTCTTATGATGGTTGCTATTAAAATTGAACAAAGACCCGAATATCAGAAGTCCAAAGGAACGAATCTCAAGCTCGTATCTACTGATGAATATTATCGATGTATATCCTGCTGGAATTTCTTATTTGAGTTTGATGTGCCAACGTCAAATGATCCACATAGTGTTCTTGTCGGAGTACGTTCGGGAATAATTAAATCCATTGAATTTTACGAACCAAATATCACCCCCCCTTTTAGCCCTGAACCTGCACCCACTCATACGAGGGAAGGTCCTCGATGGATGTCCGTCGATGTAACCCAACACATAGTAGAAAGTGAAATTAAACAAGCCCCTCAGTACAAAGCGGGCGGGACACATCTCGAACTTATTTCTGTGACCCCATATAAGTGCCCAGGGTGTTGGAAGTTTCTATTTGAGTTTCGAGTACAGGGAGAAAACGCGGAAGTCGTAGATGTCAGACACGTGGAAGTAGAAGTAATTGATGGCGTTATAGCTTCAATGAATTTTTCTGGAAATAATCATGCCATTATATTGGAACCTGAAAACGAAGAAGATCTATGGTTTCCAATGGAACTGACGGAATAAAAAAGCCCCAAACGGGACTTTTTGATTTTAATTGGTTGCGGGGGATGGAAGACTTCTTTTCCAAATCTTTTAACTACGTACCTCGCTTCGCGAGATTGAACCAGCGTGGTTCTATTCGCCTACGGCGAATGAAAGAAATAAAAAAGCCCCGCAAGCGGGACTATTTAATTTCTTTGGTTGCGGGGGATGGATTTGAACCACCGACCTTCGGGTCATGAGTCCGAACGTGGTTCTTTAAATCCTTGTTTTCCGCGTTATAAGCGAGCTCCGGGCGTTCTCATGAAGTTGAAAATGTATTTTTGAACGACGTTCGGGCATAAAAATTCTACCCCCTAATTTTGGGTGTGTCAAAACATAATTTTCCACTTTAATTCAGTGACTGTCGGGCATGAAACCCGATGGTCACCCTGGTCGATTGACATCATGGGGAAAAGTATTAATATATGCGTAATTTATAAGATATTCAAGATGGTTGACACATTAGACCCTCAAAAAAACGAAAATACTGAAACTTTAACAAGTAAAGATATTAAAAATGCCATTAATGGTATTACACCTCTACAAGAAAAAGTTTTAAAAGAAATTCACCCCGATATTTTGAATTTAATGAAAGAATTTCAACAAAAAAGTATTGAAACGCTAGATAATGTAGAAATATGCTTTCCTGAAGACACCGAAACAATTGAGTTTGAGAAAATGATATTTTCTATGACTAATGATCCCGAAAAATTAGAGGCACCCACTTCAGAGGCAGATACATCTTTACTTATTTCCCGTCCTGGATCTAAATTGAATTATGAGATTGATAATTGTTTCCCCGATGAGATTACAAATTCACAACAAAAAGCCGTATTTCATCTGCTTCAAGAGGGTGATTTATTCCATATTGGAGCAGAATCACAATATGATCTTTCAGATGATATTATTATTGGAAATGAGGTTTTTGATGTCATAGATGAACTTCTAAAAGATCACCCTGACGTAGAAAAGATTGTTTTTATGGCTGAACAAGGAATGAACGTTGGATTCAATGTTCACATTAAAGAAAATGAAGAAATAAAAAGATATTATGTAGATTTAATTCGAAATCTAATGAATGGTCAGACACTACAAGCGCCTCTAATAAAAGAATATAAACAGTCCTTACGTGTTTTTCTG
>CAZGJL010000002.1:0-94385 GCA_964526665.1 uncultured Candidatus Peribacteria bacterium | reverse complement strand
AGTTTGCAGAAAGGATTAGGAAAACTAGAACTAAAGAAAGACGTATTAAAAAAAGATTTAAAAAATGCTCCAGAAGTACTCACTGAGGCTGTACAAACGGTTCTTCGCGCTCACGGACATGCCGATGCATATGATCAGTTAAAGAAGTTCTCACGGGGACAAGCACTGTCTCTCAATCAAGTTCGTGAATTTGTAAATGCATCAAAAATTCCAGAAGCGGACAAAAAAGCACTTCTATCTCTCACTCCGGAAACATATATTGGAGCCTCCGCAGAATTAGTAGATGGGTTCTTGGGATAATCGATGGAAAGGATAAAAAATTGACGAAATATTCCGAGAAGGGCATCGTGCAGACAGAGGTTTTTATATTATGAAAAAAGTCCTTATTGTTACCGCACATCCGAGCAAAATGGGATTTGTTCATTTGATGGCAGAGCGCTATGCCACGGCTATAAAAGAAGGCGGTGGAATGGCTACTATTCTTGATGTATATGATGATAAAAATCGACAACCTTTTTTGAAATTTGAAACAAAAAAAGAATGGCCACAAGAAAAACTCAAAGAGATGCAGAAAAAAATCCTCGATGCGGATGAGCTCGTATTGTCTTTTCCTGTTTGGTGGGGAGACGCTCCGGCAATCTTAAAAAATTGGCTCGATTACAATTTCACTCCTGGATTTGCGTACAAATATACCGCGAAAGGCGTTAAGAAATTATTGACAAGGAAAACAGCAAAAATACTCGCCACCTCGGATGCTCCAGGGATTGCTTATTCTTTTTTTCTCGCACCAATGCGATTAACGTGGTCAAAAATGAGACTGGATTTTTGTGGGATCAAAGTTACTGACTTCAAGGTTTATGGAAAAATGCGAAAACGAGATGAAAAAAATCGTGAAAAAATACTTACTGAAATAGAATCACTTGCACTCAAATGATTTTCATTGGAATTGGTTCCTCAATTGGAAATGCTGAAGAAATATTTCGTACAGCAGAAAAATTCCTGGGATTACTGAATATAAATGTCATAAAAAAATCAAAAATCCTTAAAAATCCTCCCTTTGGAGGGATCGCGAAAAATGAATTCAGCAATGCTGTATGGGAAATTTCTATTCCCAAACACATGACTCCGCAGAAATTGCTTCATGTTTTAAAAGCCACCGAATCTGATGCTGGACGCGATTTTAGTCTGCCTCATTGGGGTGACCGACTCCTTGATCTCGATATCCTTATTTTTCATGATGAGATTGTTAATACTCCTGATCTGATTATTCCGCATATAGGAATTCCTGAACGAAACTTTGTCTTAAATCCTTTGGCAGAACTTGTTGACGAAAACTTTGAAATCCCTACCCTCGGAACGCTAAAATCACTTTTGAAAACATGAAAACAGAAGAAACGGTTATCGAAATGTTAAAAAACATTGGAGAAGATCCTTCTCGGGAAGGATTACTTGAAACACCAAAGCGTATTGCTCAAATGCACAAAGAAATTTTTGCAGGATACGGAGAAGATCCGATAAAAATCCTCAAAACTTTTGATGCAGAAGGTGCAACTGATATGATTATCGTTCGTGATATAGAGTATTACTCTACGTGTGAACACCACATGGTTCCCTTTATGGGAAGGGCTCACATCGCCTATATTCCTGATGGAAAAATTACAGGATTATCAAAACTCCCTCGTTTGGTAGAGATTTTTGCCAAGCGGTTACAAAATCAAGAGCGAATTACTCTTCAGGTAGCAGAAGCATTAATGAAAGGATTGAAGCCAAAAGGAGTAGCTGTCATGCTCACAGGAAAACACCTCTGTATGCATTCTCGTGGAGTAAAAAATCCTACTTCTGAAGCAGTTACTACTGCGTGGAAGGGAGAATTTGAAAACAATGTTGCGCCGCGACAGGAGTTTTTGATGCAGGTGAGGTAAAAAATTTAGAGATACTAAAAAGAAGAGGATGTTTAAAACACCCTCTTTTCCCTTTAAAATTACCCTGCTTATTTTCTTGTTATATAATAGGTAACAATAGACCCCAACGATCCTACTCCAATCGCATTAGCACTCATGAATACATATGGTATCTTGTTGTTTGAGATATCCAAATAACATAAGAATGCTATAGCCAATCCCGCACTCAAAACAATAAATAGAAGCATACGAACTGTTCTCTTGTCCCGACCTCTATAAACCTTTTTAAATATCCAGGTATCTACTCCTACCCAAAACATTAAACCGCTGATTACTAAAGCTATCCAAAAATCTTTTCCTGAAAGTGCAAGAAAATTTTCAAGCACTATTAAGCTTACTACTACAATTATTACTATTATTTTTTTCATTACTATAAAGTTTAGTGAACATTAATATTTGATTTCCGCAATAACCGCTGTACGACTACAACAGAAACCAAATAAACTCACTAAGGAAAGGTAATTTCAAAGAACACGCCCCGCTTAAATCCTTTCAGATTAATAAACAAGGACTATTTCACTTTACGCAAATTTTAATATTTGTCAACTCGTGAAAACTCAAACACTCAATCGAGGATTGGCATCCACAAACTGTTCCTGAGCAATCTCGGGATTTTTTTGATATTGCAAAAATGCTTCCGCTCCAATCATTGCCGCATTATCTGTACAATATGAAAACTTCGCCGGCACACGGAACTCTATTTTATTTTTCCCGCACACTTCTTGAAGTGCTGCACGAATCGCCGTGTTTGCTGAAACTCCACCCGTGAAATGAACCGCTTTTATCTGGGGGAGCCGCACCAATGTACGCGATACTTTTTTTACAAATACATCTACTACTGCTTGCTCGAAGCTCGCACACACATCCTGCACAAAATTGGTGTCAAAACTTGCGCCTACCCTCTCTTCTGTAATTTGTAGTTTGTAGTCTGTAGTTTGTCTATACACTGCGGCTTTAATTCCTGAAAAAGAAAAATCTAACGATTCCTTCCCAAGCAATGGACGAGGAAATGGAAATTTTTTCCTATCTCCTTTTTCTGCTTCTTTTGACACAATTGGTCCTCCTGGATATCCAAGACCGAGCATTTTTGCACATTTATCAAACGCCTCTCCTGCTGCATCATCTAATGTCCCTCCAAGTTTTTCTATTTCTGTTGTAGATGTTTGGAGAAACATATCGGTGTGTCCTCCTGATACGGTCAAAACTAAAACTGGATATTTAATTTCTTCCACCGTTCGATCCAAAATAATGGAATTTATATGTCCTCGAATATGCTGTACTGGAATAATTTTTTTATGGAAAAACTGAGAAAGAAAGCTCGCGGCAGTTGTTCCGGTAAGCAAAGAAGTTTGTAGCCCTGGACCTGCCGTAACTGCAATATAATCAACATCTTCTACGGTCAATGAAGCTTCCTCTAGACATTTTTCCAGAGCTCCTCGCCAATTTTCTGCATGGAGTCGAGCCGCAATCTCTGGAACTACGCCTCCCCACTTGGAATGTTCTACCTGAGAAACCCTCACATTTGCCAAAACATCCGTACCATTTTCTACAATGGCAACTGCTGTATCATCACAACTGGTTTCGAAGGCAAGGATTTTCACGCTGTCAGCCTACAAAATTTTTATTTTTTAGCAAAAAAACTCCTCCTTTTCAGTAACTTTTGCCAAACAAAAATTTGTCCGCTACCCTGTGCAAGAACAAACTATCAAACACATGGCAAAAAATCTTGTAATCGTTGAGTCCCCTGCAAAAGCAAAGACTATCGAAAAATTTCTTGGACCTGACTTCGTCGTCAAATCCTCTTTCGGACACATTCGTGACCTTCCTAGTAAGGGAATGAATATTGATCTTCAGAGCGGTAATTTCGAACCGACATATGAAGTGAGTGTCGATAAGAAAAAGACCGTAAATGAGCTAAAAAAACTAGCAAAAACTCACGAGGTCTGGCTCGCTGCCGATGAAGATCGCGAAGGAGAAGCTATTGCATGGCACCTGTGTGCAGCTCTTGGACTAGATGCCAAGAAGACGAAACGAATCGTGTTTCACGAGATTACAAAAGGGGCTATCACTGAGGCTATTAAAAATCCTCGAACAGTAAATCAGCCACTTGTAGATGCACAACAAGCACGACGAGTGCTCGATCGTTTGGTAGGATATGAACTCTCTCCAGTGCTTTGGAAAAAGGTTCAGAGCGGACTCTCTGCTGGACGTGTTCAATCGGTGGCCGTGAGAATTATCGTAGAACGAGAACAGGAAATTGATGCTCATAATGCACAATCTTCATTTCGCGTAGTGGCAGATTTCGATCTAGGGGGAGGAAAAATGCTCACCGCAAAATTACCAAAAAATGTAAAAAATCTTGAAGACGCACGAGCGTTTTTGGAAACCTGTAATGGGGCTGATTTCGCTGTTGCGGATTTGGAAATGAAGCCGGGGAAAAAGTCTCCAGCTGCACCCTTCACCACTTCAACGCTTCAGCAAGAAGCGAGTCGAAAACTGGGCTTTGGAGTGAAAAAAACAATGATCGTGGCACAAAAATTATATGAAGCAGGACGTATTACGTATATGCGTACTGACTCATTAAATCTTTCTGGTTTTGCTCTCCAGGCTGCTGCGGCAGAAATTGAAAAATCGTACGGAAAAGAATATGTCACCGTTCGAAAATTTAAAACAAAAAATGCAGATGCGCAGGAAGCACATGAAGCTATTCGTCCGACACATATGGAACAACATTCTGTAAGTGGAGATCACGATGAAGTACGTCTTTATGATTTGATTTGGAAACGAACTGTTGCGAGCCAAATGGCTGATGCTCAGTTGGAAAAAACTACAGCAACGGTTTCTATTTCTACGACAAAGGAAACTCTTGAGGCCCAAGGAGAAGTGATTCGTTTCGATGGATTTTTGAAAGCCTATCTTGAAGGAACAGATGAAGACGACGCTGATGAGGCATTTGGAAAAATGCTCCCACCATTAGAAAAAGGACAACCTCTTTCTTTAGTGGAAATGATTGCGACTGAAACCTTCACTCGACCAAAAGCACGCTTCACAGAAGCGTCTCTGGTGAAAAAAATGGAGGAAGAAGGAATTGGACGTCCATCAACATACGCTCCGACAATTAGTACTATTCAGACGAGAAAATATGTAGAACGTGGGGACCGGCCCGGAATAGAACGAGAACTTAGCGTTTTGGTTTTGGCTAAAAACAAAGTTACCGAAAGTATGAAAACTGAAAAAGCAGGATCTGATAAAGGAAAACTTATTCCAACAGATTTAGGAGAAGTCGTTACCAATTTCTTAGTAAAATTTTTCCCAGATGTAGTAGATTATGGATTTACTCGTCAAGTTGAAGAAGAATTTGATGCTGTTGCTGCAGGAACCAAGGTTTGGAATAAAATGATTGGAGATTTTTATAAAACGTTCCATAAAACAATTGAAGCTGCTGGAGGAATTGACCGAGCTGAAGCACAACAAAGTCGCGAACTTGGGATTGATCCAAAATCTGGAAAACCCATTATTGCAAGAATTGGTCGATTTGGTCCCATGATTCAAATAGGAACAAAAGACGATGAAGAAAAACCAAAATTTTCATCAATCCCCGAAGGACAAAGTATGAAAACAATAACTTTGGAAGATGCTCTTGAATTATTTAAGCTTCCTCGTGAAGTATGCGTAACTCCAGATGGAGAAAACGTAAGTGCTAACTTTGGACGATTTGGTCCCTATCTACGTGTGGGGAAATTATTTGTGTCTATTCCCGCAGAATACGATCCTTTCAATATTCCCGAAGATATTGCGCAAGAGCTTGTAGCAGTAAAAAAGAAGGCCGACGCAGAAAAGATGATTCAGGTATGGAAGGATTCTGATATTCAGGTATTAAATGGACGATATGGGCCATACATTACTGATGGAAAGAAGAACGCCAAAATTCCAAAAGACAAAGATCCAAAAAAATTAACACTCAAGGAATGTGAAGCTCTTATAAAAGAAGCTCCTACAAAAAAGAAGCGTTTTGTTCGAAAAAAATGATCCGTCGTCGCTTTCGTTATTGGATTCTCGGAGTGCTTCTCGTGAGCACTAGTGTTGTGATGAGTTCCGCGTGGTGGGTCCATATAAATAAAAACGCCACCGCCATTGAACGTGCAGACTGTGCTGTGGTTTTTGGTGCAGCCGTGTGGAAAGGCGGACGCCCCAGTCATGCTCTTGCTGACCGAACCATGGAAGGTATTAAATTATTGGAGAAAAACAGTGTTGATTGTCTTATCTTTTCTGGTGCAGATGCTGAACCTGAAGTAATGGAAAAAATGGCGAAAAAGGCAGGTATTCCTAGTGATAAAATTGAGCTCGATACGAATGGATTCAATTCTCTGGCTACATTACAAAACCTCGATCCAGAACGTTCATATGTTTTGGTTTCAAATGATTTTCACGTGGGACGAATCAAGCTTCTCGCATGGAAGTTAGATCTAGATGCAGTAATTCACGCTGCACCATATCAGCATGGACGGTATTTGAAGGAATCTTATTTCATTTTTCGTGAGATATTTGGAACAATTTGGTATACGCTTCGAATTGATATTTAAAAAAGTTTGTGTAGAATCCTTCCGATGTAGGCCAGTAGCTCAACGGTTAGAGCAGGGCGCTCATAACGCCTTGGTAGTGAGTTCAACTCTCACCTGGCCTACCATATAAAAATGTTCATACACTGTGAACGTTTTTTTATTAGAAAAATCTTTTGACTCTTGTTGTTTTGGGTATATATTCATAATGATTTTATATTCTAATCCTAAAATCATGCCAAATTTTGACGGAACCGGCCCGCAGGGAACAGGACCCACTGGGGGAAAACGAGGAACTTGTGCTAGTGCAGAAACCCGTGGAAACAACAATCGTGGACAAGGAAATGCCCGTGGACGCGGAATGCAAAGAAATAATTTATCTCTTGAGGAAGAAGAAAAATTTCTTACACAAAGACTTGACGCTCTTCGCAAAGCAAAAGAAGATTCTAAGGAATAATTCTTACATATGCCTCGCCCTAGAAGGTGGAAACACATCGCTCAAGACCCCGCAGTGACTTTTTATAAGCCACAAGGAATTCCTTTGAAGTCTCTAGAAATAATAGAAATAACTCATGAAGAATGGGAAGTTTTGAGGTTAAAACATGTAGAAAATCTTAATCAAACAGATTCAGCTGAAACAATGAAGACTTCTCAAAGTTCATTACAACGACTTTTGACTTCTGCTCAAAAGAAAATTGGTCAAGCTATTGTAGAAGGAAAAGCTATAAGAATTATAAAAGAATGAAAAAACTTCTCATTGCTACCGCAATCCTCTTTCTTCTTGGAATTGGCTGTGGAGTTGCCTATAACATCAGTCCAAATTATATCGATGAACAAGGATTTCTTCACGAATCTTTTGGATTTATTCCCCTCGCATACTTATTTTTCTTTGCTGGAATAATCACGGGGATTATTGCTCTTGTGAAACATTTTCTCCGTAAATAAAAAATCTCCCTGACACCGACACAGCTTCGCATCATGTGAAGCTGCATCGCTACCAGGGAGGTACGCGCACCTTTTTACTCAACACGAAAAATTTGTCAAAATCTTTTTGAGTTTTTTTAATTCCTTATTTGAAGATTGAAATTTTAAGCACCAAGCGTACTACTTCCACGTAAAAGAGTCGTACACCCACGAAAGAAGTTTTTTTGTTTCCCCAAACCTGTCTGTTGATCCGAGTATAACCGTTAATACTTCATGATCGTCCACTGTACTCCCTAATGAAACAAAACACTGTCCTGCTAACTGTGTATATCCTGTTTTAACACCCGAAAGATTTAAGAATGTATCAAACAACTGATTGGTTGATTTTTTTTCGTGTAAAAACTCTCCTCCAACGCTTGTTCCCCAAAAATGACGTTGAGCTACAGTTTCTTTGAAAAAATCATTCTGTAGGGCAAATCGAGTCATTCTTGCCACATCTCGTGCACTCATTTCGTTTCCATACCATGTTTCTGTGTTTTCATTCCACATATCCAATCCCGTTGCATTAAAAAATGTAGCCGTTGTTATTCCTAATTCTCTAGCCTTTTCATTCATCTTTACGGCAAATTCTTCTTCGCTTCCTGCGTCCCATGCCGCCAATGCCACTGCCGCATCGTTTGCGGAAGGAATAAGAGCTGCCTGTAAAAGTGTTTTGACGGTCAATCGTTCATATTGATAAATCCCAATCTGTGCTCCTACCACTTTTGTTGCTGCTAATGGCACAATCACCTCTTCTTCTAATTCGTGATCTGACAAAATCATCAATGCCGTCATAATCTTTGTCAAAGAAGCAATGGGCTGAGCACGATCTACTCGCTCAGAAAGTAATATTTTCTTGGAACTAATATCCTGTGCAAATACGGCTGTCTCTTCACTGGCTAATAATTTTGGTGCCACTCGTCCTGCCTCTAATTGTGGTAAAGAGAGAGGATTTAGTATTTCAATTTCAGGAAGTTGCTGCAACTGCACTTGCGCAAGCATTTCTTGCCCCGCACCAGAGAACAATGCAAATAACAAATATTCTAACATCGGGACGAGTGTAGTTTTTTTGTGAAATTTGGCAAATATCCAACTCACCTTACCCCTCTCTTTCTCCAAGAGAGGGAATCTGACTTATTCCTATTTTCTAGTTGCATTTGTGAGTGAAGCAAAAAACGATGATTCAAAATGAATGCTAAAAGCGCCAAAGGCGCTTTAATGAATGAGAATATTTCGTTTGCAAGCGAATAACAGCAACAAGCTTTTTTGTTTCTTTTTTCGCGGAGAAAAAAGAAAAAATGTTACATAACTTTTACTATTATTTTTGTTGATTTGTCCACGTTGTTCCTCGCTCTATGTCTACTACACCAAACAATGCCCCATCTTTTGTTTTCCACTCTGTTACTAAACCTTTCTCTCGATCCACAATATCTCTTAATTCCAAATTAAACTTTTTTGCAACGTCATCTCGTATCTCATCAGACTTTTGCCAATCTTTATTATTTCGAGCTTCAATTCGTTCTTGTAGTAGCGGAGTAATTACTTTTTTTATTTCTTCTCTTTTCTCTTCATCAACTGCCGGAAAGCAGTCAAAAATCGCTTCAAAATCATTTTCAAAGAAATCTAATGCAGATGCGGCTGTAGCTTCATCCAAAGAATTTTCAGACTCTAATTTCAAAATGGCACTAGTGAGCTCGAAAGTCGCTGCTAATGCATCTGATACATTAAAATCATCTTTAAGTGCCGTAGAAAACTTTTCTCGAAATGGTTCAGACCAATCATTTGGTGCAGCTGGATCGATCGCCTCACACATACGCCTCGCTTCCGTAATACGAGCAATGGAAGCCCGAGCTTGCTCTAGTGATTTCATAGAAAAATCTAAAGTTGAGCGATAATGCGCAGATAGAAGCGCTAAACGAATCTCATTGCCTTTCCACCCTTTCTCCAGTAAATCTCGAATCGTATAAAAATTCCCTGCTGACTTTGACATTTTCTTTCCGTTTACCAATAAATGCTTCACGTGAAGCCAATAATTTACTGATTTTTTACCACCATTGGAACATTCATTCTGTGCGATTTCACATTCATGATGTGGAAAAATATTATCTTCTCCTCCTGTATGAATATCAAAATGATTCCCCAATAACTTCCGACTCATGGCTGAACATTCAATATGCCATCCAGGGAATCCCTTTCCCCATGGACTTTCCCACTGCATCAAATGATTTTCATCTGCCTTTTTCCAAAGAGCAAAATCAAGCGGATCTTCTTTTTCACTATTTATTTCTACACGTGCCCCTGCCTGCAGATCTTCTAATTTATTGTTTGATAATTGTCCGTATTTCTCAAACTTTGCTGTACGAAAATATACGGAACCGTTCACTTCATATGCGAACTTTTCGTCTATCAGCGTTTTGGCAAGATCAATCTGTTCTTGAATAAACTCTGTAGCACGAGGATAAAAATTCGCTTTTTCTATTCGCAAAATTTCAGCATCTTCCATAAACGCCTCTTCATACTTTCTTGCAATTGCAAACGGATCAAGGTTTTCTGCTTTTGCTTTTTTGGCAATCTTGTCTTCCCCGTCGGCATCAGCTTCATCATCATTTGTTAAATGTCCAACATCTGTAATGTTCATAACTTTCGTCACTTCATATCCTGTATATTTCAATACTCGTGTCAGCAAATCTGATGTCAAAAATGTTCGAAAATTCCCAATATGTGCAAAGTTGTATACCGTTGGTCCACATGAATACAGCTTCACTTTTCCTAGAGTAATCGAATGAAACTCCTCTTTTTTTCCTGATAATGTATTGTGAAGCGAAAGCATTATGTTTCCAAATATTTAGAAATAAATCGAACCAATATCGTTCCTGCAAAATCAATTACCAGCAGTGCCAATATTGGAGAAAAATCTAGCATTCCAATTCGTGCAAACCGAAAGGGTCGAATTACTGGAACAACTAATTTTTGTAACCATACATTGAAGGGTGTTTTTTTACGTGAAATCCACGACATAAGGATATAAAGAAAAATCGCCCAGTATAAAAACTTCGAAAAAATCGTGATAAAAAGAATCAAGAATTGCAATAGTTGTTCGCGCATGTTTATTGAGTTGAGATGTCTCCTGGAATAGCGGTATCAACTAACTCTAAAATTTTCTGAAAATATTCTCCAATTAAGGGAAAATCTACCATCTTTGTAAGCATCCACACGAGTACTCCTACTACCAATGTCATTCCCACAACAATTCCGAATCCCTTGGCGACTCCTGCGATAAAATTCCAAAACAAGATTTTTCGTGGAGAAGAAAGATAGCTCATGAATTCTGTGAATCCCATCATATCAAAAATACGCAAAAGTCGATCTAAATCTTTTTTAGAACGCTTTGTGTCAGCACGGGACAAATCTACTCGCTCTTCTAATACTTCTACGTCTGTTTTCAGTTTTTCTTGGTCTGTCATCGCGGGAATGATACCATTCAGACAGATATGAGCAACTCCGAAAATAATTTCATATTTAACGCAAAAAAAATCCCCACTGACCCTGGGTGTTATATTTTTAGAGGCGAGAATGAAGAGGTTCTTTATGTAGGAAAAGCAAAACACTTAAGGAATCGCGTAAAATCGTACTTTCAGAAGAATGAAAAGTCTCCCAAAACGACCGCTCTTCTCAAAAGAATTGTACATATTGAGACACGAATCATGGCAAGTGAGATGGAAGCCCTTATTTTGGAAAATAATTTAATAAAAGAACATCAACCCCGTTATAATGTACTTCTTCGAGATGATAAGAATTTTCTGTATCTCCGCATTACCAACGAAGATTTTCCCCGAATTGAAATAACTCGCCGTATCGTGCGGGACGGAAGCACCTACATTGGTCCACATACAAGTGCAAAAAAATTTCGAAACATGATTGCTTTTTGTCAGAAAATTTTCAAAGTACGTACGTGCAAACTTGAGTTTCATGAAGAAAAAGTAATCAAAAATCCAGAATCCAGAAAACTTCCCTGTCTTGATTTTCATATCCAAAAATGTTCTGGACCGTGTTCCGAAGAAATTGATAAAGAATCGTATAAAGCTGATGTTGAGCAGATGAAGAAGTTTTTGAAAGGCGATACAAAAGAGGTTATTAAAAATCTGAAAGAGAAAATGATGCGTTTGGCTACGGAGAAAAAATTCGAGGCTGCTGCAAAAATGCGAGATCTCATTGAATCAATTTCTACCAGTACGGAAAAACAACGTGCAGAATTCAATGACTCTACCTCTCGAGACTTTGTAAATTTTTATCGAGAAAAAAATAAGGCATATTTCGCGCTCCTTTCTTTTCGTCATGGAAAACTTCTCGATCAAGCCAGTGTCACACTGCATGCTGAATCATGGGAAACAGATGCCACTGTTGTAGAAAATTTCCTCATACAATGGCATGAACGAACTGATGACCATCCTCTAGAAATAATAATTCCTATTGAGCTAGAAAACACCGCTCTTTTGGAAGAAATATTGCAATCAAAGATTCTCCTGCCACAAAAAGGAGAAAAAGTTCGTGTCTTAGAAATTGCAGAACGAAATGCTCGTCAGTCGGCAAATATTGCTCGTGTAGAAGAACAGGCACATGCAGAAATTTTTGCTAAAGCTCTCCCCGAATTAGCCGAAAAACTTGGACTTCCCTCTCCTCCCAGACGTATTGAGTGCTATGATATTTCGCATTTCAGTGGAACCCATACTGTTGCTAGTCAGGTGGTCTTCATTGATGGAATCCCTAGAAAAAATGAATATCGTCGATTCAAAATCCAATCCTTAAAACCTGGAGAAATTGATGACTTCAAAGCATTGAAAGAAGTGCTTGAACGCCGCATGCGTGGATTTACTAATGGAAATGAAACAGAAGATGAGAGTGAAAAATGGGCAAAAAAGAATGCTGCAATATTGAAACAGCTAGAAAAATTTTCAAAGTTATTAAAAGATGTCGAATGGGCTCTCTTTGGAGGACTCGGCGCAGCATTAGTTATCGGAAAATTCTGGCGCGAACACCAAGATTTTGATGTTCTGGTAGCAAAAAAACACTGGAAAAAATTGATGAAAATTTTGGAAAAAGAGAAATTTAAAATGACAGAAAACAACGAACATTTTTTCACGTGCACCAAAAAAGGATTTCCGCCGATTGATATTTCTCCGCTTGGAGAAGAGTTACCAATTGGGAAATTTACGAAAAAGAATTTCGTAGAAGAGGCAGTAAACGTGGGCAAGACGGAAATTTTCACTCTGAACCTCAAATCACTCATTGCCATAAAACAAATGCTCACCCAGTCTCGTGAAGATCCTCGTGATGAACCAGATTTGGAAATCATGGAGCATGCTTTGCGAGAAAATAAGGCACCAGCCAATCCTGACTTAATCGTGATTGATGGAGGAAAGGGACAGCTTTCATCTGTCATGAAAGTGATTCCGCCCGAATTTCAAGGCATGGTAATTTCATTGGCCAAACGCGAGGAAGAGATTTTTGTTCCAGGAAAATCAAAACCGCTCGAAATAGATCCTCACTCTGCTGCGAGTAAACTTTTGCAACGATCTCGTGATGAAGCACATCGTTTTGCTATTTCTTTTAATAGGTCACTGCGTGAAAAATCCGTGACCAAATCTGCCCTTGATGAAATATCAGGAATTGGTGGAGCGACACGAAAAAAGTTACTAAAAACCTTTGGTTCCCTTCGTGATGTACGAAATGCGAGTGATGAAGCATTACTAAAAGTAGTGAGCGAAAAGCAATTGAAAGCATTGAGGAAGCAGTTGTAATTCTTAAAAGCTTCAATATAAGTTGCATTTGTGGACGAAGAAAAAACGAATTTTCAAAATGAGCGTAAAATCTTGCACGTAGATCAACAACCCTTCGTCACTAGATTGCAAGGTTTCGTGAATGAGAAAGTTTCGTTTCTAAGGGAACAACCACAACGAGTCTTTTTGTTTACTTTTTTTGCGGAAAAAAAAGTAATGAACCAATCATTCCGGAGCTTCAATATGTGAAAAATGCTCACAAGAAACTTTTTCTCCTCGCACTTCTACCGTCACGATATCTATTCTGAAAAGAGGAACTTCCTCTTCCTTATTTCTGACTAAAAAATAATGCTCGATTGCCGACAACATTCGATTAATTTTCTGTGAAGAAACTGACGCAATTGCCGAACCAAATGCATCTGAACGTCGTGTTTTTACTTCGACAAATACCCACTCTCCATCCTGTTTCATAATCAAATCAAGCTCGCCTCCTGGCGCATGCACATTTCGATCTATAAGTTCAAATCCTTTGTCTACCAAAAACTTCACCGCAATTGCCTCACCCCTGTCACCTAATTGTCGACGAGAAGTTGTCATTCTTACGTAGCAGAAGAAATAATTTCTTCAGCATCAGATAACAATTGGTCTAATTTGTTTTCACGAGAAATGATAATGTGATCATACTTCGATGATTCCGCTAATTCTTTTCTCATTGAAATCATACGTCGATCAATCTCTTTGTCAGACATTGGGCCTCGTCGCAAAATTCGATCAACAAGCTCTTGTTCTCCATGCTCTGGAGCAATAAAAATAGAAACGAAATCTTCTTGTGGCAATCTCTCTCGTGCTTGGAGAAATCCCTGTACATCAAACTCACGAATGATTATTTTCCCCTCTTCAACAGGATCTACTAACTTCTGAAGCAATGTTCCATAACGATTCCCTCCATGCACTTCTGCCCATTCGAGAAATTCCCCAGACTCTATTCGCTGAGTAAATTCTTCTTGTGAAATAAAAAAATAGGTTTTCCCTTCTTTTTCTCCAGGACGCGGATCACGAGTAGTGCAACTCGGTGGAAATACCCATTCAGAATATTTTTTACGCAACATATTAATAAGGGTGCCTTTCCCTACTCCAGATGGTCCCGAAAAAAAGAAAATTTTTCCTCTCATTACAACAAGATTACTCAATTTCCTCTTGTGGTGCAACTTCCTCAACGATAATTTCTGGATCCATGACTGGTTCCTCTTCTGTGAAAGTCGTGTCTAAAATCTGCTGCATTTCTTCACTTCCTATTAATTCAAAAGCTCGCTCCATTACAGGGTCTTCATTTTTTTCAAATTCTTCACGCGTCCGCACGGACTCAATGTCAGGAGAAATTCCTTCTTCATTAATTGATCGACCATTCGGCGTAAGCCACTCTGCAATGGTGATTTTCAAGCTGGCTCCACCCGACATAGGCATTACATTCTGAACAGAGCCTTTTCCAAAGGTCTGTTCTCCCAAAACCAATCCTCTCCGCGTATCTTGTATGGCTCCTGCAAAAATTTCAGAGGCTGAAGCAGATCCCTTATTTACCAAAACAATAAGTGGGGTTTCAAGGAAGGCTCCCCCCCGTTTACTCTGCAAATCTTCAACTTGTCCGATTCTTCTTCCGTTCGTTGTCACCAATGTCTGTTCGTCAAAAAATTGATCAAGTACTTTTACACTCGCATCCAGCAATCCTCCTCCATTATTTCGTAAATCTATTATGATTCCACGTGGCTTTTCTAAAAGCATCGAAGGTAATGCTGTAGAAAACTGTGAAACCAATTCTGTTCCAAACTGTGATATTTCTAATACGGCGACTCCCTCTTCCATTTTCCATGAAAAATCATTTACAACTATGGTATCGCGCACAATTGTGATTTCATGTGGTTGTGTGTCACCATCTCGTTCAACAGTGAGAACTATTTTTTCTCCGCGTGGTCCACGAATTCTTGTAATAGCTTCATGAATTGACATTTCAAATGTTGATTCATCATTAATTTTCAAAACACGATCACCTGATTGCAATCCTGCCAATTCTGCTGGAGTCCCGCGTAGTGGAGTCACAACGGTTAAACGATTCTTTTTTATAGCAATTTCAGCTCCAATCCCTTCAAATTCCCCCGACATGGATTCCTCGAATTCGGCTGTTTCTTTCGCCGTCATAAATACGGTATATGGATCTTCTAGTGAATTTACTAGCCCCTTGATTGCTCCATTTATTTGATTCTGTGTTTTAAATCTATCTTGGTGCAAGAAGTTAGACTCCAATGTATTCCACGCTTCCCACAACCCAGATAAATCAACGTCTCTGGGATCAGATCGACGACGAAGCGTAATTGGTGAAAGCAAGTGCTTTATTTCTTCTGCCGTAGATACTTCTGAAGGCGTATTCGTTTCCGGAAGCAACACTGAACGTTGATTTTGTTGTTGATTGAGCGACCATCCAAGAAGGAATGCCAGAACAGGGAAAACCAAGAATAAAAGAAACCTTAAGTTACGTTTGTAGTGTGGCATTTTTACATTTTAAAAAACCCGGAGCGAGTGTACCCCGCCCCGGGAAAATTGCAACTTTGGCTCTCTTTCTAGTTCTCTGGCTTATTCAAAATATTGCTAATAACTTCTTGCGTAATAACTCCTCCTGATATTAGAATAATTGCTTTTATTGCTGCCTCATCAAGCCATCCCTTCACTTGCCATTGGATAATTGTCTTTGATATCTCTTTCGTTCCTGGTTCTAATATCCATCCTGCTCCATCAGGAATCCATCCCATCTCAGCTTTAACGGCATCTCCAGTAAACATGTTATGCCAATAATCTGAAGTAATAGTTTCTGTTATTTCTCTAGGAAGAACCGCGCTTATTCCTGAATACAAGAGATAGGCTTCTCCAACTGAAACAGTGTGATTTTTACTCTGACGCATTGCAGTCCATCCAGAAACAAATGTGTTCCGTTTTGCATAAGCAGCACAAGCATCTAGATCATCAAGTGTTAAATAATTATTAATACACTCCATATTTTGAGACAAAATAGACATTTCTTTCTGAAATTTTGTATTCAGAACCAACTGATCCAGTGCTCCATGTTCACGATTAAATACCTTTTCAATTTCCTTCATAATTTCAGGTGAAAATGCTATTTCTTCGTATCCACTGAGCCCTTCTTTGAATTTCTTGAAACCATTTGGATCATTTTTACTATCTAAAAATAGTGCAAATTTGGCCCCAACGGCAACTCGATATTGATACTGTTCTTGTGTCTCAGTTTTTGTTCCTTTACATCGTAATCCAATTTGAAGTCTGTTTTCTATTTCTACAATTTCTTGAAATCCTCTTTTGTTTAATGCCGACAAAAGCATTTGATCTTTTGCTTCATTTATCTGATTCATCTGCCCCACCATAAGATTGAAAAAGTTAAGCTTCTTTATGAGCGATTTTTTTTCTTTAGGGGAAGTCAAAAGGTTGTCTGGATCAAATCCAAGAGTACTAATGTCCTCTGTCTCTAGTTTCTTTGATTTCTTTCCAACTAAAGAAATGACTTCTGTATACGAGATCGGTCTTGTGCTCCCTGTCCCATTTTTATCAGTATCCTCAATGTACATCATCCATTCCCCTGCTGCAGCTGTTTCTTTATCTTGATCTGCGACACTTGGAACAAATTTTACATACAATTTTCTATTTATGCCCTCTGCATTTGGTAATCTACCAAGATAAAATTCTCCTCCATTAGAAAGAGCGTTTGCTAGATCAGTTAATTTTAAATTTATTAAATCAATTGAGTTTGACCGAGGAGTATGTTTTTCTTCCTTTTCTAGTTTTCCATATAATTCTTCCGATGCGACATTGTTAAATTCTGTCACTAGCCGATCCATAGCAAATTCATAATTATCTTCACTTGTTTTCCAAACAAGAGAGCTTGTTGCAAGCTTCATATTCTTATCAAAATTCTTTTTATTATTTCCTCTTAATTTAAATTTCTCTGCACGCTTTGCGTAATCTGATTCAAATGCAGCTCCTTCTTCAAAGTAATACCCATTTAAGGCTAATTGATCAAGCATTTTTTCTGCCTTATCTCCTACCACGGTAATATTTTTAGCATGCTCTGCATAACGAGCCTTCTCATCTTCCGTTAATGTAATACCTTCTGGTGGATTTTTTCCTGGACCATGCTTGAATACAGCATTTTGACTTGCTACGCTATTCATACCTATCGTCGTCTTTCGCGTTGATTCTACTGAATTTTTTTGTAAATCAATATAACTTGTATTTTCTGCCGTTGTATTGCTGAAATCAACATCCTCAGAAAACTTATCAAAGTCCTCTTGTGTTGCACTCGGATTAGAAAATACTGCCCAAATTGCATTAACACTTGCTGTGGGATCAAATCGCTTAATACCTGTTCGGAATTTCAATAAAGGTAGTCCTGCTAATGCTACTGCTGCAGATATAGGTGTTCCTAGTGCGGCAGCCATTCCTATTGCAACAGCTGCTCCGGTTGCAACACGAAGCAATACTTCCTTGGTAGCTCCACTATTTCTATCTCCGGCTTTCTTACTAAAGTTAGTAGCATTGGTCTCCATTGTCTTCTGTAGACTTTCCATGTCTGCGCCCCCATTCTCTTCTAATACCTTCCCTGTAAATGTAGCTGCTAATTCCGTTGCATTAGAATATCCTGCTTTTTGAAATGTCTTTTCCAGACTTACATCTGTAAAAATCTCCTTCAAAGAGCTCCATAAAGGAACTCCTGCCTTCGGGTTATAATGTTTTTCCAGTACTGTATATACTCCATCTTGATCCACTCCCACCCATTCTTTTTGCCCATATAGTTTTACATATGCGTCCATTGCCTTCTCTGCATCTTCAACTCCTGTTATTTCTTGTAGTAAAGATAATGATGTTCCATCTTCTGCTCGTGCTCCATTCCAAATAGCAGAAAAGTCATAGTCACATTTGTTATTTTCGCAATCAGGTTTAATTGTTGGCGTTTGAATGTTATCACGACAGTTTTCTTTCTCTGTTTGTGTTTCTCCATTTCCTGGTACATATCCTGAAGTACCACCTCCACTAATACTACCAGATCCTCTACCCGTACTACCAGATCCTCCATCATCAACCACTACGTATTTCACTCCATTAATCTCCTCGATATAAACAATTTGTCCTGGATAAATAGCATTTACCACTCGTAAATCAAAGGCTTGCTCTGTTTGTCCTAAATTATTTGGAATTGGAAAACATGTATTTGTTTTATTCCATTGAGCAATTTTCGATGGAGTTAACTTCTTACTCCGATACAAAACTGGTCGTCCATAATCTAGTCTCCCTGTAATTCCTTTAACAATAGATCCTAGCGTGTCCCCATAGGAAACAGGATGCTGCTTATTAGCATTCACCGTCATTGTTTTGGCTCGTTCGTTTTGTGTCGCTGTCGACCACAGTCCCGTTTTAGGAATACAGTCATTTGCAAGTTGTGTTAGATCTGAACGATTTTTTTCAATAACTGTTTTTTGTTCTTGTTGTCCGGTAGAAGCTTCCTGCTTATCACAACTATCACAAGGATCTCCTTGATCAAATTTTATAAATCGAGCGCTATGAGCGAAGAAATCTGTTGCCGTATTTCTGAGAAATTTCATATTTTTGTATTGAAATCCCTGTAGTGTACCAGATATTCGTCAAAAAATCAACCTCCTTATAGGAAGAATCGCAAGGTAAACTCTTGGTGATAGGCGATTTATGCAAAAATTTCTAAACCGCTCGATGTTACCACTCCACAGTGTTCCCATTGGCATCCATCTTTTCCATCTACCGTTACAACATTCCATCCATTTGTATGAATTTTAACGGCAGGATTTCCTTCGGCTACAATTGGCTCAATGCAAAGAGTCATTCCTGATTTTAATCGAGCTCCAGTATTTTTGTTTCCGTAATTGAAAATATGCGGATCTTCGTGCATTTCACGTCCAATACCATGCCCTGTATATTCCTTGCAAATGGAATATGGGCTGTTTTTTATAACTGATTCTATTGCATATCCAATATCTCCTAAATGGTTTCCCTCACGTGCTGCATCACATCCTGCCAAAAGAGCTTCCTGTACTGTTGTATGAAACTTCTCTCGACGCTTATTGGCTTTCTCTCCACCAATAACGAGTGAAAAGGCTGCATCTGAGTGCCATCCCTGCCAAATAGCCCCACAATCGACAGAAAGCAAATCGCCCTCTTGCAGTTTTCTTCCATCTGGAATTCCGTGTACCACATCATCATTAAGCATGGCACAAATTGCCGCGGGAAATCCATGAAAACCATAAAAGTTTGGAATAGCTCCTGCTGAACGAATTACGTCATCGGCTATCCCATCTAATTCTTTAAGTGAAACACCTGGAATACATCGCTTTTGCATTGCTATTTGTGCCGCACGCAAAATATCAGCCGCTTTTCGCATCTTCTTTAATTGATCTTGTGTTCGGATTTCGATTCTCATCGCTCGAAAGGTACTCTCGAACTATTTTTTCTGCAAATTTTTTGCTGCCACATCGAATGAAGAAAATTCCCAATCTGCGATACTCAAGTCTTGTTTCTGATTCCATCCATTTCGAAATCCCCACACCGTTGCACCAGCTGCTTTTCCTGCAAGACATCCATTCCTTGAGTCCTCAATCACAAGACATTTTTCTGGAGAAACCTCTAATAATTCTGCACAACGAAGAAATATGTCTGGAGCCGGTTTCCCAACTCCTCTGACATCTTCTGATGCAACTACTGTATTGAAAAAGGGTTCTAATTTTAGTCGCTTAAACGTAGGATCGAACCATCCTCTGTGCCCAGATGTACCAATCGCCTGCGGGACTCCCTGCAAATGAAGCTTTTTTATAAGTTCAAAAACTCCTGGAATAAGGTTCACCCGAGGATACATTTCACGAATAGCAAATCCCACACACTCTTCTTCGAATTTCTCAAAGGAAGCACTTAATCCGTACTCTTGAGACAAAATATTCCACGCATTACGCAAGCTTCCTCCTACAAACTTCTCCTGAGCTTCTGGCGAAATATTTTTTCCAATTTGTTGCTCATAAAATTTTGGAGCTGCTTCCAGCCATAATTTCTCAGAATCGACAATTACTCCATCGAAGTCCCATACCACTGCATCGAAACTGATCATTTAGAGTTCTAGTGTTTCAATCATTCTTTCGGTAACGTCGCGAGGATCTCCCCCTCCATCTACAGTATCAAATTTTCCTTGCTTTTTCCATGCTGCCACAAGTGGGGCTGTCTTTTTTTGAAAAATATCAAGCCGATGTCGAATTGATGTTGGCGTGTCATCTGTACGACGAAAAATATCTCTACTTCCGCAGTCTGGACAAAGATCTTCCCTCGAACCAAAGTTTTTCTGACAATCGTTACACTTTGCACGAATAAGGACTCGATCGATTGCCTCTTCGTCCGAAATCCATATTTCTAATGCATGAAACTCTCGTTTGTTTTCTGCAAGTAATTTCTCAAATTCAATACGTTGTCCCTCTGAACGTGGAATCCCGTCAAAAATCACTGGCACATTTTCCTCTACTTTCGAAAGAGTGTCTAAAACAATTTTCATCACTACTTCGGTTGAAACTAAATCTCCGCGCTCTTGAGCCTCAGATATTTCTCGTCCCAGAGGAGACTTTTCTTCGGCAAGAGTGCGTAAGGCTTCACCTGTTTCAAGAATTTCAAAACCATACCTCTTTGCCAAAATTTCTGCCTGGGTCCCTTTCCCTGACCCCTGTTTCCCCATGAGAATAAGATCTTTCATTTTTTTAACATAAGTGAAAAAATTCACTTACAATCTGCTGATTTTAAGAAAAATGTCAACTTTTCTGGTTGGAATTATTTCTTCCTCCAATCCAATTTTTAAATTCTTTTTTAAAAGCATCAAGATCCTCAACTTCTCGATACACAGACGCAAATCTAATAAATGCCACGTGGTCTAGTTCAAGCAGCATTTCAATCACATCTTCTCCTATTTTATCCGAACGAACAATTTGCTCTCGACCCCATTTTTCTTCTAATTGTGAAAGTTGTTCTCGAATAGCTACCATCGAAACTGGACGTTTCCCGCAAGCAATCAAAATTCCTTTTTCTAATTTTTCTCGATCATATGGTTCTGCCGTCCCATCTCGTTTTTCAACGAGCAAATTCGCTAACTGAGATCGCTCAAACGTTGTAAAACGAAAAGAACATTTCTCACATTCTCGACGTCGACGAATAGATCTCCCCTCATCGGTTGTGCGCGAATCAATTACTCTTGAGTTTTCGTAGCCACACACTGAACATTTCATCGCTAAGAGAATAACTGATTTTCTATATTTTTAGAACCTAAAATTTTCTCTCTACTGCTGCGCATTAAAATCTTTCAAAATCCGATCAGTCCGTTTCTTCATGGCACGATCTTTCAAAACCTGACGTTTTTCATGTTTTTTTCGACCACGGACAAGTGCTATCTCACATTTGAGTTTCCCCTTCTCTGAAAAAATCTTTAAAGGCGTTATCGTCGTTCCTTTTTCATTACAGGCGTTCTCGAGTTTTCGAAGTTCTTTCTTATTCAGTAATAATTTCCTCGATCTCTCTTCGGGTTGTTCTTGGCTCGAAAATCTCCAACGAGAAATACTACATTTTTCTAACCACGCTTCTCCCTCACGCAGAGAAACCCATGCTGCACGTAAATTTGCGTGTCCAGCTCTCAAAGACTTCACCTCCCAGCCCTCCAAAACCATCCCCGCAGTAAAAGAATCCTGCAGGTCATATTCAAATCGGGCTCGGCGGTTATCGATAGCCATCACGGCGATTGTCGTGATTTTGATGAAAATTGCAATAAATCAAAGGTGTGTCTTAACTTTTCTTTTTGAATGACTCACGTACTTGTGATGAAATTTTTTCTAGAATTTCCTGTGTAATATCTTCTTTTATTGCAAAATGAAGATGTGGTCCCGTTTGATCCTCTGTTTCTTTATACGTTCCCAATCTTTTATCTTCCGGCATAAACTCTGTCACATATTTCTTCATTCCTTCATCAAGCGCTTTGTGAAACATCTCTAAATATTTTGCTGCCTGTTGTAAGTCTTCTTTAAGTATATTATTGGTTCTTATGTCTATTGCTTGTCCCTTTTCGTGGTAGGATAATTTGTTCTTTTCTCTTCTTTCTTTTCCTCCTGATAGAGTGAATGAAATCTTTTCCTCGGAATAAAACTGAATTCCGAGTTCAGAAAAATCTCGAGCAAAAATATAAACTGCTTGCTTCATCGTGGGAGTTAAACCCCTAAATAATTCATATCTATTTTCTTTTATATCGAAATGTTTTTTTTGCCGTAAATATCGATTTGTTGTTCCACAGCGAACACGTGTGCAGAAGTTATCAAAGTCTCCTATGCTCGGATCTTCGAACCCCATATTCTCCTCAATATCCCACCCCGAATCCTCTTCAAAGTCACGAACATATGAATGATTTTTCAGGAGTTTTTCTAACGCTTCTTTCATATCAAAAAAAACGGAATCCGGAAGGAAGGGGCTTGCGTTTTTCGCTTTATTAAGTGTTAAATTAATCCTACGAATAAAATCCTTCTGCTTTTTTGGACATTCCTTACAAACCAAGAAAAAATCCTTAAAGTTTTCTGGCAATACTTTTTTTGGAGGAAGAATCACTTCTGGTTTTGGAAAAAACTCGTCTATATTTGTGTCAAAATCAGATACGTCTAAATCTTGAGAGTTAATTTCAATAGGTTTCGTATAGGTAGCATCCGGCTCCGAAGTATGAATATCTAATTGTAAATCGAGTGCTTCTCGCGCATGTTGAGAATCAAAAAGTGTTTGCTCTTGCTCTTTTTCTTTTTCAGCATCTTTTAATGCGGACTCTGCTGCTAAAGCATCTCTTATTTTTTGAAACTCCTCTTCCCATGATGTCGTATCGATAATCCGTTTTATCGGCACACGAAGCGTCTGTCCGTCGGCAACTTTGAAATTTCTCACCCCATTCATGTCCGCTATTACTTGTGCGACACCATCCCAAGATTTTTTTTCTGGCCAAGAACCTATCGACATCTTTAACCCTCGGGCCAAAAACCCATACATTGTTTTATCTCTCTTTACGTCAAATTTTGCAGAAACAAAATATTCTCCATTTTCTTCTTCAATACTTTCAAACGTACTAATATTTCCTTTCGCTTTTAACAAATACTCTTTTACTCGAGCCTCCACGAATTTATTTTTCTCTAACACAACAGCAGCTTCCAAGTCCTCTAAAGGATCCTCTATTGTTTTCGTTGCAATCTCTATCATCTCGTCACTTTAACACATTTAAATAAAAATCACAACCACGCGTTAAAACTCCATCCGATTAAAATAATACCAATCGTAACCGTCGCAAAAAATGTTCCCAATAATTGTGGACGCATTATTCGACGAAGAATCATTGCTTCTGGGAAGCTCAATCCTACCGTCGCCATCATCATGGCCAAGGCTGTCCCCAAAGGCATTCCTTTTTCAACGAGAGATTCAGCAACCGGAACTGCCGCAGAAGCGTTCAAATAAAGTGGAACGGCAAACACAACGGCAAGTGGAACCGCCCACCAGCGATTCAATTTTAGTTTTTCTGAGAAAAATTCTTGTGGCAACCATCCATGCATTATCGATCCTAATCCCACTCCCAAAACAACCCATCCTGCTAGAGAACGAAAAATTTTTAATCCTTCTGCATGAGCCTGTTTCCAAGCAGATGAAAAAGAAGGCCGACGCCATCCATGGTGCTGCTCTGGAAGATCTCGAAATACTTTTTCAATCCATGTTTCTGGCACAAATTTCCCCAAAATCATTCCCCCCACAACTCCAATCGTAAGCCCTGCGATCAAATACGCGAGCGTAATCTTCCATCCAAAGGTGGCCCAAAATATGGCCAATGCTACTTCGTTTACAAGTGGCGAGGTAATGAGGAATGAAAGTGTAACTCCCAACCGAATTCGCGCCTGAACAAACCCTACGAAGAGCGCCAAGCTAGAACACGAACAAAATGGCGTAATAGATCCAAATCCTGCTGCTAAAAGATGATCTAATCCATACCACTTCCGTGAGTTGAGAAAACTTTGCACTTTTGCTGTGGGTAAATACGCTCGTAAAAGTCCCATAAAATGAGTTATCACGAGAAGCAAAATTAAAATCTTGGCCGTGTCGGCTACAAAAAATTCAACCATATTTGCCCACTTCCCTGAGAGCGAAAAAACATCTACTGCCAACCAATATCCCAGTGCATCAAACATTGGTCGAACCTTGCCTCCATTCACTTAGTGGGTCAACTTTTTTTGCTGCCAAAGATTTTTTTTATAAAAGGATCTCCATATTTCAAAACTTTATTTCCCCGAACAACTGTAGCTGAGGCCACGTTTAATTTTTTACACACCTGTAATACCGTCGCTCTGGTGGAAAGCTCCTGACAAATACGCACGCGATCCAATAAATCTATATATTCCTTTGGAGTAAGTAACTCCGAAAAAAAGCTATCGAACTCTTCTGGGGTATGTATATTTTCTGCTATAAACTCGAGAACGTTTCGGGCTGATTTTTTCATTGTGAAAAGTATAACATAAAAAAAACATTGACACCAACGTGCTATCGCGATAGCATACATGCAATGAAAGACTTCAATCAAGAATCTTGGTGGCGAAACGTATTTTTCCGAAGCTGGTGATGTAATAAATCGGCTCTGGAAAAACTTTTATACAAATCCCGTTCTGGGATTTTTTATTTTTTAAAACCCCTTATAAATGGAACACAACACTGACAAACCCGCAGAAATATTTACTACCGCAGAGACACAAACAACACAAGCAATGATAGATAAATTTAATGAAACACGAGAACAAGTTCAAACTAATTTTTTAAACTTCCGCATCGAGAATCTCAGTGGTGGCGGAATGATCTAATACTTAATTCACCTGTTTCACAAAACACGCTTCACAGAATACTGTTTCTGGGCGATCTGGGGAAAAGGAAGTTTTCATCTTCGCTCCACACTTCGCGCAATCTCGATCAAATAATATCCGAGGCAATCGCATTTCCATTCGATGCAAATGTCTTTCGTCTGGACATAATCGCGGAAGTGCTACATTCATCTTCCGATAAAAGCTCAATTCCTGAGGAATGATTTTGAAATTTTTCCCTGTCTTCTCACACTGAAGAATCTGATTACAAATATCCTGATCTGTATCTGCTAAAATGTCTGGAAGCTTTGTCTTTTGTGAGGCATATTCTTTTTTATCTGGATCTTTCCATTTCCATTCCTGAGCCAAAACTGCCTCCTTCGTCAAAGGATAATATTCATGTGCCACCGTCTCATTATATGCATGGGGACTCATCTCGAGCGGAAAAAACTCTCCCCACTCACCTGTTTCTTTCATGTGTTCGATAATTTTCGCACGAAGAGCAAAATATTCCTCCTCTGAATATTGTTTATTAAATATGCAGTATTTCCCGTGTTTTATTCCGATACAAGCAAATAAATCATGTGAGTTCTCACAATGATCACAATAGGCCATATCGTTTGAAAAATGGCTCCCCATGCAAGAAACACACATCTTCAAATTCAATGTGCTAATAAGCTCCACACTTAATTCTGGTTTGTACAAAGAGTAGTTTAAATCCCGGCAATTCGTTGCTTCTAAAACGTCATACAAATATGAACTATCTTCGCATTTTGCAACATTCCACGCATGATGCGTATTTTTTGAATGATTAATGTGATTTCCATCAGAATTTTCTGAATTGAGAATCATCATATTCTTGTGTGTCGCTGATTGACTTCGCATTTCATCAAATTTTTTCCGATAATATCCCACATGTTCATGAGAATCTGTAAGTAATTCCGATTTTCGTTTTTCAAATTCTTCTTTTGTTAATTGCTCATTAAAAATACAGTGTTTTTTGCGACGGAGGTTCCAAGAAAACAAACAATCTGCACATCCTTTGCAGTCAAAGCAAAAGTCGCATCCATTACAATTTTCCAAATACATAGACCACCTACAGTCAAAACAGTCATAGCAATTTATCGATTCAAATAGAAGTTCTGAGTTATAGACAAAGGTGTTGTCAGCACAGTTTTTGGAATATTTTGTAAACAAATTGAAATAACAATCCTCATTTGCTTCTCCCGCAATATCGAGATAACAATTCTTGTCATCTCCGCAATAATTACAATATTCTGAATTTTCACAGTTAATTAAATCCACAGCTCTCCGCGGAACCTTATTCATAAGTTTCTGCCATTGGGGAAAGAACTTTTGAGAAAAATCAAAATCCATTCCATAATCCAACGAATCCCATCCATCACCCCACCAGAAAGAAGATTCATATACAGGGAATTTTGCCTCAGGAGTATAAATAGAGATGATTGGTTTTCCTGTTCCACTACATTTCCGTTTATAAAATACGCGATCATTTCTCCAGCACATCCGACGACGATTTCGTTCATCTGGACAGAGTGTTGGCAAAGGCAGATCTAATTGTTCGTAAATTTTCTGATCTGCATCAGTAATTTCGAATTCTCGACCGGAAATGGAACATTTTTGTTGCATAACAATAAGTTACTGATAAATTTTTCCATAAATTCATTCTGCACTATATATACAAAACATGGTTTTATGCAATATTTTATAAATTTAGCAAGCATGACTTCGTCCTATCTCATTCACTCCTCCTAACTTTTTGAACTGAATGTCTCTGAGGATTGTGTAATGTTTTTTTGGGGCATAGCCACACAAAAAATGACGGTCACAGCAATAATCCCCAACGCACTCAAAACGGTCATTACATTATTTTGAATAAAATTAGCATAAACAAACACTGGTAATCCAAAAAAGAAGGCAACCAGGACTCCCCAGAAAACCCCCTTTGGATTAAGTCTTTCCCAATACAGACTCAAAACAGTTGGGACTACCACACAAGCAGCAATAGTATTAAATACCCACCACAAATGGAATAATTCAAATTTGGGAATATAAATGACCGTCATAGCCACAAGAAATCCCAGGATTGTTAAGACTACCATCGCTGTTCGTGCCCCAGATATCCTCCTCGCATCTAATATCTGTTTATAGAGGCTCTCTTTGTCCGACAATATTTCTCCTTTTTCAAATTTGAGCATTATCTCTTTATCCTTTTTTGTAAATCGCATTACATCAGTCGAATACAAACTCGCAGCAGCATTCAAACCAGAATCAATCGTTGAACTGAGTGCGCAGATAAGCATAATAACAAATAGTGTTGTTGCCCATATTGGCAAGAGTTTTCCCACCACCAATACTCCCACCATAGAGGCATCAACTCCTGCCGGGATTACAACCGATATATCTGCACTCGCCCCAATAAATCCAAGTATTCCCAGTGCAATAGGAACAATCCCAAAGGCAAGAGCACCGAAAATAAAAGCTTTTTTTAGATGTCCTTTTTTGATAGCAAAAGCCCTTTGCCAGTATTGTTGATCAGAAATGGCTCCTGAAATGAGACCTATGGCCGTCACAATCCCCAAAGAAAAAGCGAGTTTGGGATCAAATACATTTAAAGTGTTCCCCGCAATTCCTCCCAAACCACCCAATACAGCTGATCCTCCAGCTATGGTAATAGCCCACGGAATAATAATAATCAACGCGATGATAATAATTATCAACTGAATAAAATCCGTGATGACTGATGCTTTTAATCCTGATAGGAGAGAGTAAATAAGAGGAATAGCGACCAATATTGCAAGCGTCAACACAGCAATTGCCTGATAAACGGGAATGCCTAGCATGAGTGCCAGCACATTTCCTCCTGCATAAATTTGCACTGTAACAGCCATGAGCTGATAAAAGAAAAATGGGAAGAGGTATATTTTATGGACTCTCTCATCTTTCAATTTGTGTCGAATCCACTGGGGAAGGGTATAGCCATAAGGCATTTTTTTTCGAATAGTTGGAGCAAGAATGGCAAATCCAGCAAGTGCCAAAATATTTGGAATAACAAACCAAAATAAGCCTACTAACCCATTTTGGTATGCAAAAAGAGTTGAAATAAAAAGCGCTGGAGCCCAAATCCAAGAAGCTGCAATACTTGATCCTCCGAGAACCCAATTCACTTTTCGTTCTCCAACAAGAAATCCCTCAATGGAAGTGAATTTTTTCCAAAGGGCAAAAAAATACGTTGCTCCCAACATAAACAATCCAAATACTAATAAAAGCAGATACGTACCTCCTACTGAAAGATTTAGAATTGATTCCATATGATTTTTTCGAGAGAAGAATAACTTACTTCATGTGCTTTTTCAAACTATTGCGCACAGTGTTTATTCTGTAAAAAAATATCGCCACAAAGTACAATGATTCAAATTCCTATATGAGCTTGCTGAGAAAAAATGGTTCTAAAACTCTAAATTTCTTGCCTTCTCTGTTAGCGCTTGTTTCTCTTTCTCTTTTTTCAGTAATGCTGTGAAGGTATTAAATTCCTTTGTTTTATTTTCATTAGAAAATATTTCATCATATTTACTTGCCTCATGAAGCTCCCAGGCAGAAATTTTCAAATTTTCTTCTGCAGAAAGATCCTGTCCCAATATTTTACTTCGTAATAAATTCTTTGGATCCGGCTCTGTCAAAATATCACAAAGATCTTCTTTTCCTTCTAGCTTTTGGGAAAAAAAGTCCCAAAAAACTGATAAAAATCCAACAAATGATTCTTCACGTGTAAATTTTGGAGCTTGCGATTCTGTTGTTTTTTCCTTCTGATAGCCCTGTTCTTTAGCACTTCCTGCAACAAATCGATTGAATTCCTGATCTATCACCTGACGAGATCGACCAATTTTTTTGGAAATTCTCCCGAGCCATTCATCTACTTCAATGGGACGAGAAACAAGACGCAAAAAAAAGAAAAATGCGTCTAAAAATTTTGTCTCACCACCGACAGAATCATCTAGATTTTTATCTGCAAATTTATCAAAAAGAAAAACTAATGCGTCTTGTGCTCCATCAATTGCCGCTTTTGCTTCATCGGGAGTATTGCGGAACATGTCATCTAAATCTTTTCCACCAGAAATTTCTACAATTCGTGGAGACATTTCTTCTCTCAAACACATTTCAACGCCGCGTAATGTTGCTTTTTTTCCTGCAATATCAGAGTCAAAGGCGATCAAAACTGTGTTCGTTAATCGTTTTAATGCTCGTAAATGATCGTCTGTAAGAGCCGTACCGCACGTTGCTACACAATGATCAAATCCTGCAACATGAGCCGAAATAACATCGAAGTTCCCTTCTACCAAAAGAACGGCATCGCGCATCTGTATTTTTTTTCGTGCGCGATACAAACCAAAAAGTGTCGCACTTTTGTGATATACCGGATTTTCAGGAGAATTAATATATTTCCCTCCTCCTTGATCATCAAATATTTTTCGTCCAGAAAACGCAATAATTTCTCCATTTCTTGGTTCAAAAATTGGTAAAAGCACACGACGATCAAAACGATCTCGCATTTTTTTGTTTCCAAATTCACGTACAAAAGCCACTCCCGATTGCTCTATCTGATCTGCGTCAAATCCCTTTCCAAGCAAATACTGTGTCATTCCATCCTCCTTATCTCCCCCATACCCGATTTTCCATTCTTTACATGTTGCAAGAGAAATCCCTCGATCTTTTAAATATTTTTTAGCTTTTGCATTCTTTTCTAATTGAAGAGAAAAATACTCAGCTGCTGCCGTGTGAAGACCAAAAAGATCCTGCTTTTTTTCACGAGAAACCGCGCCATCTCCGAAGTTTTTTGGCACATCTACTCCCGCAATATCTGCAAGAAATTGAACTGACTCCTGAAAAGATAAATTCTCCATTTTTTCGATAAAAGAGATCACATCTCCTCCTTCAGAATTCCCGAAGTCATACCAAAACTGTTTATCTGGCGATACACAAAAACTCGGTGTTCGTTCATTTCGAAATGGAGACCGACACATCCAGTTTTTCCCAGACTTTTTTAACTGTGCATAGCGACGGACAATTTCAACAATGTCCAATCGTGCTTTCAAATCTTCAACAAATCGTTCTTTCATGTGACTGAGTTGTAGCATGAAAAATTAATGAATTCAAGAGAACCCTCCAAGTTTGAATTCAAAATAAACGAAGGCGTGCGAAGTTTTTTTTAAAATAAAAAAACGGAACAAGCATAGCTTATTCCGACAATGTGGTGGGCGAGGAGAGACTCGAACTCTCGGCCAATGGCTTAAAAGGCCACTGCTCTACCGCTGAGCTACTCGCCCGTAATTTGACCTTCTAAAAGTTTTCTGAAAAATGGTGGAGCTACAGGGACTCGAACCCTGGACCCCCTGCTTGCAAAGCAGGTGCTCTAGCCAGCTGAGCTACAGCCCCGAACAGATCAGGAAACTCCAAAGAATGTGCCAACATGATCACGCAAAAACTCTTGCGGACCTCCTGTTAACCACATAATGGAGAGGATTGTTGTTGCAATTCCGAAAAATTTTATGAACGTATACGTCCCTCCGTTTCCCAAAATTGATTCGGCAAACGAAATTTCTCCAATAAAATCGCCAATTGCGGCTGATTTTACAACTATGAGGATTCCCGCAGGAATCAATAGTACTGCAAACAACATCTGTGTTTCAAAAGATCAAACCGACGAGAGTGTAATTATTCCGGTTTTTTTGTCAAAATTATTTAAGAAAACTCCTAAAAGAGAATTCCTAGAGTTTGCTTGAATAAACCGCCTGTTTTTGGTATAATACTTGGAATGAAAAAAATATTTCTATCTCTCTCCCTCGCGCTGCTCCTGATGAGCTCCGTTGCTTATGCAGACAACTCTGCTGAGTTGAGTGCGAGAAATGCGCAACAAGCAGCCTTAACGGCGCAGGAGAAAATGACCACTCTCTGTGAGAATTCAATTCAAGAAACAGTCTCATACAAACAATCTTTGCCCTATCAGATCGATGTTTTAAATAGCATTAATGCCGGAGAAAAAGAATTTACAGCTTCTCCTCCTAAATGGACTGTAGCTAAACAGCATTTTCTAACTGTTCCAGGAAATGCAAAGAGCGCTATGGACCTTTGTCATGAGACACAGCAATTGAAACTTTCTACAAAAAACTATGATACGGCTTTTACGGAAAATGTAATTATGCGTGTTGGTGATGGATTACAGGCACAAAACGAAGGAAGATTGCAGTCTATGTTTCGAGGGGATCTCATTCGTATGATTAATCGTCTGCTCGGAGGACTCGCTATTTTCTTTATTGTTCTGATTGGAGTGAAATATATCATGTCGATGGGAAATGATGAAAAATTGAGTAAGTACAAATCACAACTTGCATGGCTTTGTCTTGGTTTGGCTCTTATTTCTATAGCAGAATTCGCAGGATTTGAACTTCTCGATCCGTCGGGTGGAAATGATATTTTATCGGGAGAAACACAGTCCAAATTTCAAGATAAAGCCCTGACCGTTGTGCGATTCTTTGAATATGCCGCAGGAGCATTCATCCTCATAAATGCCATTCTGGCGGGATATCACTTAATTATGAGTGGAGAAAAAGAAGAAACCATTTCGCAAGAGAAAAAATTTCTACAGTCTCTTCTTATGGGATCTGGAATGATTCTTATGGCAGAGATTATTGTTCGTATTTTATCTTTTCAAGATTCTCCTGCACGAACCACTGAATTGCTCGTTTCTGAAGTCGCAGGAATCATAAACTACACACTTTCTTTTATAGCGATATTGGCTATGGCCATGCTTGTACTCGCGAGTTTGTACTACGTGATTAGCTTCGGTGATGAAGATCAAACAACTCGCGCCAAACGAATGATTAAAACCAGTTTGATTGGTGTTCTAATTTCTTCTGTAAGTTATGTTCTTATTCGTTTCCTTATTAATTAAAATGAGAAAATTATTTTGGCTTCTTCTTGCTGCACTTCCGTTAATTACGGGGATTGCTTCTGCCGAAAAAATTTGGATTCCAGATAATAACGAATTTACCGATATTAAAATTTCTTTACTGACCTTCACACCTGTCAGCGATTCCTTAGGTTGGGACTTCACTTTTGCAGATGCCCCTGATTACGAGACAGTTGTTATTCTACCAGAAACGGTGTCTGAGCCAGTGCAAAAAATTATTGCAACAAATGCCCTCATTGGATCGCTTAATGCTCGTGATAATAATGAAAAATATATTAATAAATTTTGGGTACCAAAAAATTTCACTGTAGGAGAAGCTATGCGAGAGAATGCTATAAATGCAGCCAGTCTCGTATTACAATTTGAACAAGTTTCTATTGATGAAAAGGACGTCATTGGAGCTTCTACTCCTCTGCGAGAAAATAATGAATTTAATAATGCTAAAGATATTCGTGCTATTACAAATATTCGTGGCATGACCATAATTGGTCCTATTGTACGTTTTGATGAAGATGAAAAAGATGGAAATACAAAAAAAATGCAGGCTGCCTATGCTCTTATCGGAAAAGTGATTGCTGAACGAATAGGATGGTTTACTGGAGTGTGGGATGGAAGAGAAAGTCTTCGGATTCCTGATTCTTCAATGTTGTTCGATCGACGGAGTGGAAATAATGAAGCAAAAGGAACTTTCCTCGGTCAAGAAACAGATCTCGTTGATTACACGGGGACTTCTTCTGATGGAACAACTCAATTTCGTAATGTTGTAGAAAACCTTATTGATTTTTTGAAAAAGATAATGATTCCCATTGCAATAGTTCTTGTTGCTTATAGTGGAATTGAATTGTTCTTATCTTTTCAGGACGAAGAGAAGATGGATGCCAAAATACGTCATCTTACGGGAATTCTCGTAGGGTTTTTGATCATGACTCTGGCTGTTAATGTTGTAGATTGGGTTATCTTTGGGCACGAGGGAGAGATCCTGCGGGGCGACACCGATGTTGCCGAATTTGCACAACGAGGGTTCCAAGAAGTAAGTGGACTGTTTGATATGTTTTCTTCGTTTGCCGTAATTATTGCTGTTGGGTTTATTGTTTATAATGCCGTCACCCTCATCATTGCCGGAGGAGAAGACGAAAGTCAAATTGCTGAAATAAAAAATAGGATTCTCTATTCTATGATTGGAATAATTATACTTGTTTCTGCGAAACCAATTATCGATGTTTTCACAGCAAACGGACAACTTGTTATGCCAGAAGTCCGCGGAACTATTACGATTGTTGCAAAATGGATTAACTTCCTTCTTGGGTTTATTGGTGTCGCCGCTGTCCTTGCCATGATTTATGCAGGAATTGCTATGATTATTCACTTTGGGGATGAAACCGCGATAGAAAAAGCAAAAAAAATTATGATATCCGCTGCCATTGGACTGATTATGGCATTTTCATCATGGGCTCTGATATATTATTTTATCTTTGCCGGATAGGGCAAAAAAGTTGCAGGAACACTTCTTTTTAGAGAAACTACAAACGAAATGATTGATCCGGCGAAATTTTCGACGGCACTAGAAAAATGGTATGACGTTCACGGACGCACATTGCCATGGCGCGAAACAACTAATCCATATCAGATTTGGGTTTCAGAAGTTATGCTTCAACAAACGCAAGTGCCACGGGTGAAAAAGGATTTTTATCCAAAGTTTTTGGAAAAGTTCCCCACGGTAGAATCTCTTGCTCAAGCAAAATGGCAAGAAGTCTATCCTGTGTGGCGCGGCCTGGGGTTTTATTCTAGAGGAAAAAATATGCTCCGAACGGCTCAGAAAATTGTAAATGATTTCAATGGAGAATTCCCCAGGGAACAAAAAGATTTAGAATCTTTCCCCGGAATTGGAATATATACTGCGCGAGCGATTCGTGCCTTTGCATGGGACGAGAGCGTTGCTGCCATAGACACAAATATTCAAAAAATAATTAAAGTTCTCTGGCCCAAGGAAGACATTGAAAAACAAGCTCAAAAACTTGTTAACGCTGCAAGTTCAGGAAGAATATGGAATAACGCTATGATGGATCTTGCAAGTGCTATTCGTACAGGAGAAACATTGGATGGCGAATTGACAGGAATTTTCACAGAAGACATATTAAAAAAATTCAAAACAGAAAAAAAGAAACCCTCCCCAAAGAAAAAACGTTCTGGGAAATTCCGTATTGAAGTTGGTGCGGCTTGTATTCTTCGTGATGGAAAATACTTGGTTCAAACTCGCCCAATGGGGAAATCATTTGTCGGTCAATGGGAATTCCCTGGAGGAAAACGAGAAAAAGGAGAAAACTTTCGAGATTGCGTAAAACGGGAGATTCGAGAAGAACTTGGCGTTGATGTTTCAGTACGTCCTCATTTTTGCGAAATTTTGGTTGAATTTGAGCGAACTGAGCTCTTACTTCGCTTTCATCGATGCCAGGTCCAAAAGGGCGAACCAAAAGCCTTAGAGGGGCAAGAATTTCGATGGGTAGCCCCAGATAAATTCCATGGACTCTCTTTTCTTGAAACAAATGCTGAATGTATTGAGAAGTTGAAGAAAATGAAGGTGTAAAAGTATTACTTCTCAATTTCCTTTCTCCCAATCTGTCCAACCTGCGCTCCAAACTCCCGAATCACGGACTCTGCACTTTTGGTTCCCCAAAGTAATTGATCTTCTGGCACTTTGTCTTGTAATAATGCTGCCACAACACCGACTGCGAACGCGTCTCCTGCCCCAAGGGTACACACTGGCTCTCTCTTATCTAATGTTGGCTGAAAGAATGTCTTTTCTTTGGAAATAAAATGAGCTCCTTTTTGGCTATTGGTAATGACTACCCTGCTCACTCCTTTGTCGATAAATTGTTGTGCTATCTCTTCAGCCTTTCCTTTCTTCTCTGTAAATAATTCTAGCTCTTCTCTGTTCAAAATAAGACAATCAATTGCCGGATATACATGAAGAAAGTTCTTAAACCCTTCTGCGAATTGTGTTTTTCCGGGATTCCAAATTACCAAATGGTCTCCTTTCTCACGCCATGAAGAAAGATGTTCGAAGAGTGGCGACTCTTTTTTGTCCAAATGTCCAATATACAAGGCTCGTGTTTCAGGAATTCCATGAGGGAAATTTTCAAAATGCGTATACGTCGTGCGTTCATGCAACACTGTACGCTGTCCATCCGGAGTCATGATAATAATTGAACTCGAACTCGGTGTGTTTTTTTGTTCTGATAATCCTGCCGTGAAAACTTTTCTGTGTTCTAGTAAATGACGAATTACACGTCCAGATTCATCATCTCCCACAGATCCATATACACCGACCCGAAACCCCAATTTTGCAAGTCCCGTCGTCGTATTCGCTGCACTTCCTCCTACATGTTTTGACTTCGTATGCATAGAAATTTTGTCTCCTACAGGAAGCGCCATCCATTCTTTTTTCCCATGGTTTTCTAACTCCATCTCGTCTAACGCAACAAATGTATCGAGCGTTAATGATCCGAAAGCGAGTAGGTCAAATGGTTTCATTCTTGACGGCCAAAAACTTCACGGGGTTTTGCTCCGCGCGCAGGACCAATAATTCCTCTTCCTTCCATTTGATCCAGAATTCGAGCTGCACGTGCATACCCTACTTCCAGGCGACGCTGAAGAAAGCTCGCAGATGCTTTTCCTGTTTCTAGGATTAGATTAACGGCATCTTCATAGAGTGCGTCGAGATTTTCGTCTGTTACGTCTTTTGGTGTTCCTGCTGTCAAAACCCCTCCTTTCGCCATTCCTTTAATTGACTGACTTGTTACTTCATCATTAGCAATCATTTCTGGGAACTGGAGTTTTATATGATTTGTAATACGTGTCACTTCGTCGTTAGAAATATAAATTCCCTGTACACGAGTCAATGCCCCCGAATTTCCATCAAGAGAAAGCATGTCTCCTAACCCCAGCAGACTTTCTGCTCCCATTCCATCAATAATAGTTCGTGAATCAATCTGTGAAGATACGCGAAAGGCAATTCTTGCTGGTAGATTGGCTTTTATCAGTCCTGTTACTACGTCTACTGACGGACGCTGTGTAGCGACTATTAAATGCATTCCTACGGCTCGAGCTAGTTGTGCAATACGGACAACCGCTGCTTCTACGTCTTTTCCTGCTACCATCATCAAGTCCGCAAGTTCATCAATTACAATTACTATTTTGGGCTCGTTTTTCTCTGGGAATTTTTTATTATACTGATCCAGATTTACAACACTCGCTGCCGACAACATTTTGTAACGACGGTTCATTTCTGCGACGGCCCATGCTAGAGCTGATACTGATTTCTCTGGTTCAACAATCACTGGTGTCAGAAGATGTGGCAATTTTTCATAACGCTTCAATTCCACCCGTTTTGGATCAATAAGAATAAGACGTAATTTCGAGGGAGGATTATTCCAAAGCAAACTACAAAGAAAAGCATTCATTCCAACTGATTTCCCTGATCCTGTTTTCCCCGCAATCAAAAGATGCGGCATTTTTGCTAAATCAATAACAATGGGTTTCCCTGAAACATCCCGTCCCACAGCAAGCTTCAGGAGTGATTTTTCTTCTTCCCACGATTCAGACTCAATAATTTCTCGCATTCCTACAATAGCCCTCTTTTCATTTGGAATTTCTATTCCCACCAAACTTTTTCCACGAATAGGAGCTTCAATACGAATAGACTCTGCAGCTAAAGTAAGTGCTAAGTCATTTTTTAGTCCGGTAATTTTTGTTAATTTTACTCCCGGCGCTGGCTCAAGGGTGAATTGTGTTACGGTTGGTCCTACATGAACTGATTTCATCGTTACATCGATCCCGAATTGTTCAAATTTCTCGCGAATTTTTTCTGCATCGTCTCGAAGTTTCTTCTCGTTTACCGTGATGGTTGCTACTTGTTTTTGTAGTAAATCAATAGACGGTTCTTCCCATTGCCCACTCAGAGCCCTATTTTTTGCTTTTGTTAATTCATCTAATTCATTCGGTGACGCCAGCTTTATTTCATTATCGTTCTTTTTCTTATCGCTTGGCTTCGTGGTATCAATAATTTCTAATTCATTTTCAAAACGCCCCTTTGTAACTTCTGAAATGATTTCTTTTTCCTTTTCACTCCGTTTTATTGTCGCAGGTTCCTTCTTTGTGGTCTTTCCCGCTGAAAAGAAAGAAGACCAACGAATATTAAATCCAACTGTTGCACAAAGCCATACAAGGCCGAGGAGAAGTACCGCCGTAACACCTGTTCCTAAAAATTCACGAGGGAAAAATCCGATCGTAAATCCAATGGATCCTCCATACTCATGTGCTAGAGCAAGAGAGTCTGCGTGTGGCACAAATAAATTCACAATTCCGAGCACAGAAATCCCAAGCCCCACAAGTGACGCAATACGGATAGGAAGAACTTCAAATTCTCGTTTTATCAAAAGCATGATCCCTGTCAAAATCGCTATTGCAGGTAAAATCCACGCTCCCACTCCGAACGACCAGCGCAATCCCCGTGAAACTGATTGAGAAAATTCTGCCTCACTTGCGAAGACAGCAATCAGCAATACTCCCATAATAATCCATCCACTTGCCCACAATTCTCGTTGCAGATGGTTGTCGAACATATCAATGGTTTTTTCTTTTCGAAATTTCTTTTTTTCAATCTGATCTTTTGTTCTTGCCTTTGATTTTTCACGTGTTGTTCTCAGTTTTTCTTTCTTTTTTTCTGCTGTAATCATTTTTTTTGCCGCCTTTTGTGCTTCACGTCGAAGAACAGAGGCAGGAATTTTCACACTCGGGGCTGATTTGCGGTATCTCATCATCAAGCAGTATTATATCGGATAATCTTTTGAAATACAAAAAACCCCGCTTCGCAGCAGGGTTTTTAAATTTGTAATAAACTTCTTTCTTAGAATCCTGTACTTACTCCGTCTGCAGCAGTCAACAATGTGTTTACCAATGCGAATGAGATCAAGATGATCACAATACCGATTACAGCATACATAAGAACTTTCTTTGCTTTCTCTGTGTCTTCTCCTTGAGATGTGATGTAAAGGAATCCTCCGTAAATCACCATGATTGTTGCTATTAATCCAAGGAAGTAGAGTACAAAGTTGATAATTGTTCGTAAAATACTTCGAAACGATCCCTCACTTCCAGTTGCTCCTTGAATATTGGAGGGGCTATCTGATGGATCGATAAGCTGTGCGAATGCTGGGTCTATAAATAGCACCGTAGCTAGTACTAATCCGAGAAGTGGTGCCATAAATTTTTTCATTGTGAATGGAGTAAATTGTATTATTTCCCGCAATCGCGAGTTCTTCGCTACAAATTTTCCGACAACTCTCGTCTTTTGGCAAGTTTTTTTTATATATTTTTTGTACAATGCCAGTAATGAATCTAGACTTTCCGTTAAAATCTGTGCTCCGGACGACCCCCTCGCACATCAAAAAGCTAGACTACATGGGACTTAAGACTATTCGGGATCTTTTGGGATTTTTCCCGAGAGCTCTGGAATCGACTGACGAAAAATCTTTGTTTTCTGAAATAAAATTAGGAGAAAAAAACACTCTTGTCGGACAATTATGTGATTTTCGAGTAGAAAAAACTCCTCGAGGGAAGAAATTAGGACGTGCGGCACTGATTTTGGAAGACGGATCGACGATCGATGTGATTTGGTTTGTCGTTCCATATAAATTAAAGAACTTCCAAGACGATACAAAAGCCTGGCTCGTGGGGAAAGTAACGCGGAATTATGGGAAAATTCAGATCTCCAATCCGGAAGTACACCTAGAACAAAACGTACACGTCGGCGGATTGCGCGCTGTATATCCGGAATCTCCCCCCATAACGAGTAAATGGTTACGAGAAAAAGTCTCTGGATGTCTCATTTTTTCAAAAGAATTCCAAGAATTTTTACCAAAAGAGATACTCAAATCCCGTGATTTGATGGACAAATCCGAAGCCGTGAAACAAATTCATGTGCCAAACAGTGTCGAATCCTGGAGCGCCGCACGAGCGAGACTCGCGTTTGAAGAGATTTTTGAGATTCAAGTTCGCGTGTTGAGAGAGAAATTTTTACGCGAACAAGCCGCACGAAACCCATATAAAATAGTTTTTGATGCAGAACCGACAAAAGAAGATTTGAAAAAAGTGCCCTTCGAACTCACCACCGCGCAAAAGAAAACCCTCTTTTCTATACTCAAAGACTTCGAACTCGATCGTTCCGCACACCGCCTCGTGCAGGGAGACGTAGGAAGCGGGAAAACAATTGTTGCCTTCTTGGCGAGCAGTCCACACGTCCGTGCTGGAAATCAAGTATCAATTCTCGCCCCCACGGCCATTTTGGCGCAACAGCACTTTGCGAACGCGTTGAAGTTCTTTGGTCCAGAGGTTCGATGCGAACTCCTTATAGGAGCAACCACTGAAAAGAATAAAGAGAAAATAAAACGTGATCTCGCCGGAGGACAAATTAATGTACTTATAGGAACCCACGCGATCTTGACGGAAAATACCGTGTTCAAAAACTTGGGACTCGCAGTAATCGACGAACAACACCGGTTCGGGGTCAAGCAACGCGCGATTCTAGGAGAAACAGGATGTCACGTCGTGGCCATGACCGCTACACCAATTCCGCGAACACTCGCCTTAACCGTTTATGGAGACCAAGATTTGTCCATAATAAATGAACTGCCACCAGGGAGGAAAAAAATCATCACCCGCGTCGTGGGAAACGATGCCATGCGGAAAAAGATGGAGCTCTTCGCCGACGATCATATTATGAAAGGACGACAAGTGTTCTGGGTGTGTCCCCTCGTAGATGAATCAGACAAAATTGAGGCAAAAAACGTAATGACGGAGTATGGACGTATTGCACAAGTTTTCCACAATCGCAAAGTAGAATTCTTGCATGGGAAGATGAAACAGAAGGAAAAAGATGCCATTATGGGACGATTCAAAAACCGAGAATTCGATATTCTCGTCTCCACGAGCGTAATTGAAGTCGGGGTCGATATTCCCAATGCGACGATAATGATGATTGAGAACAGCGAACGATTCGGTCTCGCGCAACTCCATCAATTCCGTGGGAGAATCGGACGTAACGACATGCAATCCTATTGTTTCCTCATGGTGGGCAAAATGGAAGACAAGCACAAAACACGACTCCAGGCGATGGAGAAACACCACTCTGGACAGAAGTTGGCAGAAATCGATCTCGAGCTTCGTGGAATGGGAGAGCTCTATGGAACCAAGCAGGCGGGAATGCCGGACTTCAAGTGCGCGGATTTATCGGATTTGCAAATGTTGCAGGATGCGCGGGATTGTGCCATCAGGGTTCTGAAAGAAGATGTTACGTTGGAGAAATATCCAAAGCTCAAGGCGAAAGTTGAGAGTGGTGAGGTGTTTTTTTAGAAGTATATATCACCCCCTAACCCCCTCTTACATCAAGAGGGGGAACAAATAGGATTCCAAATAAGTTGCATTTGTGAGCACAGCAAAAAACGATTATTCAAAGTGAATGCTCAAACCGCCTTTGGCGGTTTAATGAACGAGAATATTTCGTTTGCCAGTGAACAACCGCAACGAGCTTTTTTGTAACTTTTTTCGCGAAGAAAAAAGTTAAGAGAAATTACACATCAAGTCTTGTGAAAATCTCCTTCTCCACGAATTTCTTGCTTCGCCCATGCGTCAACCGTGAAATCTGCTTCAATGCATCCGACATCTTTTCGTTTCCCTTCTCAAGCCACGGTTTCTGCACATTAAGAGAAAATGGACGACTTGGCTGACCATCTACCGCTAATTTAATCGCTGATTTGAAAGCGTCTATATTCAATAAGTCTTGATCGCTAAACACCGGCGCCATTTCCTTTGCCATTTCCTCAGCATCTTGCGCACCGATCTTGTAACACATCATTGTTCCGACATTTCCAAAAACGGCTTCTTTCAAATTCAATCCTTTCTTGTATCCAGATGTATCAATTTGTCCCAAATATTGGTGAGCAATATTCAATGACAAACGATATTTTCGCGCCTCAGAGAGAATCGACTCAATCGAGTCGGTCACATAGTTCTGGAACTCATCGATATAGAGGAAGAAATCCTGCGGCTTCTCTCCTGCTGTTAATTTTTTCTGCCGACGCAATGCCGCCATTTGTAGTTTTGATACAATAATTAATCCTAACAATTTTGAGTTAATCTCCCCTGTCATACCTTTGGATAAATTCATGAAAAGAATCTTCCCTTCATCCATCACAGAAGCAAAATCAAATGCTGATTTGGTCTGTCCAATAATATTTCGCATCATTGAATTGGTCACAAACGCACCAAATTTTGCAGAAAAATACGGAATCATTTCTTGTTTTTCACGCTGTCCCGTTTGCGCCATTTGTTTTGTCCAAAAGCTCTTCACCACTGGGTTTTTCACGTGTTGAACTTTTGCTCGCTGAAAAGCGTCATCGGTAAACAAACGAACAATGTCCGTCAAAGCTCCTCCCGCCGGATCTGCCATAAGAGTCAAAACTCCATTTCGGAAATAATCCTGAATTCGCGGGCCAAATGTTTCCTCGTCAAACATCTTGATCATAATGTTCATCGCATCGAGCGCTACCATATCTCTCTCTTCATCTGTATCTGCTTCCAAGAGATTGAGCCCCATTGGTCGTTCCAAATCTGATGGATCAAAAATTATCACATCATCTACTCTTTCTTTTGGGACAAACGGAAGCACTGATTCTACCAAAGAACCATGTGGATCAATTACACATACTCCGCGATTTTCCCCTAAATCCTGTCGAATCATCGTCTGAAAAATCGATGATTTACCAGTACCTGTCTGTCCAATAACATAGAAATGTCGAAAACGATCTTCAGGCGAAAGATATATCGGACGGACTACGCCTCGATACACATTGTCTCCTAAATAAAGCCCCTTTGTGGGAATGTTGTGAGGAACCGGCGCGATCTTGAAGTTCTGCCATTTCACTCCTGGTGTCTTATTATATTTTGTATGTGGGAAGTGAAAAATTGAGGCCAGTTCTTCTGTCGAAAGCAAGAGCGGATTTCTTGTCACCCATGAACGACGAAACGCTCGAAGTAAAAAATTAGCAATTAACTCTCGCCGACTATGCCACTTCCTATGGCGAAAAGAATTCAATGCTGGTGCACCGTATTGACTAAATGAGTTCAAGAGCGATGTCATATTTATTTGTGCGGTTCGCTTTTCTGGAGAACTCGTCACACAACGAATAATTGTTTTGAATCCGTGCCGTTCTGATTTTTCCTCAATTGCTTGTGTTGTTTTCTGTGATTCAGTGTCTTTTTCTCCTGTATCAGAATTTTTGGAGTCTTCTTCTGACCCATGAACCATAAGAGAGAGAAATGATCCCAGAAGCAAGAACGGATTCCACCATACAAGCTCTGTTTTCCCTGACCCTAATCGTTTTGAAAGTTTTCTGGCTGATTTTTGCCACGTATCTTTTACTGGACGAATCATAATCTGCACTGCTGCAGAATTCCCTTTGTCATCTGATGCATTCGAAAGTGAATTCAAAATATTATTCACCGGATCAGCCGACTCGAAGTTTTTAAATGTTTTAATTGGATAACGAAAATTTCGTTCTCCTGTTATGAATCCTGTTATCTGATGTGTTTTTTTATGAAACACTTTTGGCGACTCTGTTGGCTCTATTACTGCTTCTGGATAGAAACTCGTTATTTGTTTTTCAATAACCTGTTGTAGCTCTCTCGGACAACCTACATAAAAACAAATCTCTCCATCTGTTGCAATATATTCAAGAGAAATGAAGTCTTGGTTTTTCCAAAAACGATCAATGTCATGAGATCGAATCCCGTACAAAGATTGAAAAAAATGGTCAGCAATCGACACTACCTTATGCATATCTGCTGTCTGATCTCGTTCTCGCTCATAATCTTCCTTGGATTCTTTTTTTGGAATGAGAATCTGAAGAAACGTAAAATCGAGTGATCGCTTAAAATCCTCTCGTTTCCGATTCCATCGCACGAATAATACGGCAAAAATTGCCACTCCTATCCCGCTCGCCATTGCAATTAGAATTGTGTTTTCCATCCGAGGCGAATTGTAGCATAAGTTGTGAGGAAGGTGCGAATTGGGAAAGTTTTATAAAAAAAGAGTGAAATGTTTATATTAATAAATACAAATATTTCACTCAAATAATCAGATACTTCTTGCCTTTTCTTCTTTCCATATTTTTCTTGGATCACTTCACCCTTTTTTTATTTCCCAATCCGTTTTGGCGATTTTCCAATAAATGATCGTTCCAATCAGACAAACCCATCCCGCAACAAACGGCGCCATCAATCCTGACGTTTTCAGTCCACCAAAAAAACTAGCTGTAGTTGTTCCGATAAGTATTCCTCCTACCCCCAATAACATGCAAGTAATGAGAAATAAGAGAAGTACATTACTTTTTCCGTATCCAGTAATTCTCCAATAATGCTTTTTTGAATTAAGAAAACCACTCAATAGGAAACAGAGAGCAAATGTTAGTGTTCCAATCGCGATTCCAGGAAATACGGGCAATATGCCTCCCAGTCTCCACAATGTAAATACAATACTGGGGACGATCCCAGTCATTACTAATAAAGCAAAAAATGCTTTTGGCTTAAAAATCATTAATTTCATAGCGTACGTTTTTTAAAAGAGCAATTATCTGATTTCCAAGTGGAAACCAAATCAATTAACTCTTTGTGTTAAAAATTTAATTATCTACTTGAATATCCTATTTATACATTACGATTGACCCTTGTCAATGTCCTGGCATTGCAAATTCCATGAATTTTTGACACACTGCGAGAGATGAAGTGTCTCAAAAAAGATTTATGACTTGGTTGACTCATGCGTTCCTCCTATTTAAGAATATAAAACTTCAAAAGTTTTATATCATATTAACCGTCGGAGTGTGCTTATTGTGTGGGTGCAGTACTGAACAAGATAGCAAAAATAAAATGGAAACGATGAACTACGATGACGCCATTAATTATGTAAGGGCCTATGCAAAATATCAAAGAATCCCCTTTGAAGATGTTTTCGATATCAAGACCGAAGAAAAATTTAGAGGCTCGGTATATAATGTTGAATTTGAATACAATTCAGATAACAAAATCCTTATTGCTAGGGGTTATGTGTTTCAAAGTAAGTTTTTCCATTTAAGATCAGATATTTTGGATAAACTAATAGAAATTCAAAACACACCACACTCAGATGCTACCGTAGGGATATTAAGGAGTGATAAGTTAGATTTTTCAAATAGTGAATTTGAGGTCGATACCACAATAAACGAAGTATCCAGTGAAACTTTATTTAGGTTAAATATCCGAACAGATTTCGATGATGGCTCTATTTCTGTTAAAGATTTTAGAAAAAAAATAAAAAAACTAGCCGATGAGGCATATATTTGGGACAAAAAATATTATCTAAAAGTTGTTGATCATTGCAATATTACTTTCTTTCATAATCAAGCTAGGTCTTATATAAATAGTTATTTTATTTCAAAAGAAACCGCATTACCTCATTATAATGAGAATGAAAAAGGTTTCAGTAATGAATTAAATGACATTCAACTTAGGTTTGACGAAAAATCAGAAACATTATTTGTAACCAAAGAAATCTCAAGTTCAAATCGCATTAACGATGAACTTATTTATTACAATAAAAAAATTGCTAATGACCCAGGATGGTATTGGAGATCTTCATTAGAAATTGAAAATGATAAAATCGTACTTGTCATTAAAATTGGAGATTACAGTAAAACTGATGATGTTATTGTTGAAATAATTGATCATTGCGTCAATAATATGGCTTTGTGGAAAGAGGAATTATTTAAAAAATAGAGACTTCTTTTAACCGAAGGACTTATTTATACAAGGTGGCTCTTCTTGCGTTTTTTGAGAAATTCCTACTTTGAGAATTTCATTCATTTCAAATAAGGATTAATTTCTTAGCCCCGCTACATATATAATAATTCTACCAAAACGTTTTTCATTAATTATTCAACATTGCAAAATGATCCGATTTTTGACACACTCGCCCTCGATGAACACTTTCAAGAAATGGTGGTTTTGGCTGGGACTCCTAATCCTCTTTATCTTTGTATGTGCATGGCCTGTTCGGTGGGCATTTACCCCAAATTTCCTCACACAGACGCATCTTGTCCTGCTCACGAATGAAGCAGAAGCTCGACCGTGCGGTGGATTTGTTACAGCGTTTGGAGAAGTTCGACTTCTTCCTTTGAAATTAAAATTACAAAATGTATACGCCCTCGCCGATAAAAGCTTCGGAATAGCACAACCGCCACTCGACATGGTCTCAAAAGACGTAAAATTCTGGGATCTGGGAACTTCCCCTGATTTGAAGACATGTGCTGACAACTTCCTTGGGGGAGCCAAAATGGCAGGAATGAAGTATTCACGTGTCATTTTTGTAAATATTGAAACAGCAGAAAAATTGATCCGAGATACCAATTTCTTTGCAGACATGACTCGTTCTATCGCAAATACAGATCGTCATGATGAAAAATCTCTGGCAGAACGAAAATCTCCTCTTTCTCATTTTGGGAAAAAGATAGTTTTGAAAACCGCACTACAGCCATGGACGTGGCCACGAATAACACGAGAAATTGGTCATGCAGTGAAATCCGGAGAACTATACGTCTCAGGAATATCTCCAGAATTAAAGCCTGAAGAAAATGACATAGCGGCTATTGAATGGAATCTCGGTGGAGGAAAATCATCACGTTTTCTCAAACGAAACCTGGATATTTCTGTGCGAGAGCTTATTCCTCAGCACTGGCAAGTAACAGTAAAAGCTCGGCTTGACCACTTGGGACAAGCTGATGAACCCCTTTCTCAGTTATGGAAAGGAGGCGTGGAAATGCGATTCCCAAGTGCCTGGGGGGCCCAAAATGAGTTTTTGAATATTGCTCTTTCTCCAGGAGAAACGTGGCAGCACAAGTGGGTATTCGAGCCTCATGGAGCACTGGAACAGGTTGGAGTGTTTGCTCCACGTGGGCAATCGTGGGACATAGATTGGCGATTATCGCTCTTTGGTCAACAGACGTTTGTGAACTCTTCCTTTGATACACATGAAAATGTGGGAACATGGAGAAAGAACCTTCGAACGGAACGAAAGGATTTCCAATGGACTGCCACAGGAGACACTACTCGTCCCTTTGTAACCCTTCATGAGTGGTTACAAATGGATCAAGTTCCTGAAAAAGCACGTGAACGTTGGGCAGGAAATTACATGAGGTCTAGTGCGCGATTCAGTGTCGCCGAACTTCATTTTTCTGAACCAATAATGGTAACGAGACAATTAAAAGTTATATTCCGTGATAAAAATTTTGAAGATAAGGAAATCACTGCGGATCCAATTTTTGATGAATTTCTGCTTTGGAGCGGTGAACAGACAGCCTTAATTGGGTTTTGGCAAAACGAAATACAGCCGAATGAACGTTTCACCGTGCGTCTTGAGGGGCTTACTGACACAAATGGAAATGAAATTTCTGACAAAGAATATACAATTATTGACCGAACAAATTAAGTGGGTATTTTAAAATCCCATATTTGTAGTTTGTAGTTTGATAATAACCACATCTTTAGTATAACTTCAAGCCCATCACCATTGAAAAAATCCCTATTTCGGGTATAATTCCACGACATCAAAACAAACACATGAATTCACATTTCGACTCATTTACCCCCTTTGCTCGCAATACACTTATCCTCGCACAAGAAGAAATGCGCACGCTTGGTGAAAAACAAGTGCAGACACAGCACCTTCTCTTGGGATTGCTTCGCCAACCAAAATCTATGGCGAGTGAGATTTTGAAGAACTTTGGAGTCACACATGAAAACGCCTTCCGTATTTGTGAAGAACTCAAAGGAGTTGATGATAAAACAAAAAAAGAGGTTGAAAATGTTTTTTCTCCTTTTGCAGAAAAGGTTGTTGAAGCTGCTGCACAAGCAACTCTCGACTTTGGACACACGATGGTAGATTCTGAGCATATTCTCTACGCATTAATTCGACAAAAAAACTCTGGAGCGGTTCATATTTTGAAAACGCTTATGGTGCGCCCGGAACAAATTCTTCAGTATTTAGAAGATATGTTTCAAAAAGCAGGAAAAGCAGTTACTCCTGACACGAATAATAAAGACCAAAAAAGCATTGAATCATTACTCGATGGATTACAAAGTATTCTGGTTGGAATATCTGCTCGCCCAGGCGATGAGATTACTGGTGCTGGCGGACAATTTTCTCCGGGAGAAGATATGTTTGGCGGCACAGAAATGCCAAATCAATCAGGTAACCCTGCAGGAAATCGCCAAGGACGGGTAAAAAAATTAGCTCTTGATTATTTTTGTGATGATTTCACGGAACAAGCCCGTGAGGGAAAACTCGACACAATTATTGGTCGTGATATCGAAATTGAGCGAACTATTCAGATTTTGAGCCGAAAAACAAAAAACAATCCTGTTCTTCTGGGTGATCCCGGAGTAGGGAAAACTGCTATCGCTGAAGGCCTTGCCCAAAGAATTGCAGGAGGGAATGTTCCTGATTCGTTAATGGATAAACGCGTATTGTGTCTCTCTATGGCGAATTTGGTAGCGGGAACAAAATATCGTGGAGAATTTGAAGAACGATTAAAGCGTATTATCGAAGAAGCTTCTGCTAGCGACAATGAAGTTATTCTTTTTATTGATGAACTTCACACTATTATTGGTGCTGGAAGTAGCGAGGGATCACTTGATGCCGCAAATATTTTGAAACCAGCCCTTTCACGAGGACAAATTCAAGTTATTGGTGCGACAACAATGGATGAATACCGTAAACATGTAGAAAAAGATTCTGCTCTTGCGCGACGATTCCAAGCGGTAAATATTCCTGAACCAACAGAAGAACAAGCTATTACTATTTTGAAAGGACTTCGAAAGCATTTTGAAGACTATCATGCGGTAAACATTACTGATGAAGCCGTTGAGGCGTCAGTAAAGCTAAGTATTCGATATATTCCTGACCGATTTTTGCCAGATAAGGCCATTGATCTTATCGATGAAGCTTGTGCGGCAAAAGGATTAACAAATCGTTTGAACGGAAAAGAGATTCGTGATCTTCGAAAAAAACTTACTGATACACAGAAAAAGAAAGAAGAGGCCGTGATTACTCAGAATTACGAGAAAGCAAATAAACTCCATAAAACTGAACAAGAATTCGAAGAAAAAATTCAAAAGATGAAGACAAAAAAGGTTTCTGGAAGAAAACGTAAGAGTGTAGAACAAGCTGACGTTGCAAATGTACTAGAACTTATGACTGGAATCCCTGTGGCAAAGCTCGTAGGATCAGATCTAGATAATTTAAAAACATTAGAAAAGACCTTGGAGAAGCACATTGCTGGACAAAATCCTGCTATTGAAACTATTTCTAAGGCTATTCGCCGATCTCGCCTAGGATTACAAGATCCTAATCGTCCTCTTGGAGCCTTTCTTTTTCTTGGGCCCACGGGTGTAGGAAAAACTGAGCTCGTACGACAATTGGCACAGGAAGTGTATAACGATGAAAAGTCGTTGATAAAAATCGATATGTCAGAATTCAGTCAGCCACACACAGGAAGTCGTCTGGTCGGTTCTACTGCTGGATATGTAGGACATGAAGATGGAGGGGAATTAACCGAAAAGGTTCGTCGTCGTCCACATTCAATTGTTCTGTTTGATGAAATTGAAAAAGCGCACAAGGATGTACACAATATGTTATTGCAAATTTTTGAAGATGGACAACTTACTGATGGAAAAGGACGAACGGTTAGCTTCCGAAATTGTGTAGTGATTTTGACGTCCAATATTGGTGCTAATCGTTTCCAGCAGAATGCTAATTCTATTGGATTTGGAGCGACAAAAACTGATTTAGCAGAAAGTGAATCTGAGTTTGAAAGTATTTCTGACGACGTACAAAAGGATTTGAAAAAGACCTTTTCTCCAGAATTCTTGAATCGATTGGATGCAACGGTTGTTTTTAAACCTTTAGATCGAGAGGCTATTAAAACTATTGTGAAACTTCAACTTCAAAAGTTTCAGAAACGACTCAATGATAAAAAAATAAAGTTACAAATCGGTGGAAACCTAATAAATGCATTGGCAAAAGTTGCCTATAATCCAGAATTCGGAGCTCGTGAAGTGCGGCGAATATTGGCTGATAGAGTGGAAACCCCGCTCGCAGAAGCAATTATTTCTGGCGAAATGCATGAGGACAACGAGTACATCGTTGGTCACGATGCCAAGAAAAAGATTTGTACTTTTATCGCAGCCAAGAAGTAAGTATTTTAAAACGTTCCCTTCAGAAATGAGCACTTTTGACTTCGATATCTTTTGACAATTCCTTGTTTCATGTTACTATCTTTTCGCTAAACACCTCCATGCACTTGCATTGGAATTGTTTGCCAACAGTTCTTTGATGTTATTGCTACGCAACAAATAAATGGTCTTTCTTGTTTTTTAAAAACCTGAAGGCAAAAAAGACCATTTAGTATCTTATTATTAATTTCAAAATCCAAAATTTATGATAAAAAAACAGAGATTGAAGATTGATTTTGTTCGTATGAAAGAATACGACCAAGAAGGCACAAGAAAAATTATTGAAGACTTCAGAACAACAGAAATATCTAATGAGGATGTTCTTTTGGGCAAAGTTCTTAAAGAAAAATTTCAAGAGGAGCTTCTTCCTGGTAAGAAAAAAAATACCGTTTTCGTGTACGATTTTTCAAAAAATGAAAAGAAACCTCTACGATTATTTTTTATTTTCTTTAATGAAATCCGTCTAGGAGGAATCCTTGATAAAAAAGGGAGAGTAATGAATCTTTCTAGAAAAGAAGAAGAAGCCTTGATAAAAGAATTGATGTTGTAGCAAGCAATCAAATAACCCCGTCTCTGGCGGGGTTTTTTTTATAAATCTTCTTCTCTTTCGTAACCAAAAGATACTTTCCCTATTCTCGTCATAGCCTCACTCTTTTGAATATAATAATAATTTTCATGCGAAGTTGCGTTCTATCACTGATGAGGTACACTCATACGGAATGAAATTTTCAATGAATTGGCTTCGAGAATTTGTTGAGACCAAGGGTCTTGATCCACAAAAAATAGGTGATTCTCTCACGCTTCATACGTGTGAAGTAGAGGATGTAATCCATATAACAAACAACTTTGATCGTGTATTTGCGGGGAAATTAATAAAAGTTGAGAAACATAAAAACGCTGAAAAACTTCATGTCGGAACTTTTGATTGTGGAAAAAAGGGGAAAAAACAAATTGTCTTTGGAGAAGTATTTCCTCTGACAAAAGGAGAAATTTATCCTGTTGCTCTTGATGGAGCGACTCTTGCCTCTGGCATTGAGATCAAAAATACCGAGGTGCGTGATGTGAAATCTGAAGGAATGGTGTGTACCTGCCCCGAGCTGGGAATGAAACAAGAAACGCTCTTGCGTTTTGAAACAAAAGATATCGGGAAAACTCTTCCGGAAATCATTCCTGGATTTGGAGATATTCTTTTTGATATTGATAATAAGTCGCTTACTCACCGCCCTGATCTCATGGGGCATCGTGGACTCGCAAGAGAAATTGGAGCTATCTGGGACAAAGAATTTGAAAGTGAAATATTTGCACCCGAGCTCACCACCGGTAAGCCGTTTCCGGTGAAAATTAATACTGAGAAATGTCGCCGATTTTGTGCTATAAAACTTGAAAATGTAACTCTTGAACCCTCTGACATTGCTACACAGGTAAAACTAGAAAACTTGGATATTCGCGCTATTTCTACCCTCGTTGATCTTACGAATTTGTCTCTTGCCGGGTTTGGACAACCAATGCATGTGTTTGATGCGGACAAACTGAAGGGCGGAATTACTATTCGTTTGGCAAAAAAAGGAGAGAAATTACTCGCTCTTGATGAGGAAGAATATGAGTTAGAAGAAACTGATATTGTTGTGGCAGATGATGAGAAGGTTCTGTCTCTTGCCGGAATTATGGGGGGGCTTGCTTCAAGCATTACAAATAAAACAAAAAACATTGTCTTTGAGTCAGCGAATTTTGATGCAGCCAGCATCCGTCATACGAGCTCACGACTTGGATTACGATCTGAAAGCTCTGCTCGATATGAAAAATCTCTGGACCCCGAACAATGTCTCGAATCTATTCTTTGGGCTACGGGAAAAGCGCAACAACTTTGTCCTGCTGCAAAAATAGCGTCAAGTGTTGGTGATGCCTATCCACATGCTTTTGGTGAGATGAAAATTGATCTCCCACCCGACCTCGTACGAATGAAGTCCGGACTTGATATATCAAATGAAGATATTATGAAAAAACTTCGTGCTCTTGGGTTTGATGTTGAATCTACTGGAGCAACGCTAAAAGTTCTTGTTCCTAGTTGGCGAGCAACAAAAGATATTGAAATCCCCGAAGATTTGGTAGAGGAAATAGTCCGACTCCATGGATTCGATGCTATTCCAAGCGTTTTACCAACTCTTCCCCTCTCTCCACCAAGAAGAAATAAGCTTCGCGAAATGGAATGGAAAATTCGAGATTTGCTGGTAAGCGAAGGACTAAATGAAATCTATCTTTCTTCTTTTGTGGGGCCAAAAGATCCCGAATGGATGAATGAAAATACTCACGTATGTGTTCAGAATGGTGCAAATGAAGAATATGAAAAACTTCGTTTAACACTTGTTTCTAATGCTGTACGCGGCATGGAATCCGAATTGAGAACTCATGGCGAGCTGAGTTTCTTTGAAATTGGAACGGTTTTCCCCAAGATTGGAGACGAAAAGCGAAATCTTTTGCTTCTCTCTGCCGTAATGAATGGAGATGCTCCTCAGAAATTTTTTGAACAAAAGGCCGAACTCGCTCGTATGTTTCATGCGCTTGGCGTTGAAATAGAAATGAATACTTGTAAAAAACCACAAGCAATATTTCATCCTGCACAATGTGCCGATATTTCAGTAAACGGTAAAATTATTGGACAAATATTCGTTCTCCATCCAAAGAAAAATCCTGTTCGAGGAGCTGTTGCCGTTGCAACAGAAATTGATTTGAAATCTCTTGAGGAGCTGGTTTCTCCAGCAGAAAAGAAATATATTCCTGTTTCACAATTCCCTACTGTTTATCGTGATCTGTCTCTGGTGATGGCAAACACTATTCAACAATCTGATCTTATCTCTACCGCAAAGGAAGCGTCTAAATATTTGAAAGACATGACTCTTTTCGATGTATTTTTAGATGAAAAGAGGCTTGGGAAAAAAAATAAGAACTTAGCCTTTCATCTTTCCTTTCAAGCAAAAGACAAAACTTTGGATGAAAAAACGATTGATGCTGAATTTGATGCAATTCATAAGACTCTGGAAAAGAAGTTTAAGACACAACTTCGACTTGCTTTTGACATGAAAAACTCGTAGCCTGCCCGCGTGAATTTTTTCACAAAAAACTATGGCCAAATCTAAGAAATCGAATAAAGGATTAATCACTGGATTAATCGTTGGTGGAGCGATTACTGGAGTTGCGGGAATGCTTCTCAGCTCAGAAGAAAACCGCAAAAAAACGAAAGAAATAGGGCAAAAGGCAGGAGATGTCGGATTAACCCTGATTCAAAGAATTTTAAAACGGAACAAAGGCGAAGAATAATTCTTTTTTGGAGCAAAAAAGCCTCTCTCAAAAAAGACCAACTTGATAAATTTTTAAGAACGAGTAAAAGTTATAAGACAGTTATTTTTTTTAATGACCAAAAAACTCTTTAATCTCGTTTCTGAATTTGAGCCTACTGGAGATCAGCCACAGGCTATTGCGCACCTTACAAAGGGGCTACAAAACGGATTGCGTCATCAAACCTTACTTGGTGCCACTGGAACAGGAAAAACCTTTACCATGGCGCAAATCATCAATAAGCTGCAACGCCCAACATTGATTTTGGCTCATAATAAAACCTTGGCTGCTCAACTCTGTGCGGAGTTCCAACAGTTTTTTCCTGATAACGCCGTGTCGTATTTCGTTTCTTATTATGATTATTATCAGCCAGAAGCATATATGCCAAAAACAGATACGTTTATCGAAAAAGAGGCAACGATTAATGAAGAAATTGCCAAATTCCGACACGCCGCCACAATGAATCTTCTAACACGTCCTGACTGTATTGTTATCAGCTCTGTTTCGTGTATTTATGGACTTGGGGATGTGGATGATTATAGAAAACTGGCTTTCACCATCAAACGTGGCGATAGCAATCCCCGAAAAAAGTTATTGGAAAAACTTATAGAACTACAGTATCAGAGAGTAAAATCTGATTTTATCCGTGGATCATTTGAGGTTTTGGGCGATGTGATAACTATTTTCCCTCCAGGAGGCGATACCGCCTTTCAGCTGGAATACTGGGGCGATGATTTGGATAAACTCACCGAGATTGATGCTTTTACTTCCGAACATTTACAAAATTGCGATGAAGTGAAAATTTTTCCCGCAAAACACAATGTATCGTCTCCGGAAAAAGTAGCACGAGCCATTGTTGGAGTAGAAGAAGAACTCAATGAGCGGCTTGCTGATTTACGAAAAATTGGAAAAAATCTCGAGGCACATCGATTACAACAGCGAACAACCTTTGATTTGGAAATGCTGCGAGAAACCGGCTATACCAACGGTGTGGAGAATTACACTCGTTATCTTTCTTTGTCAAAACCAGGAACTCCGCCAACAACACTTTTGGATTATTTCCCAAAAGATTTTATGTGTTTTGTAGATGAGTCTCACATCAGTGTTCCCCAAATTGGAGGAATGTTTAACGGAAATCTCTCCCGAAAGAAAACATTGATTGATTATGGATTCCGTTTGCCGAGTGCAATGGATAACCGGCCACTGAAGTTTGAAGAATTTGAAAAGAAAATACCTCAAGCCGTCTATGTATCGGCTACTCCGGGAAAATATGAATACGCACATTGTAAAAAAGATGAATTTGCCGAACAGATTATTCGTCCTACCGGACTACTCGATCCACAGATTGTGGTTCGTGGGACCAAAAATCATATCGATAATTTATTAGAAGAAGTACGAGACACTATCAAAAAGGGAAGTCGTGTTTTGATTACTACTGTGACCAAGAAATCGGCTGAGGATCTTTCTGAATTTCTTATTGAAACAGGAATAAAAGCCAAATACTTACACTCCGAGATTGAGACTCTCGAACGAATTGAAATCCTTACTGAATTACGAAAAGGAATAATTGATGTAGTGGTAGGAATCAACCTCTTGCGTGAAGGTCTTGATCTTCCTGAAGTGGAATTCATTGCCATTCTCGATGCAGATAAACAAGGATTCTTGCGTTCTCGTGATGCACTTTTGCAAATAATTGGTCGTGCTTCTCGAAACGAAAAAGGACACATTATCATGTACGCGGACAAAATGACGCCTGCCATGGAAGCGGCTATCGGCGAGACAAACCGTCGTCGTGATATTCAGGAAGCATACAACAAAAAACACGGAATCACCCCAAAAACGATTATCAAAAAGATTATCGATATTTCAAAAGACCTATCGGGAGGAAAACCTCGAAACTTCGATAAACTTACGAAACGAGATCAGGTGGGGCAAATGCTCGTGGAACTTGAAGCAGAAATGGATATCTCTACCCAAAACTTAGACTTCGAACGTGCTGCTGCACTAAGAGATCAGATCGAGGAACTGGAGACGAAGCTGAGGAAGATGTAACAAGTGATGTTATAGGTTGTTTTTTTTTGTTTTTTGTAGTAAAATTCTATATTGGTATTTTTTAATTACTAATAAAGATGATTGAGTCCCCAATTGCTAAAACTCCTGAGATAGGCTTAACAACCGGCAATAATTCTGAAACTGTTTTCACAGAAGCAGATGATGTTTCTGCCCAAGCATTATCTACTATAAAGCGAGCAGAAGTTATGAAGCAACATAAACTTACGTTTATTGATAAAGAAGGGGATCCTGTAGAGTTTTTTCAACAAGCAGCAGGAGCTATATTGAACGGAGAAGAGGTAAAAGTGAAAACTGACTTTTTTCCTCAGATTCTCGTTGTGGATGAGATATACGGGGAATACAATCATACGTTTTATGCTTTCAAAGAAAATGGTGACCCTATTCTACAGGGTGAAGAATTTAATCGATTTTGTACCAATTCTAGATTGAGCCCATCCTGTAATGTAGGGCTTGGAGCAAGTAATTCTGATCCCGAAAAAGTAGACGTTTACAATTACGATGGCGATTTTATGTCAACGTTAAAATATAGTAACAGTGATTTTGATTCCTCAATTATTGAGACCGTACAAGAGATTGTAACTCCCCACAAAAGGGGGGAAAATTCAGCAGAAAATTTTATCAAGTTGTACGACGAGCTGTCAGAATTAGAAGAAAGTAATGACGAAAAACTACAAAATTTAGATGAACGCCAAAGGGAGAAAATAGATACTTTCAAGAAGTTGATGGGACCACTCAAAAAACACGTTGAGGAATTAGAGATTTTGCATGAAACAGCGAAAACGAGGAGGGAAGAAGCGTAGAGAGCTGTCGTTTCAAAGAAAAAAGGTTGGATTTTAAATCTGACCTTTTTTTTATCTACTCCTTCTTATCAATTTTCACTGCAATATTCTGCTCATCGAGTTCTTTTGTTGGCATTACTGCAGGAGAGCCAAGCATGAGGTCAATAGCCATTTGATTCTTTGGGAAGGCAATAACTTCGCGAATATTGGGCTCACCAGCAAATAACATCACTACTCGATCTAGCCCCAGGGCACATCCTCCATGCGGCGGACATCCGTATTCAAAGGCTTTGATTAAGTGACCAAACTTTGCTTGGGTTTCTTCTTCTGACATTCCGAATATTTCGAAAATTTTATGCTGGAGATTCGAATCGTGGATTCGAATAGATCCTCCTCCTAATTCCACTCCATTGAGAACAATGTCATATGCCAGCGCTCGACACTCCATTGGTGCAGATTCAAGCTTGTGTGCGTCATCTGGATGAGGTGCTGTAAATGGATGATGTTGTGCCGCAACCGTTCCGTCTTCTTTTTCCTCAAACATAGGGAAATCCTCTACCCACAAATACGCCCATTCATTTTCTTTTCTTAGACCAAGCTGTTCTCCAAGCTGTAATCGAACTGCTCCGAGTGGCTCTGTGGCAGTCATAAAACTTCCGGCTCCAAAGAGAATTAAATCACCCTCCCTCGTTTCAAATTCGTTTACCAATGCTGTTTGAAATTCATATGATGCATTTTTGGCTACCGCACCACCCTCTTGTCCGATACGATACCACGCTAATCCGCCCGCTCCATTTTGTTTCGCAATAGCCTCGAGCGCTTCAATTTGTTTTCGAGAAAACTCTCCGAGTTCTTTGGGGACACAAAGTGCAAAAACCCGTTCTGATTTTTCAAATATTCCAAATCCGCAATCACGAGAAACCTCCGTTATGTCATGTAGCTCAAGTCCAAAACGAATATCTGGTTTATCTGATCCATATTTTCCCATTGCCTCTTGCCATGTCATTCGAGCGAATTTCTTATCAACCAGAAACTTTTTCCAGTCCACCTGTGATGCATGTTTTTTTGTGAGTTCGACAAATAGTCTTTCTGTTATATCCATTACATCTTCTGGCTCAACGAAAGACATTTCATAATCCACTTGAGTAAATTCTGGCTGCCGATCTCCACGCAAATCTTCGTCACGAAAACATCGCGCAATCTGCATATATCGATCATATCCCGCCACCATAAGCATTTGTTTTAACTGCTGTGGAGACTGAGGTAATACGTAGAATTTCCCTGGATGAACTCGTGATGGAACGAGATATTCTCGTGATCCTTCAGGTGTTCCCTTGACCATGATCGGAGTTTCAATATCGAGAAAATCTTCTTTATCAAAAAAGTTTCGAATCGTAAGGGTCATATCATGACGAAGCTTCAAATTCTTTTGTAATGGCTCTCGTCTCAGGTCCAAATACCGATATTCCAGTCGCAAATCCTCATTTTTTACATCTGCGTCTATTTCAAATGGTGGAGTTTTGGCAGCATTTAAAATATTTACTTCCGTCGGCATAATTTCAATTTCTCCCGTTGCTTGCTCTTTTTTCTCTTGTCCTGCCGCACGCTTTTGTACCGTTCCAATAATCTCAAGAACAAACTCTGCACGAACTTTTTCTGCAATCCCATGTGCCTCTGGACATTTCGCTGGATCAAGAATAATCTGCGTTTTCCCATGGCGATCTCGCAGGGTAAGAAAAATAAGTCCTCCCAGATCACGTCGATCATGTACCCATCCACAAAGGGTAACTTTTTCGCCGATATTTTTTGCGGTCAATTCTCCGCAGGTGTGTGTCCGTAACATTTTAAGGAAGGTCAAGTTTCACCGCAAATTGTGCGGGAATCGCAGGAATAAGTCAAAATTCGCAATTAAAACGATTGTGTTTTAATATAATAACAATGAAGGATGAAGTACCAATCCCTACTAGTGTAACAATTCCGTCTGATATTGTTGCTCAAAATTTAACACAAGAAGCTAGCGACAACACAGAAAAAGAACGTGGAGATTTAAATGCTGAGGTAGGTGGGACAAGTATTATGGCAATTATTATGAAGTTTTTGAAAGACCCTCAAGCGTTTATTGCATCTCTTTTTGGAAAAGAATCAAAAGATGAAGAATCCGAAAATGAAAGTAAATGGGAAGGACTTACTGACTCCCCCATGTTCGCTTTTTTTGAAGAAATGAAAGAGACTTTTTCTCTCACTCAAGCAAATACAAATCCTGATGTTTTTAATGAAAAACACGAAGATCCTAATTTCCCAAAAATAATGGAATTTCTGAAAGAATCAGGAGGAACTTATTCCCAAGAATCACTTGCGATTTTATGGAGCAATAAAGACAGTCTAACCATAGAGGGCACGAAGCTCATGATTACAAAAGAATCAGGAAAACTGCAAGAAATCGAGATACAAAACGATGACTCTCTTGCCGAATCAATCATTCCTAAAGAATCCGTAAGTGATCGAATCCCCGCATTTACAGATAATTTAGAAGCAGCATTTAGAGGAAGCTTCCGTGATATTCCCCAGGAATACAAAAGTGAAATCCCAGCAGCCATGGCTCATTTTGAAACTAAGTTACAAGCTGCTGTTATCGGGGGTGGAACTCCCAAGTTTACAGAAAAACAGATCATGCATTCTATAGAAGCTACTTTTTCTATTTCGCCACTCGCAAAACCAATCATAAATAATAAAATTTCTACATTTTTTGCCAGTGCTGACGGAAAAAAACTAAAAGGACAATATGAAGATCTGTGGAAAGCGTAGGCAAGAATTTAATTTCGCTCTCCCAGAAGGGAAAGTCTTTTGACATTCTCCAAAAGGCATTGTATCAAGAAGAAGTTCTAAGTGATTTCTTATGGGAAAAAAATCCGAAATCGATCCTTTTCTCGAAAAACACTCTTTATCTCCTCTAGATCCAGAGAAAATACAAGAAGATGATGGGCCTCCTTCAATGCTTGGTTATAAACTAGCACTCTGTCTTAAAAAAGATCCTCGTTGTGTCCGTTACCACGAATATGGTGTCCTTAGGAGAAAGATCCTTCACATTATTTGCCCCTTGGCGAAAGAAGGATGTGAAACATCTTTACCACACCCCGAACTTGAGCAAGAGCCTGATTGTGAACAAGAGGGAGTACGAGGTGTTTTTGTTTCAGCAGAAATTCAAGTGCCGGAAATCATAAAGAAATTTTCTTCGGACGTCATAAAGAAAGTTTCAGGAGAATATGTACAAAAATGCAATAGGCTTATAAAAAAATTACCCTTTCGAAAGCGTTTGTAAAAATGGAGGAGCTCCCTTTTTTCATTGACTTATTAGCGAAAACGATATAAAGAGTTATAGAGTTTATAAATCAAATTTAATCACAGAAGGATTGATTTGGTTTTACTCAAGCCAGATTCGATCTTTCACAAAATTTTAAAGTTATGAAGAAGAAGAAAGTACTTAATTTTATTCCAACGGTTGAAGGCGTAGCTCCTCCCGTAGCACATTATTCCACAGCAGTAAGAGTTGAAAATCCTACATCTTGGCTCTTTCCTTCAGGAATTTTACCACTTGATAAAGAGGGAACTTTACCAAAAGGCATTTATGCTCAGGCAAGCCAGGTCCTGGAAAATATGGAAAAAATATTGGCATCTCAAGGATTTACTTTTGCCCATATTGTAAAAATCAACGTAGCGCTTAAGACCTTAGATGATTTCAAAGCATTTGGACAGGTATATGAAGCTTTTATGGGCGACGATTGCCCTGCTCGTGCAGCATATGGACAAGCCGGAATTGCCTTAAGTGCAAAGGTGGAAATTGAAGTTATTGCCGCAAAATAGGAAGCTGAAAATCTGGTAAACAAAAAGCGAACCTCTTCGAGATTCGCTTTTTTTCCATACCGAAATATTTTTTAAAACTCCGCGTTTTTTGGTGTACGTGGAAATGGAATCACGTCACGAATATTCGCAACCCCTGAAACATACTGAACCAAGCGCTCAAATCCAAGTCCAAATCCCGCGTGCTCTACTCCACCAAATCGGCGTAAATCCCGATACCACCAGTAATCTTCTTTATCGAGTCCCATTTCTTCTATTCGGGCATCGAGTCGATCGAGTCGTTCTTCACGCTGAGATCCGCCAATAATTTCTCCTACTCCCGGAACGAGCAAATCCATTGCGGCAACTGTCTTCCCATCGTCATTCATACGCATATAAAACGCCTTAATATCTTTTGGATAATCGATAAGAAATGTCGGTTTCCCTACTTTCTCGCAAATGTATTGTTCGTGTTCTGATTGAAGATCGAGCCCCCATTTAACAGGGAATTCGAACTTTTTGCCAGACTCTTGCAACATCGTAATTGCGTCTGTATATGACATTCGCTCGAAATCAGAATCTATAATTTTTTGTAATCGCTCAATAATTCCTGGTTGAATAAATTTGTCAAAAAATTCCATCTCCTCTGGCAATTTTTCAAGTGCTGCGCGGAAAAGAAACTTCATCATTTCTTCTGCTAAATTCATATCATCCTCTATATTTGCAAACGCAATCTCTGGCTCAATCATCCAAAACTCTGATGCATGACGCGTCGTGTTTGAGTTCTCTGCACGGAAGGTTGGCCCAAATGTATACACGTCACGAAAAGCAAGCGCAAAAGCCTCTGCGTTCAGTTGTCCAGAAACAGTCAGACTCGTTTCTTTTTTGAAAAAATCACGAGAATAATCTACTTCTCCGTCTTTTTGTGGCACATGTTCAAGATCAAACGTAGTTACGTGAAACATTTCTCCTGCTCCCTCACAATCCGCACCTGTGATTATTGGCGTATGAACGTTTATAAAGTCTTTTGACTGAAAAAATTCATGAATTGCTCCTGATAAAACCGAACGCAACCGGAACGTAGCCTGAAATGTATTTGTTCGTGGACGTAAATGCGCGATCGTACGCAAATACTCCATCGTGTGACGTTTTTTTTGAAGCGGAAAATCTGCCGCTGATTCCTGAATAATTTCTACTTTCTCTGCTTGAATTTCATATTTCTGTCCTCCTCCCTGAGACTCAACTAATTTTCCTGTTACTGAAACCGCTGATCCGATCGGCAATTTATCTATCTCTGCGAAATTCGAAAGATCATTTTTGGCAACCACCTGAAGTGGCGTAAAAAATGTCCCATCGTGCAATGAAACAAATGCTAAGTCCTTATTTGCTCGAACTGTTCGCACCCATCCAGATATATTAATATTTCCATTCAAAAACTGTTTCGGTGTACGAAATACGGATCTGATCGATGTCGTTTCCATGTTTGAATGGGTTGAAAAGTACGCATAGTGTCGCAATTTCAGGCAAGAAAGTCAATTTAAAGAATTTCTCTGACAAACTGCGAAATGTTCCCCGCTCCACAAAAAATAACGATGTCTCCTGTTTGAAATTTCTGCAAAAATTCTTCTGCATCTTTCTGTGAATCAATCGCTACTGCCTTTGAAACAGCTGCTCGCAATTCTGAATCTGGCATCGCTTTTTTGTCTTCTTCTGTATCACGCGCAGGATAAATCGGAAACAATCCTACCGCATCGGCCAATTCCAAAACTTCAACGAATTCCCCCAACAATGCTGCGGTTCGTGAATGTTGATGTGGCTCAAAAATTATTCCCAACTTTGCTTTTGGAAATTTTTCACGAAACCCCTTCAAGAGTGCTGAAATTTCACTTGGATGATGTGCATAATCATCATAAATTTTCACTCCATTTTTTTCTCCGAGAAATTCCTGTCGTCGTCCTGCTCCCTCGTATTTCCCAAGCCCACGTTTAAAATCTTCCGTATTCAGTTCTAATTGATCAGCCAAGACTAATGCCAATGCGGCATTATCATAGTTATATTGTCCATTCACCTGAAGTAAGTATTCCCAACTGTACTCGCTCTGCTGTGGCACTGCCACCTTTGCACCTTTGTACGTATCCAAAACTTTTTCTGCTCCCCTGTCGTGCTGATGATAAATCACCATTTTTGAGTTCTTCACAAAGTTCTCGAACGCAGAAAAATACGATTCTTCTGTCGGAAATGCATCAAAATGATCGTGTTCCACACTGGTCAAAATTGCAATCTCTGGCTTCAAGAATTTAAAATTTTCACGATACTCACAGGCTTCCACGAGCAACCAATTATCTGTTCCCAGATGAAAATTTGAACCATCAAATTCTCGCAATGTCGTTCCTACAATTACAGAGGGATCAAATTCTACTTCTTGCAATGCGCGCGAAATCATCGCTGTCGTGGTTGTTTTCCCATGGGTTCCTGCCACGGCAATCACTTTATAATTCTCTGCTACTTTTCCTAAGTACGCGAAATATGAATACTGCGGACGCCCTAATTCTGCTGCCCGCATTCGCTCGGGATTTTCCAGAGGAACGGCTTCTGAATAAACTAAAATATCAATATCATCTGCCACATTTCTTGCTTTTTGATCAGTGAAAAGTTTGATATTTAATTTTCGCAATGCTGGAAAAATTTCTGTTTCACACATGTCAGATCCGGAAACTTCATCTCCTCGCGCCAGACACAACTGTGCCAACGCTGACGTTCCAATTCCTCCGATCCCGACAAAATGAATTTTCATTATACGATGAGACTCTCTCCTATCATTTCTACTGGTTTTTCTATTTCAAGCAAGTCAAGTATGGTAGGAGCAATATCCACAAGTGTCCCCTCGGGTTTCACCTGCACCTCTTTTTTACTAGAAATAAAAATAAATGGAACTTTGTTATGCGTATGTGCCGTATGAGGTCCTCCTTTTTCGTCAACCATAATGTCTGCATTCCCGTGATCTGCTGTCACGATTACCTCAAATCCTTTTTCTAACATTTTTGGAATTACTTGTGATAACGCCTGGTCAACTGTCTCCACCGCCTGAATGGCTGCCTCAAGATTCCCCGTATGCCCCACCTGATCACAGTTTTCATAATTAATGATATATACGTCCGTTTTTGCTTCTTCCAGCTTTTCTAAAAGAATTTTTGTTAGATTCGGTGCAGACATTTCCGGGTTTTTATCAAAAGTATCCACTTCTCTCGTCTGTGGCACTTCTTGCTCCGCTTCATGTGCAAGCTCCAATTCTTTACAACGATCAAAGTTGTACGTTACAAAGATAAACTTTTCACTTCCTGAAATATGTAATTGACGAAGACCTTTTTTTTCCAGAACCTCGGCAAGGCATATATTATTTTGTTCTTCTTCAAATAAAGCATGTGCTTCTGGAAGTTCTGCAGAATATGGAATCATTCCGGCATAAAATATGTCAGAAAGAACTGTTTTTCTATTAAATTCTGAAAAATCAGAAGCAAATGCCGCCGTAATTTGGCGTTCTCTATCAGATCGAAAATTAAAATTAATCACGCTATCTCCATCTGAAATTCTCGGAAACATTCCCGATTCATTCCCCAGTGCTACCGGAGGATGAAGCTGATCATAGATGTCTTTTTTGTAATTTTCTTCTAAATATTTCCGCCAATCCTGAATATATGACTGTGTTGGGACAGTAAAAAGGTCATATAGTTTTTCTGTAAGCTTCCAGTTTTTTCCTCGATCAAAAAGAATCCTTCCGAAAAGCGAAGCAATTCTTCCCACCTTTCGTTCTTCACATGCTTTTTCTATTTTAGAAATCCATTTTGGAGCAGAATCTTGCGGATTGTCTCGACCGTCTGTTCCAAGATGTAAAAATACGCGATCCCCTGGAAAGTTTTCTTGCCGACAAACATCCAAAATAGCATACAAAAATGGCGTATACGCGTGCACAAATGAATCTGATCCGATTCCAAAAAGATGCACATTTGAATTATTTTTCTGCGCGTGATCTATCGCAGCTTTTAAGGTTTTGTTTTGGAAAAAACTTTTGTCTTCAATTGCATCATGAATAATTTTTATTGGCTGACGCACCACTTGTCCTGTTCCCATTGTGTTGTGTCCCACGTCGCTTCCCCCTGTTTGCCCGGGCAATACCCCAACAGATGCTCCACCTGGCTCTAATAAACCCCATGGGTTATCTCGCCTCAATGAGTCAATAAAAAGCGTTTTTGCAGCAAAGATAGCATTGGTTGGCTCTGGCTTTCCTTCTCCAAACCCATCGAGAATAATTAAACAAACTTTTTTCATTGTTTGAATTGTAGGATACAATTGCAGAGGAATGAAATTTTTCACTGCCTCACATAAAAATAAAAAAGCAGGATTGTCGCTTCTTTTGGCGATGATCGGCTCTACTCTTGCACTCGGCATCGTCGTTTCAATGGTAGTTCTTATTACTCGTTCTGTAGAACAATCTCAAGATCTTGAACGCTCTACTCAAGTATTTTTTGCTATTGAGTCCGGACTCGAGGCTGGATTTTTCCATCATAATGCGCGGGGTCAAGGGGTTGATTTCCTTGATATTGGGGAAACAGGATTCCCTACCGCACAAATTATTACCCATTCTTACACAACACTTGATTCTGGCTGGACAATCAAGGGCCGTGCTGATGTTAATAATTACTATGGAATGATATATGAGAATACTCCACTCCAGCTACGATGGTTCTGGGATAGTTCTACCGTAGTAACCGATAGGCCTTCTACTCATGAAACCAACCTTACTCCTGATTTTACTCTTTACTTTGATCCCACCAACCCGAGCTTGGATGCATCTGATTTCGGTTCACTTGATACTGAGGTTTTACTGAGTTGGCTCCTTACAAAAAGAGCAGATGGTGCAATCCAATCGCTTACTCCTTTTGTTGCTGACTCTGTGAACAGTTGTGTCACTACTGAATCTTCGTTCTTTTGTGATGATGACTTTTCTAGAGACTTTTCTTCTTCCTCTGGCTTTATTGGGAGACTCATTCCTCGTACTGATTCCAATACAACCGAAAGTGTAAATTCTTTTATTTCTAATGGAGATCCAGCTCCAACTAATTTTCAACTTGTACTTTCGCCGACCCTTAAATTTGAGAAGGAAGGAATCCCTTTTAAACTTACTGGGACTCAAGCACTCCCCCTTCCTTATTATTCTGTGTCTACATCAGTTACTGCGGGAGACTTTACGAAAGACTTAGTTGTATCAAATATCCCTGAACAAACGATTCTTCAGGCATTTAATTATGTGATTTTTGATTAGAGGAACGAACCTTATTTCCGTACCGTTGTTCCCACCTTCTCTCCGAGTACTGCTTTTCTCATGGCTCCTTTTGTGAGAAGCTCAAAAATAATAAGTGGCATATTGTTGTCCCGACATTGAGCAATTGCCGTTGCATCCATTACTTTTAAGTCTTGTTCCAAAACTTGCGTATATGTTACTTCATCATATCTTTTTGCCTTGGGGTCTTTTTGTGGATCTGCTGAATACACTCCATCTACGTTCGTTGCCTTCATGAGTACATCACAATTTAGCTCCAATGAACGTAATGCTGCTGCTGAGTCTGTAGTAAAATAAGGATTTCCCGTTCCTGCTGCACAGATAACAATACGATTTTTTTCAAGATGACGAATCGCGCGACGAGAAACATATGGCTCTGCTACTGATGGAATATCAATCGCTGAACAAACGCGCGTCACAATCCCGTGTTTTTTTTCTAAATTTGCCTGTAATGCAAGCGAATTCATAACTGTCCCGAGCATACCAATGTAATCTGAGGGAACTCTATCAATTCCTGAAGCTTCACTAGAGGCTCCTCTCCAGATATTTCCTGCTCCAATAACGATAACAATCTCTACTCCTAATTCATGAACCCCCGCTATGGAATCACAAATTTCGTCCAGCACTGAATAATCAATACCAAAACTTTTTTTCCCGAGCAGTGCTTCTCCAGAAAGTTTCAACAGAATTCGTTTATATTTTTTCATCTTTCTTAGTGTACTCGGCAAGAGTATTTTTGAAAACTAAAAACACTTGTTTCTTTCCTTGATGTCAATTGGTTTCCTTTCTGCAGCTAAATATTGCTCCACGCTACAAAAAACTGTGCCACGGCTGCGGCAATTCGCATTGGCCATCCTTTTGCCCTTGTTGTTCGCAATTTGCGCAAACTCTGTGAAATAAATACTTCGTCAAACTCATGAAGTAACAAATCTTCAGGATGTGGCGTAGAAACGTATGGCAGAATGCACTCTTCTACTTTATGTCTAATATCAATTCCTGCTGCGCGATAGGCCAATTCTGCTAATTTTGTACAATAAAACTCCTGTTCATTTGCTTCTAAAAATCGAAAATCGTAAGCCTTCCCTTGTGATTTCCGTAAAAACTCTATTAAGAGTTGTTTTTTTTCTGTAGTAAGTCGGGAATGTCTATATGCTGCTAAAAAATCATATTTCCCAAATAGTTCTTTTAATGAAATTTCTGCGACTCCATGTTTTGCAGCAGCATGAATAAATTTCTTTTTTCCTAAATAAATTAATGCGTGAGAAAGATCTCCTCGCAAGAAAAAACGAGAAATTTCTCTCTTCGAGCCCGCAAAAACAAGGTCTCCTGACTGAAGTTTCCCTGCAATCGCAGAATATTCGCGTCTTGCTAGTAAGTTTTTTCGTGGAATGATTCGTATATCTCCTGCAATCAGCAAAAAATGTCCAAATAGTTTTTCACGCCAGCTGGCGCTTTTTCTGAAATTTTTGACTAAATGAAATTTCAACATCTTACTGTTCTTGTTTTGTAAGTAAAAACGCTCCCAATTGTTTCACAGATTTCCCTCGATGTGAAATTTTATTTTTTTCTTCTCGTGATAGAGCGGAATAAACGAGTTTTGTTTCTCCGTCAGCAAGGAATATTGCCGAAACGGGAATCCCTGGTTCTAATTCCGCCTGAGGCTCGGTCAAAATCTCTCCAGTAGTACTTCCTAGGAATGTTACTGATTCTTTTGTCGTAGGATCAAAAAAGGCTGTTGCTGAATAAAATGTTGCACGGCGGTCTGAAACCGGTCTTAACATTTCAAGAAACTTCTCCAACCACTCTTCGTCTGTTCCGGCATCAATCTCTCGACGAGTTCGAACTCCAAATTTCTCAGGGAAAGCCGATAAAATTAACCCCGAATCTTCTCCTAGTGTCGGAATCCCCGTTTGTTCTGCAAAAAACTGCGCCTTAATCAAGGCATTTTCTTCAAACGTTTCCGCATTTTCTTCGGGTTCTCCCGTCACCTCAATGTCACGCAAAGACAAAAACTCTGTTTCAGACAGTTCATGTTCCTCGAGCGCCTCAAGCAACTCCCTCTTCTTTCCCTCGTTTGTCGTAGCAATTAAAAGCTTCATCATAATTTTCCTTGTAAACTTTTTGCGTGCTCGCTCCCCTTGTCGTGACGAAATCGTAATATAATAGGACGACGTAATTTCACACGGGTCAAAAGCTCATGTGTTATTTTTGGTTTTACTTTGTTCACGGCATCGATCCAGCCAGCTGGTGCTGAAAGCGCATCAAGCCAAACTTCGGCCACTCCACAATCACCTGAAACTTCTACATCTGTCACGGTAAGAAATCCTACCTGATTGGGCGTAAGAAATTTCTGTAGCAAAGGAGGGAGTTCCTGTGCCATAACTCCTGCCAATCGACGGCTTCTCTCTGATGTTTTCATCGGTCGCACTGTGCCAAAAAGAAGGAATAAAAGCAACTTTCCTTTTTATCATAAAAAGAGGCCTCAAAACATTGTCTTTTTCCGGTTTGAAGATTTGCCTCCCCTCAATTAAACTCCTCACGATGAATTACTGCTTCCTTGATCTCGAAACTACCGGACTTGAACATGATAAAGATTCTATTTTAGAAATTTCTTTTATTACTACTGATGAAAATCTCAAGGAACTCCATCGTTTTGATGAAGTAATTATTCCGATTAAAACACCTCTCATTCCCTTTGTTACACAGCTCACAGGGATCACCGAAAAAGAAGTGCAAGACAATGGAAAAAATCTAGAAGACGTACTCACGGAAGTAGCTGATAAGATCGGAGATGCAACAATTATTGGACACAATATTGATTTTGATATCAATTTCTTGAGGTCAAATGGAGTATCTCTTGAGAATAATAAACGTATTGATACTCATGAGCTCGCTCGCATTTTATTGCCGGGGGAGGAAAGCTTTTCTCTTGAAGCTATTACGTACAAATATAATCTTTCTCATGAAAATGCTCACCGTGCTATGTCAGATGTGGAAGCATGTATTCAGCTGTGGCCAATTTTGTTGGAGAAAATAAAATCCCTTCCACGTGAAACCATTCCTAACTTTGAAGAATTTTTTGCCAAGAGTCAGTGGGCTGCGGGAGAACTATTCCAGGAATTATGTGGATCCTCTGATGCTGATACGTTTTATGAAAACCTAGAAAATTCTTCTTCCCGTAAACCTCTTCCTGAAATTGACCCTGAAATTTCTGAAAAAATTAAAGGCGAACATACTACTTTTATTCAGTCAGGAAATACGGGGGAAACGGCTCGATGGATTACAAAACTCGGACAAAATTCTGATGAAAAAATACTTATTGTTGCGCCAGAATTAAGCTTTTTTCCTGATATCAAACAACTTCCCACTCCGAGTGTTATTTTTGATGCCAAGCGGCATCTTGAATTTGAAAAATCACGAAAAAATTTATCGGATATTGAAACTACTTTTTGGCTCCAATGTGCTGTTCGAAACTGGATTGGGCATCGTGGTGTAACATTTTTCGATCTCTACCTTCACCAACGAGAATGGTGGAATGAGGTAAGTCTTACATCAGTCGATACTCCTGAGTTTCAAGAAATTCTTAAAGAAAGGCGTGATGAAAAAATATTATCCTGTACTCCTCTCGCGTGGACAGAACTCTGTGATTTAGATGTGGTTAAAACAAGGAAGCTCTTTGTTTTTGAATCAGAAATATTTGCTGAAAAACTATTGTTTGCACCGAGCAAGTCTCTTTCCCTTATGAAGTGGCTCGACAAGGAAGAAACGAGTAGTGCTGCACATTTCTTTGTTACCCGCTTTGTTCGTGATGAACTAGAAACGCTTCTCAGTCGTCAAATTTCTACCTTTCCTGAACGAGAACTTCTTCCTGCTGGGAATCGTTATGTTGACTTTGCTTCTGCCGCACGTGAAATTTCTCCAGAATTAGAAGAACTGGCTCAATGGCTAGAATCTCCTGAAGAAGGGGTTGTGCGGTGGGTAAATTATTTTCCGAGTAATGGAAATCTTGTCTTTGGAACATGGAAACCTGCCGATTGGCGAGAAATTCAAGCAAAATTCAATAAACAGGATGCTGTTGTTTTCCTGCGTCATAATGGAGGAGAATCAAATGCTTTTTGCCGCGTTTTCCTCGGACGACAAGATGGATATTTTGCGCAAATTCCTGAACTAGAAAAACAAGCTTCTCTTGTTATTCCAAAAAATCTAGTAAGCAGCAAATCTCCTGATTTTAATACCTTTTGCTCTTCTAAAATAACCGAACTTGCAGAAGAAAAATGTAATAAAGACCACTGGTTAGCCACTTCATTCTCTTCTCTTGCTTCGTTAAAACATGTTGGAGCAAGTCTCCAAGAATCTCCGCCACAGAACTGTTCTGTTCTCGGTGAAAAACTTGCTGGAGGAGACGGAAAACTTGTAGGAAATATTGGGAAACAAGAGCAACTCGTTCTCCTCTTACAGAAACTGCAAACCCCTGCCGTTGAGGATTTCCCTTTCAAAACATTTGTAGTGCAAAAATTTCCTTTTGCTCCTCCTCAGCCGCTTCTCAATTTCCTGAAAGCTCAATGGAAACGAGATGGTATTGGAGAAACCTTTTGGGATGTTTGGGTTGTGCCAACAATAGCTGCGAGACTTTCTCGTTCGGTTTCTCAATTTGCGAACATTGAAAACATTGTCATAATTGATCCTGCGGAAAACAGTACGTGGGGGAAAACCGTAATCTCACAAGCCTTTCCCTTTGCAAAAAAATAAACATGTCTCTCCCAAGAATAGGAATCATCGGAACTGGATGGTTTGGATGCGCTCTAAAAACAGCATGGACCCCTCTTATTGGGAAAACTATTTCTGGTATTGATATATGGAAGCTCCCAGGAGATCGCCCAAAAAACGATCCTGATATTTTGGTATTAGCCATTCCTTCTACTGCTAAAAATGGAGACAAACTCGCTATTCTTGATTATATTGAGTCCTTTCCACGCGCATCTATTGTTGTGACATCAAAAGGACGAAAAGCGCTAAAAATATTCCAAAAACATATTTCTCCTGCTGATAAGTGGCGCGTTTTTTCACTCTCTGGACCCAATTTGGCTGATCAGATAGGTCATACGCCAACCGCAACAAAAATTGCTGGTAATTCATTACAAACTGCTGAATTTCTCGCACAAACACTTTCGAGTAACTTCCTTGATGTAGAAGCTTCCGAGTCAATTGAAATTGTACAACGAGGAGGAATGTTAAAAAACTTTTTAGTTTTTGAGCTAGGAAAAGTATGGAGCAGCCTCTCTTCTCCCGAAGAAAAAGTAGAAGCGATTCTTCTGGCAATTCATGCTGGATTTGAATCAGTGAATATCGCTGCCCCTGGAGAAGAAGATCGTGCGGAATTTCTTGGAATATCAGGATTAGGAGATATTTTATTGTGTTTGGGTATTTTTCCACATGCAGACGGTTCTCGTAATTTCCGGGCAGGGAAAGCTCTCTCTTTAGGAAAAAATAATGAAGAAGAAATTTTAAAAGAATTTAAAACGCTGGAGGGCCTTATTTTGAGTCAAAAATTTCACTTTGGCAGGCGTTCTCGCTCTTTTCGGGGACCTCAAATGGATGTTTTTTGTGACATGGTAAAGCAAAAAAAAATATCATCTTTTCATAAATCCCAATTTCCCGAATTGACCGGCTTAATGCACTCTGTTTGGAGAAAGTTTTTAGCAGTAGCAGAAAAAAAACACTTTCAAAGTAATACTCATTCATGGGTTTCCTGTGAACTTTTAATAGAAGTCGCAGGGGCAAATCTGGTCTCTCTTTCTCGATGGGAAAGCTCTGAACCTTTTATACGATCTTTGCTGGAAGCTCTTTTATTCCCTTCACCAAAAAAAGATTTAGTTGCTTCAACTCTTACTTTAAAAATTTGGACACGCCTTATCTCAAATCTCCCCTTTCTCAAACATTCCTCAACGGGTCCCCGCCTCAAGCACCTTTTGCCAGCTTCTTCCCGACATTCGACGCAACGTTTTTTTGGATGGAAGTGGGCTCTCAATCTCTCTGGTGTCAACCGTGACACTGGCAAAAGAGCCTCCCGGGGAACTAAGAGTCAGAGCAGGAAAAGACGTGATTGAGACCTCTGAAAGATCGATTGAGACGCTTCCTTTTTTTACTGTCAGAACGGCTCCATTTAATGATTGTGCTAAATCAACATTTATATCCTGCAAAGTAAGTTCTGCCAGTACCCAAAATGTTTTTTTGTGAACAGAAAGGTTCCCCCACTCCCCCAATGGCTCATCAAAGGCACGTGCAAGTTGTGCAGAAATAGCCTCGGTTCCTTTAAGTGTTACTTCTGCTGTAAATGCTTCTGGCATTCCCGCTTTTTCAGAATATAACGCATATTTTTTTTGTTGTAGCGTCTTTGGTACTGAATTTTTCTTAACAGATAATATTTCTTTTGCGGAAGGCACTGCTATCTGCAACTGTTCTTTTATCGTTTCTGACACAGATTTCTCTTGATTTGATACAGGAAAAAGCCATCGCACTACCCATACAAGTAATAGTATAATTATTGCTATCTTTACTAATCCCCAGAAAACCCTTTTCATTATTTCGTTTCAAAAAATCGATAATCTTATAACTTCGTTACAAAACAGTGTCAAGTTGTTGACCGAGAAAACAATGATACAATTATTGTGTGAAATCCTTATTTATTGGCGCTTTTTCTCTGTTGCTATTCACTGCTTGTGGAAATACTCCCATGACAAAAGCCGTGGTACATGTCGGGGACCAAGAATTTATTTGTGAGCTTGCCTCAACAAACGATGAAATTGAAAAAGGGCTCATGTCTCGAAAAAACTTGCTCCAAAATACGGGCATGTTGTTTGATTTGGGTGAAGAACGAATAACTGGATTTTGGATGAAAAACACGATTATTCCCCTTGATATTATATGGATTGGAAGTGATAAAAGGGTCATTGATATTATAACGGCCGCCCCTTGTGAAAGTAATCGCTGTGAAATATTTCAAGTAGAAACACCAGCTCGTTGGATATTAGAAATCAATGCTGGAGAATTCCCGGGGGATATTGGAGACCGGGTTGAATTTGATTTATAATTCAGGTACAACTCGCACGATGTCCTCTCTTTTTGAAAACTTAAAACGTCCCATTCTCGCCCTTGCTCCAATGGCAGGATACACTGAGAGTCCTTTTCGTACCTTAGTGAAAGAAATTGAGCCCAGTACGCTTCTTATTTCTGAACTGTTGTCAGCAAAAGCCTTTCGATTTGGTGATCCCAAAACACGACGCATGGCCTTTTTTTCGCCCATGGAACGGCCCTTTGGAGTTCAATTGTTTGGCTCTGACCCGGAAGATTTTGTCGCCGCAAGTGCTGTTGTAGAAGAACTGGAAGCTGATTTTATTGACTTGAATTTCGGATGCCCGAGCCCAAAAGTTATAAATTCTGGAAACGGTTCTGCACTCCTGAGAGATCCGGATGCCAGTGCCAAAATGATTGAGCAGCTGGTGAAATCCACTACGTTGCCCGTTACGGTAAAAATGCGACTCGGGTTCTTTGATGACGAAATGTTCCAACAAACCTGTGTTGATTTTCAAAATGCAGGAATCCAGATGTTAGCAGTACACGGACGAACTACGCAGCAAAAATTTTCTGGAAACGCCAACTGGGATCCTATTTATAAAGTAAAAGAATCCCTCTCTATCCCCGTAATTGGGAATGGTGATATTACTTCCGCAGAAATGGCAAAAGATCGATTAAAAAACTTAGATGGGATAATGATTGGCCGCGCAGCAGTAAAAAATCCTTGGATTTTTGCACAATGTCGCGCTGCATTTGAAGAAAAAGAAATCCCTGCTATCCCCGAATTAAGTATGCGACTTACTTTTTTTGAAAAACAAGCCGCTCTCGCCGTATCACAAAAGGGAGAGAAGTTCGCTCTTATGGAGTTACGAAAACATTTAGCACAATTCGTGCGTGGAGTAGAAGGAGCTGCACAGTTTCGAGACCGATTGATTCGAGTACAAACAATGAAGGATCTCCATGAAATTTTTGACGAAATTCGAAGAGCCGGACAAGTGTGAGATGTAAAAAAGGCGTTCATTTAAAAAATGAACGCCCTTCGATTATGTCTCTGATATTAATTCTTTTGATCTAACTGCAGCGATAGTTATTCCCATAGCAACAACTCCTGCAATAACGAGCGCCCATCCTACGAAAGAATTAATCAATATAAGACCTCCGACAATGATACATACGATTCCTACAAGAAAAAGGAACGTATGCTCTGAATGCCATTGCCACCTTGTTTTTACTTTTCCCAATAACCAAATAGCAGGAAAATAAAGAATCATTCCCAAAAGAAGAGTGCCCCCCATTATATAATACCTAATGGAGTCATCTGAAACTCGAACTTCGTTTGGTGCCTGAAAGATTAGGGTCACTAAGAGTAATATAACCAGAGAAAGTACCGCCCCAGCAATAAATGCTTTGATAAATTTTGAAAAATTCATTTTTCTTATATTTTTATTTTTAACTTCTGCTGGGATTTTCCCGGCATGGTACTGTTCACAAGAGTTATAAACAAAATCATACCGAGAAAAGGATAAAAGAATCATCAGAAGACGTAAAAGATCTGTCGCAGAGAGAACAAATTCGTTTGTCTCCTGACGAACAAGGGGAAAGTACGTAAGTATGCCATCTTTGTCAAGCTTCTCCTTTCTTGCTTTTGCGAACGATTTAAAATATGTTTTACTCATCCATTTATGATGTCTGAATACGACGCCTTCGCAAAGAATTTTTCTCAAACCAGACAGGCTGGTTGGCCTGAGTTTGAGCTCCTTCGTCCGTTTATTAATAAAGGAGAACGGGTTCTTGATCTGGGGTGTGGAAATGGTCGATTGCGAACATTTTTAACTGAATGTGGAACCCATGAAGGAGACTATTTTGGTCTTGATGCCAGTGAAGAGTTATTAAAAATCGCAAGAGAAGACAATTCTCGTGATCATTTTTTTCGAGGAAATTTCGGACAGAAACTTCCTTTTGGAGCGGATCAATTTGAAGTTATTGCTGCTATTGCGAGCTTTCATCATTTGTTGAGCAAGCCCGAACAACAGCGCTTTTTCTCTGAAGTATTTCGCACCATGAGACCTGGCGGAAAACTCTTTCTCACTACATGGAAATTGCCAAGGAAATATTTTTGGGGAAATTTTGGGAAGAAAAATTGGAATATTCCGTTTGGGAAAGAGAAACATCCACGTATCTATCGCAAAACTTCTGTGAGCGAACTGAAACGTCTGGCAAAAAAAGCTGGGTTTACTGTGAAATCATGTACGCTTTTCCGTGAGAAAAATTATGTATTAATTGCGGAAAAATGAAGCTTATCTCGTGGAATGTAAATGGAATTCGTGCCGTCGAGAGAAAAGGGGATTTGGAATCGTTTTTAAAACAACACGATCCTGATATTTTCTTTATTCAGGAGACCAAGTCAAAGCCCGAACAAATACAACCAATTATTGAAAAATATGATGCTTATGAACAATTTTACCATAGCGCAGAAAAGCCTGGATATGCCGGGACTGCTATTTGGGTAAAGAAAGATTTCAAACTGCAAACTTCAAACTGCAAACTTCAAATAGGAATGCCAAACTTCACCGATGACGAAGGACGTATTTCACGTATCAGTTTTGATGATAAAGAAATGCTTGGCGTCTACTTCCCTAATGGGGGGAAATCCCCAGAAGCCTGGAAAGGAAAGTTAGAATTTTATGAAAAATTTCTTGCCTTCGTAAATCAGCTCCGAGCAGAAGGGAAAACTGTAATTTTCACCGGAGATGTGAACTGCGCACACGAAGAAATTGATCTTGCTCGCCCAAAGAATAATGAAGGAAAAATCGGGTTCCATCCCGAAGAACGCGCATGGCTGACCAAGTGGATCAAAGATGGCTGGACGGATGTCTGGAGAGAGCGAAATCCTGAAGTCCGTGATGTCTATTCGTGGTGGCATGTTATTACTCGCTCACGAGCAACAAATGTGGGATGGCGTATTGATTATTTCTTTGTGGATGAAAAATTTCTGTCTCAAGTGAAAGACGTTCAATATCTAACAACGCAAATGGGAAGCGATCATTGTCCAATTTTACTGGACATAAGTTGACTTTTATTGAGAAATAAGTAAAAAGAGGTTGTATTTTATAAAAAATAATGACTTCTTTACTTCGCACACAATCTGAGGGACAAGTTATTGAAATTATTAAGGGCTCTGGTCTGGCAGAAAACCTGCCACAAATGGAAACAAACCCTGATACAGAAAAATCCGTTCTATCTATTTTATTGCGATTTAAGAATCTCCAAGATTTTGAGGTTGCGAGAGTTATGGAAGCTATTCAAGAAGGAGATGGCATCTCCCTGAATGGGAAGAGTGGTCATGCTCAGGTTGGAATTGACACTACATTAGATCTCACGCAAACACCTGAATATTGTTCCGACAAAGGACTTACCTGTGCGGCAAAAGTTTCTTCTTTGGCAACTCTAGAACATTCTACCTTGTTATCAGATTTAATTAAGGAAGTTGATGAAAAAGGAAACAAAAACATCCATCTTGGCCCTCTTCTTGTAACCTTGGGGGCTACTCCTCTCTCTCGAGGGAAAATTCATGATGCAATAGAAAAAAAGGACATTTGGATTCCAGAACAAGCTGATATTAATCCAGATGGAACTATTGATGTCCCCTTACAAGAACTACAATATATTCTTTCAGATATTCTTTTGAAGGCTAATACCCAAAAGGTCTGGGAACAATCCCGGAGAAGCCTTGGTAAGATCCGGGATGAATCCCCAAATCCAATGCAAACAAAATTAAAGCCAAAAGAATTTTTTGTTGGGGCACTTCGTGTATCCGTTGGTCCATACATTTTTGAGATTTTAAGGGAGCAAAATCCAAATGTATTTCACCTCGCTGCACGTATTTTTGAATCACTACGAACTACAGGAAAAAATAGCAACCGACATATCGAAATTTTTAACTATGGGGACTCTCCTCTTACTTTAGAAAATTTTAAAGTAAAAATGAGGGTCTACCCAGATCCAAATGAAGAAACACAAAGAAGATGGAAAATTATTGCACGAACGAAAGAAGCAAAAGAAAAAATCTTAAACAAGGGAGTACAGATCACTGATTTTTCTAAAATGGGAAACCCTGATTTTCTCCCTGATTTTTTTAAACAACACAATATTTCAGAAACAAAAAATGACTCTCCTGGGTCATACGGAGTATTAATTGATGTTGATAATAAGGAGAATCCTGTGCAGGATATTCCGTGGGATGGCACTGAAATCCAGCAGCAAGAATTAATACAAACTATCTTAAGCGGAAAAATACAAATAAAATCGAATAGTAACTCTCTAGATGATGATAAATTTTTAAAGCTTATTAAATATATTGGAGGCGCTCAAACCCCGCGTCGAATTTTTGCTTCGCACGCATTCCCCTCTAGTAAATCTATGGACTCTCTTGAAAGCGATGGCGTTGGCATTTTTTTGGCACGAGACCTCAACCTGCACACGGATGATTTTCGGAAAGAACCATTAAAGAGAAAGCCCCTTCATAATGTGTATTTCAGTTCTGCAAAATATGATCAATTTGTAAAACTCACTCGAGACAGAAATGCACAAATTTATAAAACGTTTTCTATTGAAGATAAAGAAGTTTTATATGAATTTTATAAAGGTCTTTGGGTAGAGCCCAAAAATACCGAAAAAATAGATAAAATAGAAAATGTTATTGCGCTTTATGGTTCTCACAACGATCAAGTTGGAGAGGCTCTGCAGCCACAATTGGATAGTTTTGCAGAAAAAATAAATACTTTGTTTACCGAAAAATCAGGTGCTGGCACCGCTGCTTTTGTTCATGGGAAAGGGAGCGGAGTAATGCTTGCTGCAGACAAAGCGGCAAGAAAAAATAAAATTTTATCAATTGGGTACGGTATTGATGTTGAAAAAATAAAACCTGCTAACAACTTTGCTACTGAAAAGGAAAAGGAAAATGAAAATGACGAAAAACAAGTATATAATTCTCAACCAGATGCAATGGTTGATTTTGATACACGAGATGGGAGAGGGAAACGACAAGGAGAAATGGATAAGATTTCAAATTTTCGTATTTTCAATCTTGGCGGACTGGGGACCTTAGAGGAAATGGCAATCACTCTCACGAATATGAAGCTCAAGCAAAGCATTATGTCTCCCTGTATTTTTGTTGATCCTTCAAATAATGGAGAACATTTATGGGCAAACTTAATTAAACAAGTTAGGGTTCTGATCGAAACTGAAAAAATTGAAATTGATGATGGAGTACATACGATTTCCCTTCTTCAGAAATGGGCTGGAGAATATCTTTTTACTGTTAAGAATTACGATGAAGCGTATGAAAAAATCGCTGAATTCGTAAATGATCCAGCAGAAAAATGGAAAAAATGGGGAATTCCAACCGAAGATCTTGCTTTTGCCTACAAACAAACCAAAAAAAATGCAAAAGAACGAAACTTTAAACTTCCTTCATATCTTACTGAAGCTGCTGAAAATTATAATTTAGCAGCCTACATTACACATTAAACTTAAAATGCATTACATCGCCATCTTGTACGATGTATGATTTTCCTTCCATTCGCATCTTTCCCGCATCCTTGGCTCCTGATTCACCATTGTTGGCAATGTAATCGTTATACGCTATTACATCCGCCTTTATAAACCCTTTTTCAAAGTCTGTATGAATCTCTCCTGCCGCCTGTGGCGCCGTTGATCCTTTTCGAATAGTCCAGGCTCTCACTTCTTGCACTCCTGCCGTGAAATAACTCTGTAGACCAAGTAATTCAAAGCTCTTCTGAATCAATGCCTCCAGTCCTGACTTCTCTGCTCCAAGTTCTTCGAGAAACATCTTTCTCTCACTTGGCTCCAAGTCTCCCAATTCTGCTTCTGTCTGAGCACAAATCGGAACAACCGGAACATCTGCAAATTTATCGCTCAATTTCGTACGAAATGCCGCCTCATCCCAGTTAGCAAAATTCTTCTCAGAAGTGTTGGCGACAATTAAGAATTTTTTTGTCGTTAATAAATGGAGGCCCCTCAAGACCACCATTTCTTCCTCTTCTAAATCTGCTTCAATGGTGCTTGCTAAGTTCCCTGCATCGAGCGCTGGTTTTACTTGCTCAAGAATGACTAACTCTTCTTTTGCTTCTTTGTCTCCTGATCGTGCTTTTTTTTGTGTACGATCAATCTGTCGTATCACTGATTCTAGGTCAGCCAAAATAAGTTCTGTCAAAATCACCTCGAAATCTTCTGCTGGATTTACTCGAGCAGAAACATGATGAACATTGTCATCGTCAAAATCACGTAAAACATGAGTAATTGCCTGACATTCTCGAATATGAGAAAGAAACTTATTCCCCAGTCCTTCTCCCTGAGAAGCCCCGGCGACAAGACCCGCAATATCTACAAACTCTACCGCTGAGTGTTGAATCTTTTCTGGATAAACTATTTCTGCCAACTTCTCCAATCTGTCATCTGGTACCGCTACGATCCCCACATTGGGATCTATAGTACAAAAGGGGAAGTTCTCCGCCGCTGCATTCTTAGCTCCTGTAAGAGCGTTAAAAAGCGTAGATTTGCCCACATTTGGTAGCCCGACAATGCCAATTTTCAAATTCATCCAGAGGAGTGTACTTTCTTACAACATTTTTTCAACCCTTCCGCAACATGAATTCTTTGACGAAAAAATGTGTTCGTAATACATTTGCTTTGTACTGGAGTGTACGTGGTTTTCGAAGATCTTTTTCCTCATCACCTTTTCTAGGGAATTCTGATCTGCAGCACTTGTGAGTGTCGCGTAAGATATCCCACCTGCAAAAACGCAGGAAACGATTTACTTCGAAAGCTACGGCATGCTGGTTAAAACCGACTCTCACGAGACGGTTTTTTCTTACATAGATTCTAAATATGCTGCTTCCGAATGAGGAGCATTCCCAATTCCTGGACTATCACTCTCTGGACGAGTGAGTTCGTGAATGGCAAGACGAGCCTCGAACATTATTTTTGCTGTCAAAGCTATCAGTGACATCTTTAATTTTATCGAGGCATCCTGTTGTCTTGGTAAATCAAAGTAATCATTCAATACTCCCTCTATTTTTTCCTCTATTTTTTTTTCGTTAAAGAATTTGACGTTTTCCTTTTTTAAAATCCAAAACCATTCATCACCTTCAACTAGAAATGTTCCCCAGTCCTTAGCTCCCATTAAATCTACTATATCCTGTGTGAACCCCTCAATGGCACTGTTGTCTTCTCGTTTCAGGGTTTCGATATCTTCCTGAATTTCTGGGACTGTAAGAATTGATTGTAAATTTTTCATCAAATATTTTTTAATATAAATCTCTGTACATGTCAATTCCTTTGAAAAACAAAAAAAGACCTTCTTGAGAAAGAAGGCCTTCGTTTTTTTTCTAAAATAAAATATCTACATACTTGGTGGGACCGGTGGTTCCGGCTCTGTCTGCTCTGCTACAGGCGGATCCATTGATGTCTCCACTGGTGCAGCAGGCATTTCTATTGCCTCTTCTGGTGTTTCAACTGGTGCTGGTGCAACTTCCTGTTGTTCTCCTTCCTCTATATATACTGAACTTCCCCATGCGAGAATAGGAAAGAAAATCATTGGCAGAAAGAACAACCCAATCGTAAACCCGTTTCCATAACCAAACTTTTTGGAGAGTCGGCTCATAAATATAATTGCGAATATACAATTCACAATCGGAATACAAAAAAGGAGAATATTCCAGTAACTCTTATTGATAATTTTCAAAAAGATAAATGCACTATAAACGGGGATAATAGCTTCCCACCATCCTCGTCCTGCCTTCATATAGACTTTGCACATTGCAACGATGATCAATACCCACAAGGCAATAGGGATGATTATTCCCATTCCCGCCATGAGAGATCCTGCTCCGAAAGCTTCCTCTGTAGGTGCGCCTCCTAGGGTCATAACTACTGGTTCCATAGTATAAAATTAGAAAATACTATATCAGTATAAAACATTTTTATTAATAAAAAAAGAGAGCTTTCGCTCTCTTTCTTTTTATTAGCTCTCTTTCATCTCGGACGCAGCGACCAGGGGTAGTTACACACTAAGAATCAACTTTAACTTAATGCTTGTGAACAAAAATGTTCACCCCGTTTTGCCATTGAAATGGCGGTATTCCATCCGCAGATTCCCCTACGGATACCTTGTTACGACTTAAGCCCAGTTACTGAATTCACCTTAGGCCACGATTGTTTCGCAGACTTTGGGTGCTCCCAACTTCCATGCCTTGACGGGCGGTGAGTACAAGACCCAGGAACATATTCAACGTGCCATGACTGATACACGTTTACTAGCGATTCCAGCTTCACGAAGTCGAGTTGCAGACTTCGATCCGAACTGAGACTAGTTTTATCCGATTCGCTCCACATCGCTGCTTCGCTTCAGTTTGTACTAGCCATTGTATTGTGGGTGTGGCCCCAGGCATAAGGGCCATGCTGATTTGACGTCATCCTCACCTTCCTCCGGTTTGTAACCGGCAGTCTCATATGAAAATACAACATATGATGAGGGTTGCGCTCGTTTACGGACTTAACCGAACACCTCAAGGCACGAGCTGACGGCAACCATGCAGCGCCTGTCATTTATCCGGCCGAACCGACTCCCGTGTTTCCACAGAATATGATAAAGATGTCAAGCCTGGGTAAGGTTACTCGCTTATTAACGAATTAAACCCCGCGATCCACCGCTTGTGTGGGTCCCCGTCTATTCCTTTGTGTTTTAATCTTGCGATCGTACTACACAGGCGGCGTGCTTATCGAGTTATCTTAGACACTGAGACCAGGTCGAGGGTCCCAACATCGAGCACGCATCGTTTACGGCGTGGACTACAGGGGTATCTAATCCCTTTCGCTCCCCACGCTTTCGTCCCTGAGCGTCAGATAATGGCCAGTGCGCTGCCTTCGCTTTTGGTGTTCCTATGCATATCTACGGATTTTACCCCTACTTGCACAATTCCACGCACCTCTCCATATCTCTAGTTTACCAGTTTTGACTACAGCACCGACGTTGAGCGTCGGTATTTAATAATCAACTTGGCAAACCGCCTGCGGACGCTTTACGCCCAATAATTCCGGTTAACGCTTGGACCTTACGTATTACCGCGGCTGCTGGCACGTAATTAGCCGGTCCTTATTCATGAGGTACCGTCAGATTTTCTTCCCTCATAAAAGGTGTTTACACTCCGAAAAGCTTCATCCACCACGCGGTGTCGCTCCGTCAGACTTTCGTCCATTGCGGAAGATTCTCTACTGCTGCCTCCCGTAGGAGTATGGGCCGTGTCTCAGTCCCATCGCGCCTGGTCATGCTCTCACACCAGGTACCCGTCATCGCCTTGGTAAGCCTTTACCTCACCAACTAGCTGATAGGCCGCAAGCGTCTCTTGTACCGATAAATCTTTACCCTTTCGGGACCATCCGGTATTAGCTAATCTTTCGACTAGTTATCCCTGAGTACAAGGCAACTACTTACGTGTTACTCGCTCGTCCGCCACTGTCACTTTAAAAAGTAAACTCTTCAAAGATCTCGTTCGACTTGCATGTATTAAACGCACCGCCAGCGTTCATCCTGAGCCAGGATCAAACTCTCTAAAAAGAGTAAGATTTGGCCAGAGTTAACTCTGGTTATAAATTAGGATTTTACTAAATCCTATAAAAAATTTCACTTAGAAATTGACGTTGATTTTGCTTTTGCGTAAGAACTAAAAGTTCTTACTAGTTGCGTCCGAAATGAAAAAGAGCTTTTTGCCGGTTGATCTGTGACCAAACAGCTGGGCGAGTGTATCCATGATTCTGGAAACGTCAAGGTTTTTTTAGAGATTTTTTTCTGCCCGCTGAGACCGTGGTTTCACGACGTTTGGGATTAAAAATGAGACCGTTTTTCTTTTCCTTAAAAATTACTCTCAAAATAATTTCTTCTTTCTGACCATTCTTTCTCTTGTTTTTTGGTATATTTTTCGCTATATCAGTAATTGATGACTCCTTTTACGTGTCCTATTTCTAAAGAAAAATTCAGTATCTCTGAATCTGAAATAAAATTGAGACAAAAATTGGGATTTTCTGACCTTCCCACAACTGCTCCATGGATCAGATTGAGACACCTCTCTGCTTTTTGGCAACACTGGGCACTGCACAAAAGAATTTGCAACAAAACGAAAAAAAATATTATTTCTGCTTTTTCTGAAAAATGCCCCTACCCCGTCTGGCATAAAAACGAGTGGCAAAAACATGCCGATCCACCAAGTGCTGACTTTGATTTTGAAAAACCGTTTTTTGAGCAAGCATGGGAGTTGTTTCAAAAATGCCCCATTCCTCACAAAATGGGTGCGGGAAATGAAAACTGCGAATATACCGATGATTGTTGGTTTTCTCGGAACGCCTATCTTTCTCATTCTGTTCTCAGGGGAGAAGATATTCGCCATTGTTATCGATCTTTTTCTGAAAAAAACTCTGCTTTTTGTGCGTATTCAAAAAACTCCGAACTCTGCGCCGACCTCACCAACTGCTTTGACTGTTTTGACTCTCTCCATTGTATAGACTGTCGAAATATCAAAAGTTCCTCTTTTTTGTTCGATTGTAGAAACTGCACAGACTGTCTTTTTTGCTGCAATCTGAGAAACAAACAATATTGCTTTGGAAACAAACAGCTCACAAAAGAAGAATTCATGGTTCAAAAACAAAAATGGAACTTCAGGTCACGAAAACTTTATGACCAGGCAAAACTATTTTTCAAGGAAATGATCCGGTTACAAGCCTTTTTTCGTAGTACCCACATAATGCACTCTGAAAACTGCACTGGAGATAATATTGAGGACTCAAAAAATGCACAAAACTGTTTCTTTGTGAATGAGCTTGAAGACTGCTGTAATTTCCTTCGTGGCGGACTAGAAAGTAGAGATTGTCTTGATTGTGTCGATGTCGCGCTTAATACAGAAATGATTTTTAATTGTACGGGTGCGCAAGACAAGGTGTATCAATGTCGCAATAGCTTCTCTATTAATCAAAGTCGATTTTGTGATTATTGTGCCAACTGTTTCCAGTGTGAAAATTGTTTTGGATGCTGTGGATTGGTCGGGAAAAAATATCACATCTTCAATAAGGCGTATTCTCCCGAAAAATATGAACTTTTGCATGAAAAAATAATTCATCATATGCAAGAAACGAAAGAGTGGGGGGTCTTTTTTCCTGGATATTTTGCGCCCCATCCATATGACGAGAGTCTCGCCAGATTCCATTTTCCTTTATCGGAAGAAAAACAGGCCAAGCTGGGGTTCCGTGTAGACGAGGTGATAGAGCGCGAAAATAAAAATTATTCTCCTGTGTCAGAAATTCCTGATTCGCCAGAGGACATTATAAATGAGAAAGAATTAACCCATAAAATATTCTGGGACTCGGCTTTCAAAAAACCGTTTCAAATTTCTGATGCTGATATCCAGTTTTCAAAAAAAATCAGATGTCCCCTTCCCGACACATACTATATGAACCGTATTCAGGAGAATTTTCACTGGATTCCGTTTGATGGGAAGCTACGAAAAACGACATGCGGAAAATGCAATACCAACACTCAAACATCTTGGCCGAGCACATATGATGGGCGAATTTTGTGTAAAGAGTGTTATCTAAAAGTAATGCATTAAAAAGCTTCGCTATTTAATTTGATTGACAGGGGGTGAGTTATGACGTAAAAGGTTGCTGTTCTTTTGCATATCAACAGTAGGGTTTTTATTTTCTCTTTCAGATGAGATCTTCATTCTTAAAGAGAAAACCGCAGGCTCTACTATCTTCTCAGCACAAAGAAATGGAATTCTATTTCCCTTTCTCGCTGTTGAGAAGGGTTAACTTCAAATACTTAACGATATGAATGATTTACATTTTATTTTTGGGTTTTTTACCAATGATCAAGGTGCGTGCTTCACTAAGCATGAAATTTATGGATCAATGTCTGACAAGGACAAAAGATTATCACCAAAAATCAACGATATCTTTTACACCGTCGACAGAAGGGGAAACATCCACGCTTGTTTCTTAAATAAAAAACAACTTTTACATTCGGTAAAAATGCTCCTGACGAACCATGGACGAGATCGAAAGAAGTAAAAAAGAAGAACCAAGCGGCCTGTCACAAACCCCAGAACTACATATCGTGTAGTTCTGGTTTTTTTCATACATAAAATAAGTTCTCTGTGTATTAAAAATTGCCCCACCCTTCCTAACCCAGTATCATTCTTTTGTGAATTTAGAACTTATTTTGGCTATCGTTGTCCTTGTGGGATCACTCATTCTGATGCTGGTTATGCGTCGCGGGAAAAAACTTTCGAGTCATACTGCACACCGTGCCATAAAAGACATACGAGAAACTGAAAAACTAGATCCCGCACATGCAATACTTGAGGCACATAAAGTATTTGTGTGGACTCTTGCCTCACTTATTCCGGAAAGACAAAGAAAAAAAATACGTGCGGCAGAAGTGGTGAAAAAATTTGTAAAACGCATGCCAAATGAAGCGCAAATATGGAAGACTCACCGATTACGCAATCGTATTGCCCATGAACCAAATATAAAGATAACGGCCACACATGCTGATCTTGCTCGTCGAGACTTGATCCGCGCGATTCAATCACTCTCAAAAAAATGAACGAATTTTTTTCTCCTGCCTCTGTGGCAATAGTTGGAGCTTCTGCAACCTCTGGGAAAATGGGACACGAAGTTCTTCGCAATATTATTGATGGACAATTCCCTGGGAAAATATTTCCTATTAATCCACACGAAACGAAAATTCTTGATATTCCTGTGTATAAAACTCTTTCTGATACACCTTCTCCTGCTGAATTAGCCATAATTGTTGTTCCGGCAAAAATTGTGCCAAGCATTGTGCAAGAAGGAGCTGAGAATGGGACAAAAAACTTTGTCATTATTACCGCTGGATTTGGAGAAACGGGGAAAGAAGGCGCTCTTCTCGATGAAGAATTAAAAAAACTTATCAAAAAACATGATCTCCATATAATGGGGCCCAATTGTCTGGGAGTAATAAATCCTCATGCGAAACTTAATGCTTCCTTTGGGGGAACTCTCCCCGCCGCAGGAAACGTGGCGCTCGTATCGCAGTCTGGAGCGATCATATCCTCTCTTTGTGATTGGTCAGGGCTTCGTCATTTTGGGTTTTCGAAAGTTATTTCCCTAGGAAATAAGCTTCAACTGGATGAAAATGCGAGTTTGGAATTCTTGGAAAATGATTCTGATACAAACGCTATTGTTCTTTATTTGGAACGATTTAATGATGAAAAGAAGTTTTTGGAAATTGCGACACGACTCTCAAAAAAGAAGTCTGTTATTCTCTATAAATCTGGAACGACCGCCCTTGGTCGGAGTGCTGTAGAACAGCATTCTGGAACAGAAATATCAGAAGAAGGAAATCTCTGTGAAGCTCTTGAAGAAGCCGGTGTTTTTCGTGCAGAAAGTGTAGAACGACTCTTTGATATTGCTCATCTTTGTAGTTGTCAGCCATTACCAAAAGGGGCACGAACCGTAATTGTTACGAACGCAGGAGGTCCCGGGGTAATTGCTACAGATGCCATCGATGATGATCCGTATTTGGACATTGCGAATCTTTCCGAAGAAGTAAAAAACGAACTCAATAACGTTCTTCCTTTTTCAACAAAAGTACACAGTCCTGTCGATCTTATTGGGGATGCACGTGCCGATCGGTATGAAAAAAGCCTCGAAGTCTTACTGAAAAACAATGCTGCTGATGCTTACATGATAATGCTTTCGCCTCAAGCCATGACTCAGGCAAAAGAATCTGCTGAAGCAATAATTGCTGCTAATAAAAAATACCCTGGCACGCCCCTGGTAACGTGTTTCATGGGAGGATCCTCTGTGCGAGAGGGAACCGAATTGTTGTTAAAAGCCGGAATCCCCTGCTTTCTCGACCCGGCTCGTGCTATTTGGGCTTTGGGAATTTTGAGACGAGAAGCGAAAATTCGAGAACGATAGATTTTTGGAAATTTATTATTTGCGGGCGATTTTTAGAAGTGCATAGAAAAACTTGACAGAACCTCTGCCAGAGCTAGACTCGCGCCGGTTTTCAAATAAAACCTCGTCTAAGCGTGCGAAAAAGGCACAGCTGCAGCGGTTCCTTATTAATCTGGAAAATGTCACGAATTGGAAATAAACCCGTATCCGTACCGTCTGGAATCGAAGTTTCGATTGAGGCGAGTTTTTTGAGAGTAAAAGGTCCAAAAGGGGAACTTACTGTTCCGTTTGAAGCTGAATATGTTTCTTTTTCACAAGAAGGAGAGCTTGTTACTGTTACTCGCGCAAATGATGCAAAGGCAGCACGTGCTCGACACGGACTATATCGATCACTTTTGGCAAATGCTATTGAAGGAGTTGAAAAAGGATATTCTAAATCACTTGAAATAAGGGGGGTTGGATATCGTGGAGCATTAAAGGGATCTGGAGTAGAATTCCAACTAGGATACTCTCATCCCATTCTCTTTGATTTGCCTGAAGGAATTACTCTTGAGTTTGATAAAAAAGAAACAAGTTTCTTCACTATTTCTGGTATCAGTAAACAGTTGGTGGGACAAGTGGCCGCAAATATTCGCGCACTCCGAAAACCTGAACCTTATAAAGGAAAAGGTATTCGTTATACAGATGAGCACGTTGTGCGAAAAGCTGGTAAATCAGCTGCTAAATAATAGTAAACCGAGATGACAAAATCTACAAAACAAGAACGGCAAACCTCTCGTGCACGACGAACGCACGCAGTAGCACGTGTCTCCGGACGACCACGATTATTGATCGTTCGTTCAAACCGAGCAATTAGCGCTCACATCTTCGATGATGTAGCGGGAAAAATTGTTTGTGGAATATCAGGCCTCAAAACCGGAAAAACGGGGATTGAGTCCGCAACTGAAGTAGGTACCAAAATCGCTGAAGCAGCGAAAAAAAATAAAATTACTCAGGTTGCGTTTGATCGCAATGGGTACAAATACCACGGCCAAGTGAAAGCTTTGGCTGATGCCGCTCGGAAAGCGGGACTAGAGTTCTGAGTACTCTTGAGAAAAATTAATCCATCCTAAAATGACAGAGGAAAACACTACACCCCCGGCAGAGAAAACTGAAGAAAAAACAATTGCTGCTCCTGAGAACACTCCCGGAGAGCAGAAATCTGATGAGAAACCTCGTCGAGAGCGTCGTCCACGAAAAGGTGGCCGCGATCGAAAACCACGTGAAGCGAAAGAATTTGAAGAAGCAATTCTACAGATTGATCGTGTGACTCGTGTGGTAAAAGGTGGACGTCGTCTACGTTTCCGATTAACAGTGGTTATTGGTGACAAAAAAGGACGTGTAGGATTTGGAATTGGGAAATCGTCTGAAGTGATGATGGCTATCCAAAAAGCTGTTAGCCGAGCAAAACAAAACTTGATTACTGTGCCAATCGTAAAAGGAACTATTCCTCACGAAGCAAATGAATCTTTCAAGGCTTCTCGAGTATTACTTTTCCCTGCACCAGAAGGAAAGGGAGTTATTGCTGGTGGAGCGGTTCGTAAAATATTAGAACTTGCTGGAGTAAAAGATGTATTGTCTAAGTCTCACGGATCACGTAATAAATTAAATATTGCTTGTGCAACATTTAATGCACTCCGAGGACTTGAAACAGTGAAGAACCCTGGAACAAAAATTACCAAGGAAGACTTAGAAGTTGAGGGAGAAGCAACAGAAGAGAAAGATGTAGAGAAAACTGTTGCGGAGAAAGCTCCAGAGAAAAAGAAAGAAGCACCAAAAAAGCCGGCGGCAAAAAAAGCTCCTGCTAAAAAACCTGCAGCCAAGAAACCTGCAGCGAAAAAACCTGACGCTGACAAAAAATGAATTTATTGAGTAAATTGGCTCCGAAAATCGCTAAAAAAGCGAAAATGCGAAAAGGTCAGGGAAATGGGACGAAAGGAACATTTGCCGGACGAGGAAAAAATGGACAAAACTGCCGTGCTGGTGGAGGTGTTCGACCAGGATTCGAAGGAGGACAGAGTGGTCTTCTTATGCGAATGCCAAAACTCCGAGGGTTTACAAACCCCAATCGTGTTGAGACACAGATCGTAAATCTTGAAAAATTGGAAATGGCTTTTGCTGATGGAGCAAAAATCAATGTTCTTACATTGTCTGATGCAGGATTGATTAACAAAAATAACGCGAAAGTTAAAATATTGGGGGAAGGAGAAGTTACAAAAAAATTAAATATTGAAGGCCTTCTTATTTCTGCAACGGCAAAAGCAGCAATTGAGAAAGCAGGAGGAACTGTGAAGTAGTTCTTTGTTTTAAGTCTAAATATTGAAATCCTGGCTGAAGTCAGGATTTTTTTGAAGGAGTTTATTCGTGGAGAAATATCATCAAAACTTGACTTCTTGCCCCTTCCCCGTTACATTTTCTAAAATTTTTTCTGAAAACCTTTGAAAACCATGAAAACAATTCTACCCGCTCTCACATTTGATGATGTACTCCTTGTACCACAGTATTCTGAGATTCTACCCAACCAAGTAGATCCCCGTACAAAATTTACACGAAATATTGAACTAAAAATCCCTCTCGTATCTTCAGCGATGGACACGGTAACTGAATCCGAAATGGCCATTGCCATGGCTCTTCTTGGTGGGATTGGGGTTATTCACAAAAACTGCACCCCTGACGAACAAGCCGCAATGGTACGAAAGGTGAAGCGATTTGAGAATGGATTTATTCATGAACCATTGGTGCTTTCACCAAACCACAAAATCGCAGATGTGATCAAGGTACGACAAGAAAAACACTTCAAGTCTATTCCGATTACAGAAGACGGAACTCTCTCTACAAAAATCGTGGGGATGGTTTCCCGAAATGATTATTTGGAGAAAAAACATTCCACTTGTACTTGTGCAGAGCGAATGACTCCGATAAAAGACTTACTGACAGCAAAAGAGCCTCTTACTCTTTCTCAAGCAAATGATGTTTTGGAAGAATCTAAGCATTCAAAGCTTTTGATTTTGAATAAAGACGGAACACTTCATGCGCTTATTACTCGTCGAGATTTGGAGCGAAATGAAATGTTTCCTTCGGCTACAAAAGATAAACGAAAACGGCTCCGTGTAGCCGCCGCCTGTGGTCCAGCTCACAATCGTGATGAACGAGTAAAAAAACTCATTAAAGCTGGTGCTGATGTCCTCGTGGTAGATACTGCTCATGGACATTCCAAGGGAGTGCTCGATACCGTAAAATACATAAAAGAAACCTATCCAAACGTGGATGTTATTGGTGGAAATATTGCAACAGCAAAAGCTGCCGAAGCATTGATAAAGGCTGGTGCTGATGGAGTAAAGGTTGGGATTGGTCCGGGATCAATCTGTACTACTCGTGTAATAGCGGGAATCGGAGTTCCTCAGTTAAGCGCTATTATGAACGTAATTGAAGTTTGTAAAAAATCAGGAATAACGCTCATTGCCGACGGAGGAGTTCGATATTCTGGTGATGTAGCAAAAGCACTTGCTGCCGGAGCTGACTGTGTAATGATTGGATCACTCTTGGCAGGAACCACACAGGCTCCAGGAGAACTTATTTATTCTGGAGGAAAGACATACAAGTATTATCGTGGAATGGGATCAATGGCTGCTATGGCCTGTGGAGGAAAGGAGCGGTACGCTCAATCAAACGTTGCCAATGACAAACTTGTTCCCGAAGGAATTGAAGGAAAAGTATTGTACAAGGGCGATGTCTCTGGTGAAATCTTCCAGCTTACTGGAGGAGTAAGAAGTTCAATGGGATATACTGGCGCTGGAACGATAAAAGAATTCCAAGAAAAGGCTGAATTCGTTCAGATCACCGCTGCTTCGTTAAAAGAATCACATCCACATGATGTTTCAATTCTAAAAGAAGCTCCGAATTATCGGGGATAGGAAATACTTAAAATTAATATTAAACTCTGCCCCGCATTGCGGGGTGGGGCTTTTTTCTTACAAATTCTTTTTCAATGCCTCTACCTCACTGTCTTCCCCCGTCTGCTCAATGGTTTCCGCTTCTACTGATTTCTCTTTCTCAAATTCAATGAAATCTGTTTTTAATCCCCCTGCCAGCTTCTCCATTTTCTCCTCTGCATCATGCAAAACGTGTTCAGCTAAAGATAGGTTCGGATCCTCTTGTCCTGCAACCGCTCCTTCCAAGACCTCGAAACGTCGCTTGAGCTCATCGGCCTCTTGCTGAGACCCTTTCACAAGGTGATCCAAAGAGTCCGTGACAAACTTTTCAGCCTTTTCGTCCATATATCCCACTTCAAGAATGTGATTCAAGAAATCAATACGAGTCTCTCCTGGGATTTGCTCTAAGTCAGCAAACCAATTGATAAATTTTTCGAGTTCAACTTCGTAGTTATCCATGTTATGCATTTAAATTAATCCCTAGAATAATTCCCGCAACGCTACTTCCGGGCTGAATTGCAGACCCTTTTTGATTATACACACCTAAGTTTGGTGACCAAACTCCATCTTTTTTTTCTGTTGGTCCGCTCAATACATAGGTTTTGTTCTGAGTTGGATGTTCTAACACAATTCCTTTTTCCGTTTTTTTGACAATTCTCAATCGACCAACCTTTTCCTGATTATCTGGCTCATTTAATTCTTTTGCCGAAGGCAGTGTCGAAACTCCCAATGTGTCATAATAATTAACCTCAACAAGCTCTCCTTCTGGAGACATATTCAGTATCTCCCACTCTTTGGTCGTATTTGTTTTCAAGTTTTCCTCCAATTGCTTCTCCTGCTCTGTCTGATATTCCTCCATGAGGTGATCACGGAATCGTTTATCGAAATCTCCTGCGTCAGTATTAATTGTTTTGTAATCCACTAACCGAGTTGCGAGAAGTCCTTCCTCTCCTGCGAGAGGATATTTAGCTGTCTTTTCTTCTAATGAAGACTCATAAAATGACTTTATTTTGGTGCTTGAAACAGTGTCCGGTCCATTTGTTCTGTCTCCCCCAAACTCCAGTAAATATTCCCATTTTTCTTGAACTTTTTGTAATTCTGAGTTTGTTTGCATAGAAATAGTCCCCTTTGTGTCGTTCAAGCCACCTGTCCTAATAGATTCCAACGTATTTCTAAGTTGAGTTTCTCGATCAGATAATTTCCCAGGACTAGCTGGATCTGATTCCAGTGTTTTAAAGCTTTGATATCTTTTTTTCTGTTCTTTCCAGTCTTTTTGAAGTGCTTCTAGTTTTTCCTTGAAAACAGATAATCGTTCCCATTTTTGCTCATATTGCACCTTAATCTCTGGTGCTAGATTCTCTTTTGTTGTTTCAAAATCTTTAAAGTTCGTACGATAAACTCCGTCTATGAAAGTAGTAATTTTACTCTGTATTACGCCATAATCAAGAGTTGTAATATCCGTAAAGCTATCCAATGGATTAACACCTTCCCATAGATCTTTCATTTTTAGAACCGTGTCATTCAAATAATCTTCAACCTTATCTTCTACGTTATCCACTCGAGCCTGTAATTGAGTATTTTTATCGATGTCCTTCATATATCGAAGGAACTCCTGCAACGTTGTTCTGTTTAATTCTTTAACTTCAAATCCTCTTGTCGCAGGATTTATATTCAAATAACTAATTATTTTCCATAATTTTTGCTGTGGTGACTGCAAAGGTCCTCCATATACTTCTGTAATAAAATTCGGTTTCTTTGATCGAATTGTTTTTTCTAAATCTGCAACAAGCTTTGGTACTGACTCCACCGGGTCTTTTGCCGGAGAAACACAAGCCTTCAGCTTATCTTGTACATTCTTTGGCGCGTTCTGTTCTGGCGGCGTAGCTGTATTATCCAACGTTGTCTTAAATGCCGTTTCTTCTCCACTAAACTTGCTAATCACTGTTTCTGTGTCCGCACTTAATGCAGCTGTTTTCCCTAGCTGGTCAGCTTTTGTTGTATATCCAAGCGCAATCAATGCCTCTAAGAAATCTCCATGCTCCTTAATACCAAAGCTTCGAGCAGTAATAGCTGTACCATTAACGTTCAAAGAACGAATCGTTGGATCTTTCACGCTTTCTGTTACAAACTTCCATAAAGCATTTCTCTCTGTAGAATCCTGATTGTTATGTGCTGCCAACTTGGCCTGTAGTTTATTTTTGGCCTCATTCATGTCGTTCTCTTTTCGTGTTTTCACCATATTCAGAGAGGCTTGCACCTGCGCCTTTTTTTCTTCAAGATTCTTTAGGAATCGTTTAGAATATTTCTCAAAACGCGCCTTTTTACGCAATCCTGCAATTTTGAAGAAGATGTCTCGATTGTCCAGGAACTCTCGTGCCTCTGTGGCTTTTTCTTCCCATTGAGCTCGCATCGCGTCTGTACTTTTTTGCAAAATACCAGAAAGTCCCTCTATAACAGAGAGTGATGCCTGAGAATTTGTTTTCTGTCGTCTAACCGCGTCCAATGTCGTGTCTAATTTTTGAGTCCAAATCTCTCGTTCAATCTTAGAAAGCGAGTCGCTTCCATTTACCTGAACATTTGCATAATCACGCCCCGTATCTCCCAGAACATCAAATATTTTCCCCTTTATTCGATTTCGCAGAACAAACGGAATCGAGTCCGTAAAATAACTTTCCTCAAATTTTGACCCGGCAATTATTGTTCCTCGAACCTCTGTTCCACGCAGCATCTTTTGCATAGGTCCCATATTTGCCTCTGTCGCATTTGAAAGCTTACTAAGGCGATCCTCAGGGCTTTTTTGCGGGTCATTTTGGTCTTTATCAAGACCTGTGTCCGCATTTAGAATAGCATCAAAATCTGGCGTATTAGACATTTTTTATATGAAAAAATCTAGCAAGTTTACCAGATTTCGCCATAAAAATCAATACCTATTGTTACGCCGCGAGTGAGGCATCCTTCTCGGATGGGTTTTCTGGAGATGGAACCTCCTGAATTATTGGTTCCTCCATTGGTTTTTTGTTTCGAGAAATAACCCTCCTTTCACTGCCAAACCCCTGCTCCTCTTGGAGGTTTGGAGCAGTTGAAGGTCCTTTCTTTCGTGCCTTTGTTTCTTTCTGCATATTTTTTCTTTTTTTCCATTCCCACAACCCCTTAAGTCCCCGATTAATACGAGAGTCAATTTCAGCTAAAATTTCTGTCCCTTTTGTGCTCATTCCACGAACCTTTTGTGCTACTCCAAATCTTTTTTCATGCGCAGGGAGCGCTTTGGATATTTTTGTTCCCATCTTTAAAAAAGGTCTCAATATCGAATCTTTCATCCCCTCAACTCGATTTCTTCTGTTTTTTCGGTATTCAAGACTCTTCTTTCCCAATGCCGTTTTCCCCAGCAAATAGCTCGTTGCACTCCCTAGTCCAAGCGGAACCCATACCCTTAACAAAAGAGGAATACATTCTTCTGCGCGATATCCTCTGTGCTTTCCAGACCATTTCCCCAATAATAAATCTATAACATCCTTCTTTGCTCGCAGGCCCGATTTATACATAAAGTTCGCCGTTTCAAAAGAAGCTTCCCCAACAGGCTTGGTGACATATTTCTTTAAAACCCTCTTCCAGAAGGGGTTTTCACGTAATCCATGACGTCTTTCGTAATCTTTATTAGAAATACTTCCTACCCTCAGGTTCGCTTTTGGTAATTCAATAATTTTCCCCGCTTCTCTTGTTTCTTCTTCCGGCCCTTCTTCTTTGTTTTCAAATAGTACCCTGGAAATCCCTTCCCGACTGTCTCCCTCTATTGCCTCTAGCTTTTGTGGAAATTCCGTTTCTGAGCTCGAAACTCTCTCTCTCTGCGAAGAGGGAATATCTTGTTCTAAATCAGGGGAAAGTTTCAACACGATGACACTTTATAATAATTTCATCAAAAGTCAACCCCTTGGCCACCTATTTCACACTCTTGCTCGGAATAAATCCTTCCGCAATGGCCCCTTCTTTGGTCGCAAAAAATCGTCTATCTTTTACTCTTACTCCTCGTGCCCACGAAGTCGTAGAAGGATAAAACTTCCCCGTATTCGCGTTCCCCACAAAGGGATAAGTCTGGTATTTCAAGTCGTTTGCATTCGGGACTTGTCCTAAGAAAAGATCCCCACTTTCTTCTAAAAATTTTTCATCACTCCAGACAACACGAACATCTCCTTTTAGTTCTAAAGAGACCCTGTCTCCTTCTACCTGAATAAACTTTACTTCTGTCTGCTCTGCTTCAATGGGCTTAATCGAGGCTGTCTCCATTTCGGGAGCCAATTGCTGTGCTCCACCAAGAATAAATCCACCGCAAGCGGCTACTGCAATCCAGAGAAATAAGTGCCAATTTTTCATTTT
>CAZGJL010000001.1:51573-160547 GCA_964526665.1 uncultured Candidatus Peribacteria bacterium | reverse complement strand
CTGCAAAATCTTTGCAGGCCAAGCTCTATAGGACGAAATAAATTCATCTCTTACTGTCTTTCCTTCGTGGGAAACATATCTCCACCACTCTGTTCTAAATCCGTGATGTTCCGTCGAGAGAAGCTCCGTTTCTCCCATTGGCAAATCTTCACTTTCGTACACTATTGGCGTTGGCGCTTTTTTGAAATCTGAAATAAATGGCCCCTCAAGCTGTACTTTCCGTCCATCATTGGTCCCATAGAAAACAAAGAATAAATTTTCATCCTCTGTGAATGTCTGGATCAATAAGTCTCCCTCGGTATCATTTATGAAACGAAAATCTAATTGCCCTAGATAAATAGCGGCATCAAGCCCGTACGGCTTATAATATGGAACCGCATATGAATGTGCTCTACGCGATTTAATGGGGAATCCCCCCGTCAATGCTGCACGAAATGCTGTTGTAGAAACCTGACATAGCCCTCCTCCTTGTTCTTTTTCTGTTGTGTTTCCCTTGATTACTAGCTCTGGGACAAATCCATTTGATTCGTCTACATTCTCCAAAATAGTGTTAAAAGAAAATCGCTCCCCTTTTCCCATGATTGAGCCATTAAATTTTGCTGCTCCAACACGAATATTTGTTTTCCGCGCCCTTGAGGACCCAGAAAAATTTGATTCTCCTATGGCCACAATTTCGCGAATTCCTCTCTCCTGTAACTCCTCAGTAACACTCACTGCTGAGAATATTTTTTTTGCTGGTACGCGAACGTCATCTCGTTTTTCAATGATAGCTGTGTCCAGAAGCGAAATGAGACGATCTACATTTATTTCATATCCATCGTGTGGCGTCCCCTCAAACTGAATGTCTCCTTTCTCCCCTACAGAAATTTGTACTGATGTTTGCTTTGGGGCCCTGACAATAGACATTTCCGAAAGAGTCGCCTTTAGGTTTTCTGGAGAAATTCGTGTTACAAACTCTGTTTCAATATCAAATAATTTTTCAGTTGGTGGCAATTCTTGTTCCAAATTAATTGGGATTCGCATGTCCCCTATGACTAAAAAGTGTACGGGCGTCTGTTGTAATAATTCTGACTGAAGCTGGAAATCAAGTGTAATCGCGCGATCGTCAAAAATAAGTGTAATCGGACGTAACGTCTCTGCTGCAACACTCGAGGTTACAACCAAGCAGAAAAGAAATGCCATTATCCACCGTTTCATCGCAGAGACTGTAGCGAAAAGAGGGGAACGATTCAATAGAAAAAACCCTCTTCTGTGCTCTCTGAGATATTAATCTTTCAGCAGCAGAAGAGAGGGATGTCTTTTTTGTAGGTGCTACCCTACCGGATGCATCAATTCCTCCGTACCGAGCTTTCCGTTGATGACTACGCGAGAATTATTCTTCTCAACATGCTCACGCAATCGTACTCACTTCGGCCTTAATACCGAGCCTCTATGTGCTCTTTTGTTCGCCGCCCGCTCTTCACGGGCTACACAGTTCATATACTGTTAGCTTGTAGTATTAAGATTAAAAGTGGATTTATTCATGAGCATTTTGCTCCGAGTATAATACCAAGTTTTTTTTAACTCCTTCTTCTCCCCTTGTCAATGAAATCCTTTTTCGTATCTACTCAAAATATGCCAAAAAGTCCTCTCGAGACATTGTTTCTTTTTTGAGCAAATCAATTGCGATCTGATGTAATAGTTTTTCGTGTTTTTTCAGAATCTCTTCACATCTCTGCTCTGCCTCTTCCACAAGTTCTTGCACTTCGCGATCAATCTCGCGAGCAGTATCTTGAGAAAATTCTTTTTCTGTAAGTTCAAAAATCCCTTTTGATCGATTCTTTTCAGCAAATACTACTGGGCCAAGCTTTTCTCCTCCCATTCCATATGTCATCACCATCGCTCGTGCAATACGAGAAATCCGCTCTAAGTCATTAGACGCTCCTGTTGTTGTTTGTCCAAACATAATGCGTTCTGCCACTCGTCCTCCATGAAGTGAAACCATTTCGTCCTTCATTTTTTGTTCTGACTGCAAATACGTATCTTCTTCTGGAAGAAACCAAGTAACTCCAAGCGCGCTTCCTCGAGAAATAACTGAAATCTTGTGTACCGGCTCACAGTTCTCTGTTAAGTGCCCTGAAATCGCATGTCCCACTTCGTGATGAGCAATGATTTGTTTTTCTTTCTCTGTGATTTTTCGACTTTTCCGTTCTGGCCCCATGGCAACTTTTTCTACAGCGTCATCTAAATGTTTTTGAAAAATAGCCGAAGATCGTGTCTTGACCGCCGCAATCGCCGCTTCATTTAAAACGTTCTCAATATCAGCGCCTGAAAATCCAACCGTCTTGCTGGAAACTGATTTGAAATCCACCTTGGAATCAAATTTTTTATTTTTGGCATGTACTTCTACTATCTGTAGCCGGGCCTCCATGTCTGGCAAATCAATATGTACCCGACGATCAAATCGTCCTGGCCTTAATAATGCGTTATCGAGCACGTCTGGTCGATTTGTTGCCGCAAGAACAATTACATTTGTCCCTGGCTCAAATCCATCCATCTCTGTCAAAATCTGGTTCAATGTTTGCTCTCTCTCATCATGTCCTCCACCAGACCCATTTCCTCTTTTTTTCCCAATGGCATCAATTTCATCGATGAAAATTAAGCAGGGCGAATTTCGTTTTGCTGTTTTGAACAAATCACGCACACGAGAAGCTCCTACTCCTACAAACATTTCTACAAACTCAGATCCCGATACATTGAAAAACGGAACCCCTGATTCTCCTGCTATAGCTCGAGCCAAAAGAGTTTTCCCTGTTCCTGGTGAACCAACTAATAAAATTCCTTTCGGTATTTTTGCTCCCATTTTTTGATATTTCTTTGGGTTCTTAAGGAAGTCTACTACTTCTACTACTTCCTCTTTTGCCTCTTGTGCTCCTGCAACATCTGCGAATTTCGTTGTGTGTTTTTTGGCGTCGTATACCCGAGCTTTTGATTTTCCAAAACCAAAGGGACCTCCTTCTCCTCCACCAGATCCTCCCGCCCGACGGAATAAAAAAATCAACAACACTACGAGTAGTAATAGTGGCACTGCTCCAACTAACAAATTCATCCAGAACTTAGATCCAGATGTGTCTACTATTTCTACTTTTGCGCGCTTCAGTGGATCATTAAATCCCAGATCTAGCATAGTCGTTCCTGCTTCTTTTACTGATATATATTTCGTCCCATCAAATGCTTTTGCCTCAATTTCGTTGTCTTTAATAAGAATGCTTTCGAGCGCATCATTATTATAATTCTGCATTAACTCCGTAAGAGAAATACTGGTTGGTTTTTTGGGGAAAAGCTCTAAATTCGGCCTCGTAAAAACCATGATTGCCGCTCCTGCAATGGCAATAAACATTAGTATTAAAAATGGATTCTGTCCTGACGAGTTTTTTGGATGGTATTTTTTCATTGCTGTCTTAAAGAGTAAAAATCATCCGCAGTCTACGCCGTACTTCAATTTTTTCAACTTTTCTTATAATCAGTAAATAATTTCCCATCGAGATGATCTCTCTCGTGTAAAAGTATTCGCGCATCCCATTTCCCCAATTTCTTCTCGTGCCAATTTCCTTTTACATCTTGCCACTGTGCCTGAATACGTGCAGGACGTGTAACTCGTTCAAAAACTCCCGGTAAAGACAGGCACCCTTCTTCGATTGATACTGTTTGAGGAGAAGTCCATGTTATTTTTGGATTAACCATAGGGACAACTTTCTGCTCTTTTTTTTCTCCTACATTAAATGTAATGACTATAATCTGCCGCATGTCCCCTACTTGATTTGCTGCTAGTCCTACTCCACGAATCCCCGTCTCCGGATCTTCCATCAGCATCGTCTTCTCCATTTCGTGAATAAATTTTGATAATTCGGCATCAAATTCTGTCACCACTCGGCAATGCGAGCGGAGAATTTTATTTGTTTCGCCAGTTTCAATAGTCAACATCTATTTCCCTTGTACTGTTTTTTGAAAAAACCGCAAGATCTTTACCGGGGGTCCCCGAAAATACGAGAAGAAGCCATTGTTTGTTGAGTCAACTCAATATCTTCATCTGTACGAACACCAAAATCCAATGGCCGCCGTAATTTTGTATGGAGTCGCAAAAATGATTGTGGCTGTACTTGTACTGTATTATTACGATAATTTAAGTATGGATCTCGATTTGGTGTCGGAATGAAATCAAATTCCAATACCTCAATTGCTTTGGGCGAAATGGCTGCCCAGTCATGACTCCGGGAACACGCTTTTTCATCTATTACCCCGAGAGCTATCCCAATATCTCCTCCCCAATAATCAACTACGTCACACTGAGTAGTGTTTGTGTCCCACGTTGCTACTCCCCAACTATCTGCTTTCCCGTCGGCATCTGTGTCGACTCCTAGCAACCTTTGCATTTCTAGGCGATTAGCAGGATTTCCTCCCTCATCGGTTGTGTCTAAACGAAGTGCCGTCCTCTCTGTTCTTTCTCGATTAATAAGATATAACGTATCAAGTGTCCCGTACCATGCTTCTGCACAAGGATCAATTACATCGAGATTGTTTGGTGGTGACTGATCTGACAATTTTTTCCCTCCTAGGTTTCGATATCGATCGATCCCTGTCGTGGTAACTTTCCAGTAAAACAAATTCGGATATCCAATCTTCCTTCGATTTTCTATATTGTTTGCCCATGGGTTCACAACCCCTGAGGCTGAGGGGACCTGTCTTCCGTCAAAGTTAGCACACAGGCCGGGATCTGGCCCCACTTCTATAAAAAACCTATCATAATCAATCGTATTATTTCGAACCAACTGAGACACTCTCTCCATTATAAAACGAGACTCTGATGCAAAACTTTGCACTGCATTAATTTTCTTCTGTGAAAAATATATACTCCCGAGCGTCGCAAAAAGTCCCGTAATAACAATCGCGGATATTACGATGGCGATAAGTAGCTCCACCATTGTTACTCCTCGAAAACGGTATGGAAAATTTTTCATTTTTAATAACTTTCACGCCCAAGAAAATCGTACAGATATGTTTCTAGGTCCAAAGAACGAACCTTGCTCCCCTCTCTCCACTGTACTCGCGACACTACATTCAAACGAACCTTTGTTGGACATCCCACTGTAGTACAAGTTGGATCATCTACCCATTCATCTTCTGGCGTTAATAAAATCTGTCGATAGAAGGCGGTTGCCTCTCCTCCGCCTACAGCATCATGATACATTCTTCCTTCATTGGGAGTTGTCGTACTTTCATACAAACGAAAAGCTTCTCCTGGAAGAGCGTCTTCCACCGTTAGCGCTGAGGATATCGTCTCCTCTAAATAATATCGAGAACCTTCAAATTCAACTCTATATACTCCTGTCGTAATTAGAGCCGTTGCCGTTTGGCAGGCATTTGGTGCTGCCACCGTGTCCAAACACAGCCATTTCCCTCGGCGATCTCCTGAATATTTCAACCAATTGGTGTCGCGAATATTTCGTACTGCTTCTACTCCCTCTTTTGCAATATTCAATGCTGTAACCCGATTTACAACATTTGTATTTGCTGCAGAAACCTGAATCAAAAGAGTAAAAGCGCTTGTCAAAACCGCCACCATTATAGTAATAGCCACCATCACCTCCAAGAGGGTTTCTCCTCGATGTCGAAACCGGTTTATTCTTCGTTGCATTCACCGGAAGGAGAAAGAAATGGGTAATTTGCAATGCTAGAAAAACACACCGTGTTTACCTTTCCTATTGCTGTGAAATCTATTGTTATTCGTGCTAATTTATCTGCATATGCTGAATCAATAAGAGACTGTGTTCCTCCGGGAAATATTGAAATGTCCATCGTCGATGGCGGTGTTGTTACTGTTGGCCATAAACCTATGCCTGTCGCTTTTTCAAAAGTAATAGTTGCTGGTGATTTCCATGGAAAAGATGAAATCTGTTGTTCCCCGTCACTATTCTTACAAAGAAGTTTTGTCTCTGTTTCTGAAAAACGAGCGATCCACTTTTCTGTTTGTTTTCCCGCACAAGTTTTATCCGAAAGGGCTGAGGCTCTTGCGTCTGCAAGCAAAGAAAGCACCTGTTGGGTGTCTGTCTCAAACTGTTGTTGTTTTCTCCATTTCGTAAAAGATGGCGCCGCAACTGCCGTCATGATACCAATAATGATCATAGCCACCACTAATTCCATGAGGGTAAATCCTTTTTGTTTTTGCATTACCCGAATAATAATGCCCTCTGGCTAGACTTGCAAATTTCTAGAGACATTAACTCCGTATTTTGTAGTTCCTGGTTTGACGATTTCGTTTTGAAAACCCTCGAAGTTGAACTTCCTTAACTTTTTGCTACACTCCGCCACGATGAATAGAATCCGAAATTTTTGTATTATCGCGCATATCGACCATGGGAAATCAACTCTGGCCGATCGGTTTCTTGTAAAAACAGGAACTCTGGATGAGCGAGATATGGTTCGTGGACAAATGCTCGACACAATGGAACTCGAGCAAGAACGTGGTATTACTATCAAACTGCAACCCGTTCGCATGAACTGGAAAGGCACACAGCTAAACCTAATTGATACTCCCGGACACGTGGATTTCAGCTATGAAGTAAGCCGAAGTTTGGCGGCTTGTGAGGGAGCTATTCTTGTTGTAGATGCTGCGCAAGGAGTAGAGGCACAAACGTTGGCGAATGTATTCCTTGCTCTAGAACAAGGGCTCACCATTATCCCTGTATTAAACAAAATTGATCTTCCTGCTGCAGAGCCGGAACGCCGTGCGCAAGAAGTAGAAAATCTTCTTGGATTCCCTGCAGAAGAAATTTTAAAAATTTCTGCCAAAACAGGAGATGGTATAGAGACCCTTCTCGATGCAATAATTGAAAAAATTCCTTCTCCTGATAAAAATTCTGTATTTGAAAATGCCGAGATCTTTGTTGATGGAGAAACACGTGCCTTAATATTTGACTCTTCATTTGATACATATCGTGGGGTAGTAAGCTCTATTCGTGTGTTTTCTGGAGAATTAAAAGCTGGAGAAAAAGTGCGACTCCTTCGTGTCGGACGTGATTTACAACCAACCGAGGTAGGGTTCTTGAAGCCAGGATATGAACCATGTGAGACCCTGAAGGCAGGGGAAGTAGGATATATTGTCACCGGACTAAAAAATGTTATCGATGCTCGTGTCGGAGACACTCTCTGGAAAGGAAAAAGCGAAAACCCACTATCTCTTCCTGGATACGCCGAACCAACTCCTTTTGTCTTTGCTGGAATTTATCCTATTTCTGGAGATGATTTCTCTCTTCTGCGAAAAGCAATTGAGAAGCTCACTCTCAATGACGCTTCTCTTGTATTCACTCCCGAGGTCTCTTCCTCATTAGGAAATGGATTTCGTGTTGGATTTCTTGGACTCCTTCATCTTGATATTGTTCGTGAGCGCCTAGAGAGAGAGTTTGATCTTGATCTTCTTATAACGGCGCCATCGGTTGCCTATGAAATTGTAAAGCCAAACGGAGATACTCACTCTATTTCAAATCCATCTGAACTCCCTGATCCAAGTATTTATAAAGAGCTAAAAGAGCCCTGGGCCAAAATCACAATTTTTTGTCCTTCTGACCAAGTTGGATCTGTTATGAACCTCTGCACTGATCGCCGTGGAATTCACAAAAACCTACAATATCCTGACCCCGAACGAGTAGAACTCACTTTTGAAATTCCTCTTGCTTCGATTGTTACTGACTTTTATGACGACCTGAAATCTATTAGTTCTGGATACGCTTCTATGTCATACGAACCAATTGAGATGCGAGTGGGAAATCTTTCTCGCATGGACGTGCTCGTGGCCGATGATCGCGTTGATGCTTTGAGCCAAATAGTCTTTCGTCCAAACGCAGCCAAAATCGGTGGTCGTTGGTGCGAGAAACTAAAAGAAATTATTCCCAAGGCCCTATTTGCAATAAAAATCCAAGCCGCAATCGGAGGGAAGATTGTTGCACGAGAAACGATTAGCGCGATGAGGAAAGATGTAACCGCGAAGCTCTATGGTGGAGATGTAACGCGTAAAAATAAACTGTTGAAAAAACAAGTAAAAGGAAAAAAGCGATTAAAACAGTTTGGGAAAGTGACCATTCCACAGGATGCATTTTTTGCGATGATGAAAAAATAGTTCTGACCTGAGTCCGGACTCTTTTCGTTTTTGATTGACAAATGCCAGAAACGCGTATCTGTCTTTTTGTGAACTTCGCTAGCAATTGCTGCGATCTTCCGTTCTTTAATACTTCGGGGAACAAGCGGTTCTACTGTTTTGTGCGTTTTGCGTGCAAAAGAGTAGAACTTAATTTTTTATTCATCTAATTGTAATTAAAACATTCGTATTATGCCTGGAAAAAATAAATCAGGAAGCGCCGCGTCTCGACGCGGAAAAGGCAAAGGGGCAAGCTCTCCAAGCCGAAAAACGGCCAAAAAGGACAGGAACAAGGCAAACAGGAAAAAAAATAGCGTTCCTCTAAAGTATTAATCTTTTGTGCCCTGCAACTCGCGGGGCCAATTTTTTATAGAAAATAAAGTTTGACAAAATACCTTATTTAGCGTACTCTCTCGTTGTGAAGTGATTGAGAAATATATCTATTTTTTAACATTTCCGTGATCTTTTTGGCGACAATTTTCCTGGGTCAAGATTTACCCCTCCGTACCAACCGAGGAGTAAATTGCGACTCAGGCACAACGAACACCTGAAAGTTAATTATTTTATTTATATTTAAAAAAAAGTAATGTATGGCAAGCAAAAATTTTGCACAAGACAGATCCCGGAGAAATAAGGTTCCTGGGAAAAAACAGAAGAAGCATATTGTTCAATTTACTCAACAAAAAAAGAAGAAGGCACCTGAAGACCCTCATGTATTAAAGATGGGGCCTCATTGGGAAAATTTATTGTTTGATGCAAGAGGAGTTCATTTAAACCCCGATACGATTGTTAATGGGTTTTCCGTAAAAACTACGAGAAAATCTTTTATCTTTGGGAAGGGGAAAACGAACATTGTTGTTTCTTTGAGAGGAGGAAAAATGATTGTAGAAAACAAACAGATTCTTCCTTCTGGAAAAACGAGTCCGATAATCCTTGAGAATATAGGGAATATTCGTACAGGACTTAGCAGTCTTCCTCCTAAAACAGGAGGCGCCCATTTGCGGATAAAAAAGAGTCAACCGGTCCTTTGTGAAGATGATTCTATAACTTTACCTGAGGACGTACCAACGAAGCGGGTCAAATGCCCTTCTTTCTGCACTCTGGCAGATATTTTTACTAAAGAGACAGCCATCTCAGGAGGAGTGGTGTGTGAAGAAAGAGGCGTCTCAAAAGCTATGACTACACGTGGTCGCCGCTTTTTGATATTGAATATTTTTGGTTCTAATTGGACTCCTTTAGGAAAAGTTATTTGGATTGACTCCGAGAATCCAGAATGGTTCTCTGAGGAAAAAAGAGATGCTCCCGTATCTAAAGGAGGGAAATTGGCGATGCGAAAACAATTAATGCTCGCCGCCAAAAAAGCTGAAGTGTTCGCGTAAAAACAATTGTTATCATTAAGTAAAATAGAGCCGCCCGCAAACACGGGGGGCTCTTAATTTTTTGTGTTCCCCGAAATCTGCTACAATTATTTTGTATTTCTAAACACAAAACAAATGAACTCACTTTTGCCCATTATCATCCCCCTCGGGATTCTCATCCTCATCAGCTTAAAGCAAATTAATCAATACGAACGCGGTGTCATGTTTACCATGGGGCGCTTCACTGGATTAAAAGATGCTGGATGGCGGATCGTCATTCCTGTTTTTCAAAGACTCATAAAAGTCGACACTCGAACCAAGGCGGTTGATGTGCCTGACCAAGAAGCTATCACCAGAGATAATATCCCCGTGCGAATTAATGCCGTGATTTATTACCGCGTTTCTGATGCAGGGAAAGCCATTCTTGAAGTAGAAAATTTCTTCTGGGCAATGAGCCAAATGGCGCAGACAACTATGCGAAATGCCGTGGGAGAAGTAACACTTGATGAGCTACTTCAAAAACGTGATAAAATATCAAACAAAATACAGGGCATCATTGATGCTGCCTCTGATCCATGGGGAATCAAGGTTGAGTCTGTAGAGCTAAAAGACGTAATTATTCCTGAGGATTTGAAACGAACTATTTCAAAAGAAGCAGAAGCTGAGCGTGAAAAACGAGCGGTAATTATCAAGGCCGAAGGAGATAAAATTGCAGCAACAAACCTCGCGGCAGCAGCAAAAATGTTGGCCACAGAGCCTGGCGCAATGCACTTACGAACGCTTCAAACCGTGAATGATCTTTCTTCTGATCAGTCAAACACAACTATCTGGATGCTCCCAATTGAACTCATGGATGCTATGAAATCTATGGGACCATTGATGGGGAAAAAATAGGGTCATTTAAAAGTCCGGGCTTCCAACGTCTCTTGTGAGACAAGCCCGGGCTTAATTTATTCTACTTCGCTCTCTCTGTGTATTCTCCCGTGTCTGTATTTACGACCACCTTTTCTCCTTTTGCAACAAAAAGCGGAACCCGAATCACTTTCCCTGTAGAAATCGTTGCAGGTTTCGTTCCTCCATTGACACGATCTCCCTGAACGCCTGGGTCTGTTTCGATGATTTCAAATGTCATCTTTGTCTGCAATTGAACATTGATTGGTGTTCCGTTAAATAATTGTAAATCACAATCCATCCCGTCGACCAAATAGTTCGTCGCCTCTCCTAGTACTTCTTTTGTAAGTGTGATTGTTTCAAATGTTTCATTGTCCATGAACTCATAATCCTCTCCCGCAGAATAGAGAAACTGTGCTTTTCGAAATACTACATCTGCCCCTTCCACTTTATCGCTCCCCTGAAAGGTTTTTTCCATGACCTTCCCGGTAATCATGTTTTTCATTTTTGTTTTCATAACTCCTCCCTGTCGAGCTGTTTTTGAAAACTGATTCCATACAATGATATATGGCTCCCCGTCGAGAACAAGCTTTGCTCCGGTCTTACAATCTGAAATTCCTAGCATAAGAAAAATGTTTATATGTCGGGCGCAGTGTGCCGCAGCATTGCTTTTTTGTCAAAAACAGGATACTTCCACGCCCTGCTTTATTCTTTATGAAGTCCCCTGTGGACCAGAACAATGCTACACCCTCAATGCCCAAGGCAGAGCAAATAATAATACAACAACTGTGACAAAGACGAGGGCTGTCCATATCCCGTGAACTTTTTTGTACGAAATGTATCGAGTATCTGAAAGTCCATCATGCCACGCTCGTTTTTCTGAACGCCACCCTGCCGTAATAAACCCAAATCCAAGCGGAAGCGCTGAAAGAATTTTTACAAAGTTTCTCATTAATAATTGACCGACAGTGGCCGTTTTCATTGATTTCTTATCCACAAGCTTTGTTCCAAATATCTTGTCTCCAATTGTCTGTCCGTCTCGAAGGTAGTAACAAATATTAAAAAATATTGGCACAATAAATGCCATCAAAAACATGTCTACAATAAGGATGGCTAGTCGCCGCCAATATCCCACGAACTCAACAACCGTTTCTGCTTCATGGAACGTTCTCCAGTTCTTTCGTGCTGATAAAATAACTAAAAATGGAAGCCCTACGTAAAAAATTCCCATGAAAAACAAGGGGACTATTATTGCTCCGAGGGGAAACATTTCTGATGACATCGTCATTAGTGCTGGATCCATTTTTTTTGTGTTAAAAAATATTACGTTCAAAGTTTTGACCTTTTGGGGAATTTTGTCAAAATCCCGTCGATGACACAACAAGATGCTACTTCCGATTCTTCTGCAGAAAAAGACATTGATCCTCGGGTCACTGAGCTACAAGAACAACTAAATTCTGCTGAACAAGCAAAACTACGTGCGCTTGCTGATTTGGAGAACTTCCGTCGTCGTGAAAGCGAATCTCGGGCAATGTGGTCTCACAATGCTGTTGCGAGCTGGGCCCAGTCTATTCTTCCTTCTCTACAAGAACTCTTGCTTGGAGCCGAACACACGGAAGATGCCGATGTGCAAAAAGTGATTGCTAAATTTATGGAGAAGCTAAAAGAACAAGGACTAGAAAAAATTGATCCCATCCCTGGGGAAGAAATAAATCCTGATGAACACGCTGTCCTTATGACGGAAAAGGGAACTCCGGGAACAATCGTGCAAGTACTTGAATCTGGTTGGAAACTAAACGATACTATCCTCGTCCCCGCAAAGGTGTCCGGGGCCCCTCTTGAATAATTTTTATTTCTCACATGGCAAAGAAAAAATCTGTCGGTCTCAAAATTGTTGTATGGTGTACTGTTATCGCCATGCTTTCTGCGGTAATATTGCCGTTCTTAATTTGATGAAAATCGCTGTGGGATTTTCTGGAGGAGTTGATAGCTCTGTAGCTGTCGAGCTTCTTCGTCGCGAAGGACACGAGGTAATTGCCGTGCAATTTGACCAGCTTGGTGAAGGCGCAAATGATTCCGTGGAAGCGGCTGCAAAAAAATTGGGGGTTCCTTTTGAGATATTAACCTTGAAAGAAGAATTTGAAGCCCAGGTCAAAACTCCGTTTATTGAAAAATTGAAAGAGGGGAAAACGCCAAACCCTTGCATTTTGTGCAATCCGGCCTTTAAGTTCGGGCTTTTCTTTGATTCTCTGCAAGAGAAATTTGGAGTCGAACGTATTGCCACTGGTCACTATTGTCGTTCTCTGGATGGACAATTAATGATGCCAAAAGACCACGAACAGGACCAAACATATTTCCTTTCGAATCTATCAAAAGCACAATTAGAAAAAATCGTTTTCCCTCTCGGAGAATGGACGAAGGAAGAAGTTCGAAAATTTGCCGATGAAATCGGGCTCCCAAACGCAAAGAAGAAGTCAAGCACCGACGTGTGTTTCTTGAAGGGGGGACGGTTCGAGAAATTTGTCGCAAAACATGTCTCTCAATCATCTGGGGATATGATTGAAAAAGAAACCAGTCTCGTCGTCGGGCAACACAATGGGCTTGCTCAATATACAGCAGGACAGCGGAAAAACTTGGGGATCGGGGGGATAAAAGATCGCCCAGAAATGCCTTGGTTCGTGGTGGGAAAAGATTTCCCAAAAAATGAACTGATCGTAAGCCAGTTTCTCAAAGATCTTGACTGCCTATCGCTAACCTCCAATAATTTTAACTGGATTTCTGGGGTCGCTCCCGCGGAAAACTTTGAATGTGAAGCGAAAATTAGATTCCGAGGGAAAGCACTTCCGTGCCGAGTACGTGCAAACGGGGAAAAGGTTTCTGTAGAATTCACAGAACCGGTACAAGCTGTGGTCGCGGGACAACAAGTGGTTTTGTATGATGGCGAATTGTGCTTGGGTGGCGGAGAGATTGCGTGATACACTGTCAATATGAATGCAAAACCTCTCGCAACAGACATCCCTGAAACACTTGCTCGCCTTGAAAAAAAGATCGATAAAATTAATCGCACCGTAAATCCTCCCTTTTGGGTTAAGCTTCTTCGTTGGATTGCCCGAAACTTTTTCACCATCGTTCTTATTATTATCATTATCATTCTCGGCTACAAAGCCTGGGATATGTATCAAGACTTACTCCTGAGAATAGATGAAATAAAAAATATGCCTGCTAATGCTGTGGATACTGGGAAAGATGCGATTCAAAATGTTGTTGAGAAAATAAAATTTTGGTAGAAACTTTTTATTTCTTATCTGTGGTTTGAGATTTGAAACAAATACGCTACACTCCGCACGATGACCGACACAACCAATCGACCTATTGTTCTCCGAATGCCCCCCAGCCCCACGGGACACTTGCATCTCGGAACAGCCCGTGCGGCACTTTTTAACTGGCTTTTTACAGAAAAAAACCACGGCGAGATCATATTTCGTTGGGAAGACACTGATATTGAGCGCAGTAAAGAGGAACACGAAACCGAAATTCTTGATGGGCTTGCGTGGCTCGGGATGAATTTTCGAAAGAAAAAAATGTATCGCCAAACAGAATGTGCTGATACTCATGCCACGTATTTGAAAAAAATATGGGACGAAGGGAAAGTGTTTCCGTGTTTTACCACGCCGGAAGAACTGGAGAAATTGCGAAATGAAGCGGCGGCAAAAAAAGAAGGATTTGTCTTCTGGTCTCCGTTCCGAGACTTGGACAAAGAGGAGGCCGAGGCACGCATGAAAACAGATAAATTTGTATGGAGATTAAAGGTCTCTCCAAATCAGTGGGTTGTTTTCAAAGACCTGATTCGAAAAAAAGTAAGCGTCAATACCGACACGCTCGGAGATTTTGCTATAGCGAGAGCCAACGGAAGCGTCCTCTATTACTTGGCCAATGTTCTGGATGACTGGCTACAGGGGGTAACTCATGTTTTACGAGGAGAAGACCACGTGTCCAATACTCCAAAGCAAATTCTAATCTATGAGGCTCTTGATGCGCCATTACCAACTTTTGGGCATATCCCCCTTGTTCTTGATTCACGGAAAAAGAAGCTCTCCAAGCGTCATGTTGAACCTGGCGTATGTGTGCTTATTTCTGATTTTCAAGAAGCTGGATTTATTCCTGAAGGAGTCGTAAATGGCCTTGTATTTCTCGGATGGAACCCAAAATCAACCGAAGAGATTTTCTCTCTGGCTGATCTCGAAGAACGATTTGATCTCTCGCAAGTGAATGCGGCAGCAGCACAGTATGATTTCAAAAAAATGATCTGGTTTAATGCTCAATGGATGCGTAAAGTTGAGATTGAAAAGTTGCAAAAATATTATGCTGATTTTTCTGGAAAAACTATTGATTTAAATATGTTAAGCGTTGCAAGAGAAAAGGCTCGTACGCTTGTTGAACTACAAGATGAATTGAGTTATCTCGTTTCTGATCCGGGAATTGAAAACGAATTAATTGGGAATGAAAAATGGGGACTTACGCTGGATGCTGCTCAAGATACATTGAAAAAAGTCGCAGAGATGCTGGAATCAATAGATGAAAATGATTGGTCTTCTGAAAAAGTTGAAGCTGCTTCTGTTGAGAAAATTTCTGAGCTAGGAATGAAAAATGGAGAATTTCTCTGGCCATTCCGAATTGCCCTTGCTAACAGAAAGGGGTCTGCTGGCCCTTTTGATATTGCTGCCGTTCTGGGGAAAGAAGAAACTCTTCGTCGTATAAAACGGGCCTCACAATCCTAATAAGGAACGGCGTGTTTTAATCTTTACTGTCTGTTCATCCTCCTCTATCTCTGGATTAGCTCGTTGAAATATTACGTCCATTCGAGATCGCTCTAATGTTGGAGCGTCTTTATTTGGCCCTGCTGGCTTAATGGTTACCTCTACGGGCTCTGTTGTTTGCTGAATTCCTGTTCGTTTCCGAAAAGAGTCAAAAATCTTTTTGTAGGCTGATATTTTTTCTGCATCTTGACTGTCTCCGCATCGATCCTGAAACATCTTTGTTGTTTCCCAGCTCATTTTTATGTCACACATCTTATCTGTATCTATATCAATTTTGAGCTTTCCTAAGTTTTGAGTTGGCGAAGTTGGCCCCGCTACTTTTGGTGCTGAGGCTTTCATTGAAACGGAGTCTCCATTCAATGCGATTTTCTTTTCTTCAAGTGCTTTTTTTGCACTATTTAATCTTACCAAAAACTCTTCTCGATCCTCTCCCTGCCGACGGATAAATCCACTTGTGTCAAATATCTGTATCTTAGAGGTAACTTCCCTTGCTACTACTCCACGATTTGCCAGCGATTTTTCTCTCAGCGCCTCATAGTCAAGGAGAATTTTTGTTGGATCTATTCCCGCTGTTTCTTTTGCTTCGGCAAGTCGCTTCAAAAACTTTGTTCTATCTTCTCCTTTTCGTCGAATAAATCCTGATCTTCCTTCTATATCTAAGTCGTCTGTTATTGGCACAATCCCGGCAATTCTCTGACGACGTGCCTCCGCAACTTCTTTCTGTAACAAGGCAATTCTCACTTGTTCATCTTCCGTAACCTCTCGTCCTGTCGCAACCTTGTGGTCATCAAATTGATATTCTTGAGCGGTTCGATCAATACGGTCCGCCTGCTCTGCTTCGAAGAAAGAAAGAAACCACTCTGCCGCCTCTGATCGAGGCATTAATGAGGTTGGACGAAAGTTTTTTGAAGAAGGGATTAGGTTTAATTTCCGCGCAACAACAAGCCTTTGCGCAAGAGGGTCCTCTGGATCGATGTCCTGGAATGATGTTTGGGTTGCCAAGGGATCTATTGGAACATCAAATACTTGGATCCAAAGTCTGAGTAACTGTTCTCGCGTTGGCTGTTTTGTTAAGTCATAATCAAGAGAAACCCATCCCATATCAAGCGCTGTGTATGCTCGTCTTACGGCTATTGTGTTTTGAAGAGGCAGCGTCCTCCATTGATCTTGCTGGAAAGACTGAAGCAATTCAAATGCATCTGCTTCCATACAGCGTACAGCAAATGCCATTTCAAGAGCCGTTTCCCACGACATCATTTTTGTTGGATGGAATTTATATTCTTCGTCCAACGGCATCTGTCCCAAGCTATGGATTTTGGCTACCGACGGATACCAGCGACTCCGAACTGATACGTCTCTGAATTCCATTGTTGTATCTTGAAACGCAAGACAGTGTCCAATTTTTGCTGAAGCATGAAGCGTTTGTACTCGATCCCCAAAAGCACTTATTCTGAGTGTTTGCCGATCGTCTGCTACAAGAAAATTATCAACAGAAATTCGTCCAGAAATATATCCCGCAAATTCTTCTATTCCATTTTTTTCGCGAACTATTACTTGCCCGCCAGTCCCTAAGTTCAAACGTCGCACCTGCTCCATCGATTCCTCATATGTCATTGAGGGGATCCATATGTCAGAGATCGCATCTGCTGGGTCGTTCAATCGTCTTCCGGACCATCCCTTAACAGAAGAGCCCGCACTCGCATTTCCTCCATCAATTAGACTTAAGTGTATGTCCGGTAAAACGAGGGGGACGGCCTCTAGTGGGAATGTCTGAATAACTTCCGTGTAATTTGCGAGTGTATATGTCACTGTATAGTCTCGATCCCTGCGCAAGGAAAGGGAGAAGTCTCCCGTCTCTCCTGTTTGTGTTTCGAATACTTCTGCCTGATCAGAAACAAATCTTGCTGCTACCCCCAATAATGGAGTATTTGTTCCGGTCTCCAAAACTTTCCCCGAAACTAGTACTGCTAACGCTTGCCCCACAAGTGTTACGTTTACCTCTGCATCATCGCGATCCACTACTATTGCTTGTGCATGAGTGTCATAGTTTTCTAAAATGAAAGTTGCTGCATATGTCTTACTCGCGGGAACATTAAGAGAATATGTCCCGTTTGCTATCGTTGTTGTAGAGAGATCGGTCGCATCAACTATGAGTCGTACCGCCACGCCTCCAAGCAGTGTCCCTTCTGAGTCGGACACAACTCCGCTGACCTCAACCTCTCTATCAACCTGAAGAAGAAAGGCGTTCAGTTGTATATCAGTAAACGCCGTTGTCACCTGTTGTTGCTCGGGGAAGTGGTCTGCTGCCTCAACGCGAAATGTATATGTTTGATTTGGTCGAGCAAAAATCTGATAGGTTCCATTTGCTATTGATTGAACACTTGTTGATGATTCCTGAAAATCTGTTAGCTCAACAGTTGCACCATCAATAACGACCCCGTCTTCATCATATATAATTCCTTCAATAAACAATCCTTGCTCAAAATTAATAATTTCTGAGGTCTTCCAGGTTGTCTGATCGATTACAAAAATCTGTCGTGTCTCTGCTCTATGAGGCAACCATATGTCTGCTGTTCCTTCTGCTGTCGCCTCAATCGTGCCAATCGAATAAACAACATTATCTAATATTTCAAACAATTCTATACCTGCCCCCGCTGTTACATTCGAAACAAGTACTCGTGAAGTATCTGGTCCCACTTCATCGTCATCGGAAATATTGGAGATCTCTGGCTGAGTCGCTCCCGCTTCATCAACCGTAATGTTTCTTGTCTCACTTTCGACAACCGCTAGCGGATTGTTTGGGTGCTGAAACTGCACTTTTAAAGCGTAGTCCGCGTTTACAACTCCTGATATTTCCATTGCGAATCTTCCCTGTGGATCAACCGTAGCCGTTCCCAAAAGAGTGCTTGTTGTGGTGTCATAAACTTCTGCTACCGCTTCTGGTGTAGCCGTCCCCAGGATTGTAAAAGAAGACTTTATTGTTGATGTTTCTTCTGGAGAAATCCATTGAAATGCGTGGTCCGTTCCATTCAAAGGATCTGTTCCTGATGATGTTTCTGTTCCATCAAGAACTCCGTCTCCGTCGGTGTCTTCTTCTGTTGGATCCGTATGCGTAGCATATTCCTGCACCGCGGTCAGTCCGTCCACGTCTGTGTCCGAAGCTGGGATAACACTTCCTCCGTATAAATCTTCCCACCAATCAGGTAGTCCGTCGCCGTCGCCGTCAACTATATTATTTGTTGCAATATGTGTTTCACTTTCGTTTCCTGCTGTGTCTATGGCGTAATATTTTATTGTAAAGAGTCCTCCAGGAGCATCTGTCGCTACTTCCACTGCTACGGTTGTTCCTTCTCGACGAATAGGAAATATTGCCGTTTTGGGATCGTCTCCGTTCTTTGTATAATACACTGTGTCTATCCCTGATGCCTCAACCGGGACATCTGCTCCTTCTATTTGAATTGTTACGTCTTCTACAATAGGCTGATCTGTAGCATCTGCATAAATTCGTGGTGCCTGACGATCTATTTTTGCTGTAAAAATATCTGAAATTGTTCTGTTCCCCGCAAGGTCTGTAACTGCTGCTCGCATCTCTAACACTCCGTCGGACGGAACTGAAATATTCCCTGTTGAAGAAACGGTGTTCCACGCGCCCCACTCTGTGTCCCCGTCTCCTGAGCGGAAAAACCCATCTCCATTTTTATCTACTCGATATGAAATCTCATACGTATCAATCCCTGAATCTGAGTCTTGTGCCGTGATTTGAAATCCTAGTGTGTCGGTAGAAACAAACCCATTCTGTGCCACAAAGATTTCTTCCGAAAGAGTTGTCTGTGTGATTTTTACTGTTGGTGCAATTTTGTCCAATTTAACATTTGCAATGTCTAGGGGGGGGGTGCTTTCGTTCCCTGCGTAATCACGAAATTGAAACTGAAAATCATGACTTCCTGATTCTGTAATCAAAATTGGAACTGTATGTGGGTCAAATGAACCAACAACACCTTCTCTGTAAAAATTATTATCCATGCCCGAAGCAAATCCGCTCCCCGTTGACGTTTCTGGATCAAATACAGGTGTCCCATCGGTACCCCACAATCGAAAAGAAAAGTTTTTATTTCTCCACGTATTGATTGGCGCTGGTCCAATGACTTCAGAGTCATCAAATGTTGGCGCGGCTGTATCAATTAGAACGCGAAGGCTGGAAGAAAATTCTCCTAATACCTCCTCTGGAAGAGAAATAATAGATCTTACCTGATACACAAAGACTTCTCCTGATATATGAGTATCTGGGTCTGAAAATGTTGTTGTGCTTATATCAACCGTGTCGAGCAATGTCCCGTTTCTAAAGATTTGATATTCTGTAGCCAAGGCGAGGTCCTTATCGGCAGACCATTCGAGCGAGACGTCTGTTGATGTTGAATATGAAGAAGTTAGCCACTGTGGGACCGTCAACTGTGCAGCGTTAATGAGAATCGCTTGTTCTGCTGTTTCTGTCGAAAGATCCGCCTCATTTTTTGCTATAATTTTAAATGTATATGTATGTTCGTCCTGAAGACCCGATACCCCATACGAACGTTTTTCTGAACTCTCCGTTGATAAAAGAACGAACTCTCCGGCGTCTTCTTTTTGCCACACCTCGTAGGAAATAATCCCCGTTTCTGTGTCAGAAGAAGGAGTCCATCTGAGTCTCGCTTCTCCTCCTGCTGTTGTTGCCAAGGGACTCAGTGTGAATTCTGTTGGTGCTGTTTTATCAATGAGTGTTCCTGCGCTTGTGATCCACCCAGACCAATTTCCTACCGCATCCATGGCCCGAACACGAGCAAAATAGATCTCCCCTTGTTCTTCATCAAGAAATTCATAACTTACCGCCTCTAGTCGATCGTTTGTATAAACGCGCTCTGCCTCATCGACAAAAGTTTGATCCTTGCTAACTTCTAATTCATACCAAACAATTCCTGCTCCAATATCTGAAAAGGGAGTCGTTTCCCATGAAAAATTAACCGATTCTAAAGAAGAAATCCGTCCATCAATATTTTGTACCACTCCTTCGGTTGGTGCCGAGACATCAACCGTTGTTGTGACTACGTCTGACCATTCCGAGGCTCCGCCGACATGATTTTGTGCTTTTACGCGAAAATAATATTCTTGTGCATTATCAAGTGCATCAAAGCGTGCTGAATGTCCCTGCGTAATTTGCTGTCGCACCCCGACCTGAAATGTTGGATCTGTTGCAACCTGTGTAACAAAAAAATCTTGATCAGTTTCATCTGTTCGCCAGAGTACCGTTGCAAAGTCTTGCCCTATAAACGTGTCCGGGAAAGCGACTATGGTTGGTGTTGTGAGTGTCTGTTCTGTCTGGGCAAACACGGTGAAATTTCGCATCTCAGAATCAATTGCTGTTGGCACGGCGTCCCAATATGTACGAGCAAATACTGAATACTGCCCACTCGTGTCAAATGAATGCGTACACTGCCATGTTCCCAAATATGTTGGTGTAATCTCTAAGACGTCTGTAACGCCTGCCACCTCTGAAGTAACTCCGCCAGAAAAAAGGTTCCCGTCTATCCGGGTCACCGTCCCATCATCGGTTAAAACGAAACATTCTTTGTGTGCCGCGTTACACGTAACATCTACAACGGAATCTGATGTCCCTCGTAGTGTTGTGGTTGTATTATCAGCAAACCATCCGTTTGAATAGCGATACAATAGATCAACTTGTTCTGCTGAATATGCTTCGGCCGAAACAAAGGGAAGTGCCATATCTCCATTAAAATATTCTTGATCATATCCCCATCCTAAACGAAGTTCTTTGTCTACTGTTGCAATGTTTCCCGTTAAAGGAACTGGGTTTACTCCGGGAAGCAAAAGATTCTGATCTTGTTCTTCTCCGTCTAGATATATTCGTAACGATCCCTCGTCTCCATCATACGTTCCGACCAATAGTTGCCATGTATCAAGGGCAAAAGTAAAAGCCGACGCTCCTTTTTCCCCTTCCGTTGAACGAAGCCCGAAAAAATAAGGATCCGCCTCTAGTCCATACCCAAAGAAATTTTCTCCGGCTGATAGCCAGTAATCCCATTCTCCAACGGCCTCCCCCTCTCCGTGTGAAAGTATTTTTTTGAATGGTCCTGATCCTCCAAAATCAGGACGACGAACCCACGCCCCCACGGTTACCGTGTCTCCCGAAACAGAAAAGTCTGTATTGTTTTGACTTTTTAAATAACGATCTGCTCCTCCAAATTCAAATATATCTAAATCTGTCCCCGTTGAGGCCGGAACCGATGTTACGGTTAAAACATTATCTAGGTCTTTGGAGGTCGAGCTTACATCACTTGCCTCTGCTGCGTCGGTAGAGAGCCAATGCCCCTGTGTAGAAATCCCCATTGGAAGCGTTGCCGACGTTTGTGTTACGTGCTGGATAAGATATTTCCCGTTCCCATCATCAAATACTCGAGCAACTCCCGTTGTTAATCCAATTAAGTCTGATGCAACTGCCGTAACTGTTCCTGGTGAAGCAAATGGGAATCGAGCAGTGCTCGAAATATCTGTACTCACCCAGTTATCAACAAGCGTATCAATCGGATCTACTGAAATTTGCACTTCTGTTGCCGTCGCCCATAAAATTCTGTTTGAAGAAGTAAATGCTGCTCCCTCCAACGTCCCTGTGTCAACCGATGTTAAAACTGCGTCGGTAGAAAGGTTAATTGCCGCGGCCCCATTTGCCGTTGCCACCAAGAGGTATTGTGTTGCCCCTACGGAAACCGTATCTAATGAAACAACTGCTCCCCCGGGCAATTCATTTGTAAAGGTTTTTGTAAAATCATCTCCAGCAAAATCCCACACCAATACCCCCGTTGTCGTACCAACGAAAAGTTTCCCGTTCTCTGCGATTACAGAAGTCGCTCCTGTAACCGAAAGGCTTTTCCAGAACGTTCTTAATTGTGCATCAAAAAGATATACTCTCGTTGCCGTTGCAATAACGATTACTTGTTCTGGGAAGTCAACTGAGCCACAGCGATCGTCCGGAGATCCTCCCGCTTGATAGTCACAAATTTCATCAATGGCGTCATCTAGTTGCTCTGTTGCCCAGGAAGCCGTGCCGCCTGTCCGCCATGTTGTCGAAGCCGAGTCCGCATTTGTATTATAAAATGCCTGAGAAACGGAATTTGTTCCTGTAAGCAAGCTTACTTGATCTACGTTGCTTCCTCCTGTTGTTTTCGAAAGCAACAGTCCTGTCCCCTCGACGTCTTCTGCGCCAGCCTCCTGACACGAAAGCTCTGCGGGGATCCCGTCTTCAAATAATTTTATCTGACTTCCTGTTTCTGCCGTCCCGACAAAAGCAACTTCTCGAGAAGGAGCGTAAATAACTTCGTCTTCAATTGGAGAAAGTATTTTTGGGTCCTGGGCAACGGTTTCTGGGAACGGGTCTACTGCATCAGGAATTCCGTCTAAGTCAATATCCGAGTGCACCAACCCTGCCGAAAAACTAATCAAAAGAAGCGTCGCAACAATCTTCTGGAGGCGCAATGCCTCCCTCCACCAAACTTGTTCTTTTTGTTTTTGTAAATTCATTTCTCAAAAAATCAGGAAATGATACCACATTTTGATGATTTTTTCAAGTGTAAAAACAAAGATTTATATGCATTTCTACTGGGAAAATTTGACCTTCACTCGCTGGTTCGTCAGAATAAATTTGATGAAAAAAATTCTCCTCGGAATCGGAATTGGAATAATTGTTGCTGGCCTCGCTTTTTTTATTCGGCCAGACATGCTTTTTACCTCTTTAATACAAGAAGAATTGCCTCAAACCGTGTCTCTTCACACAAATCTTGGAGACATTAAAATTAAGCTTTTTTATGATGAAGCCCCGCGTATTGCAGAAAATTTCTATCGACTAGCTAAAAACGAAAAATATAATGACACTGTTTTTCATAGAATAATCAAAGGATTTATTCTTCAGGGAGGAGACTATGAAAATGCTGATGGGACTGGTGGCGAATCATTTGAAGGCGGGTTTCTGCCAGATGAAATTTCTGAAACGCTTTCCCATGTTCGAGGAGCCGTCTCCATGGCGAATCGTGGACCAGACACAAATGGTTCCCAGTTTTTTATTGTACACCAAGACGCACAATTTCTAGACGGACGCCATACTGTTTTTGGACAAGTGGTAAGCAATATGTCTGTCATTGATCGCCTTTCCCGTATACATACTGACTTAACCGATCACCCAATTGAGCCCGTTGTTATTCAGTCTGTTTCGTTTGAATAATGTAACACTTTTGCCAGTTTTTCGTTAAAAGATACGAATGGGGTTTGAAAAATTACAACAACGACTTCGTAAATTCTTTATTGAGGAAACTTCTCATTCCGTTGATCGTGCACAAATGGCTCGCATTCGAGAGCGTGCGCTAAGTGAGTTTGTGCGAAAAAAACCAACTCATTCCTTTTTCCGAATTTGGAAATCTAGCTGGGTTCGCTCTGCTGTCGTTGGAGCCATCGTTTTGTCTCTGCTTCCAATCCTTGGTGGAGAACAATCTGCTGGGGAATTGCAGTCCACTGGCCTTGTTGAAATAGTTCGAGATGGAAAGGTTTTTATTGCTACAGGAGAGACTCGTATCCGACCGGGAGACCAAGTTTTGGTTGGGAATAATTCTTCTGCAAAAATTCAATTAAGAAAGTCTTTACACGCTGTTCTCGGAGAACAAACTGAAGTCCGTGTTCCTAACGGGAATTCTCTTTTCCTTGTCCGCGGAACGGTCGATGGTGATCTTCTGGGTGGAGCCATTGAAACAGGTCGTGGAAAAATTAATGCAAAAAATAGCGCCACGCTTAATGTTTCTGTTTCCGATAGTGGCGAAATGCATGTTCGTCCAAGAAAGAATGACATCCTCGTTACTTCTTGGGACAAAACACAAACAACTCTTGTCGCGGGAGAAGAGCTTCGTCTGTACACAGAGGGGACCCTTCCACCGGAAATACCTCAAGATTTAAATCTTTCTTCTGCCCAAATTTTGGCGATTCAGGCAAAACTTTTAATTGCTCGAACCAAGGCCCTCAATTCCCTTGAGTCTCATCTTCAAAAGGATGCAAAAATTGCTGCTGCTGAGCTCGAAAGCGCTGATCGCACCTTCAAGTCTCTTGTCCAAGTTTTAAAATCTTCTCGGGATCTCCAGGTTCTTCGTCGTGAAAACCTCGCTCTCATTACAAGAGAAGATGTAGTAAGTCGCCTCTCTGAGCGAACCGAGCGAACAAATTTATTGAAAAATGCTTTTGCCGTTAAGGCCCTTCTTGATGTTGTAGAAAAGGAACGGGCTCCTCGATTTTTGACCGTTGATAGCGGCCTTCTTGTCTTTAATAGATATGTTCTTTTGCAGCGACTTTTTGCGCCTCTCCCCGAACGACAAAGATATCATGGCCACGTTTTACAAGAACAATATGTTGAGGCTTTGGCACGACAAATACTCAACGCTGATTCTACAACCGAAGAGATCCTTTTTATTGTTTCCGTTGTTCCTCAAAGCGGTGCGGGGCGACAGTTCCTGCAGCAAGTTGCTGACAAGCTCCCAATGCCTTTAATGAATCAGTTAGATAAAATTGTTTCCGGGTGGGGAATGTAAAAAATTCTATAACACTCCTTCAAACGCTTTTTCTAGGGAACAGTCTTTTTTGTCAAAAAGTATTTTTCCTTCTTCCAGGCGAATTACCCGTGGAGAAATGGCCTCTACCAAAACAGGATCATGTGTAGAAAACAGGACCGTTAGTCCTTGTGTTAAATGAAGATGTTGCAACAAATCTGCAATATCTCGTGAATTTCTTGGGTCAAGGTTTCCGGTAATTTCGTCTGCAATTAGAATTTTGGGGTCATGTACGAGAGAACGAGCAATGGCCGTCCTTTGTTTTTCTCCTCCAGACAACTCATGTGGGAGTGCCTCCGAACGATGACTTAGTCCTACTAGTTCTAGCAACTCTGGTACTTTTTTCGATATCTTTTCATCTTCCCCACATACTTCAAGAGCAAAGGCTATGTTGTCAAAAACTGATTTCTTGGGAAGAAGGCGAAAATCCTGAAAGGCAACTCCAATCTGTCTTCTGTAGTTTTGCAGGCTGGCAGGAGTCAGGCTTGCAAAAGAAAAGTCGTCCAAAAAAATCTCTCCTTTTGTTGGATGCAATTCCCCTGTAAGAAGGCGGAAAAGCGAAGATTTCCCTGCGCCAGAAATACCCAGAATTGCTACCATCTCTCCCGGGTCCACTTCAAAAGAAATGTCGCGAAGTACGGTTTGGTTTCCTAGTTCGAGAGTGATGTGATCAAGTTTCAACATTTGCTTTTTTTTTCTATTCTGACAGAATTTCCTCGATGAAAAAAGTTCTCTTTGCTGTTTTCGGGGCAATCTTATGCATTAGCTCTGTCCAAGCACAACAAATGCCTGTGTTAGAATTATTTTATGGTGCGGAATGTCCGCATTGTCATGAAGAAATGGAATGGCTCGAGCAGGTGCAAGAGGCACACACTGAACTAAAAGTGAATAAATATGAGGTCTGGCATAACACAGGAAATCAGAGCTTGATGCAAAAACGACTTCAGGAATTAAATGCCCCTGTTTCCGGCGTGCCCGTAAATATTATTGGTGATGCCGTGATTGTTGGATTCCAGCGAGAAGCAATTTTGGATCAACTCAAGGAAGCGTATGCTCTCGACTGTGATTATTCTTGTACGGATGAAGAGACCGCTGGTCTCCTCGAGGGAACACCAAAGTGGGAAAAATGGCTTCAGTCTTCTTGGCCGATCATGGCCCTCGCCCTTGGCCTTGCTGATGGATTTAATCCGTGTGCAATGTGGTCTTTGTTTGTTCTTCTTGGGTTTTTATTGGGACTTGATTCCAAGAAAAGACGATGGCTTATTGGTGGAGTCTTCATAGCTAGTTCTGGGATTTTGTATTTTGCGGCACTCTTGACATACCTCTTGGGGTTTGGGGAAGTTACAGCCCTCATGGCAACCAGCACGATGGATTGGGTTTTCCGTGGGGTGGGGATCATGGCCCTTGCGACAGGAGCTCACACTCTCTGGGTGGCTCGTCGGGCACAAATCGAATGTACTGTTCGAGATGCCACCAGTCGTCGGAAATTTTCTGAACGGATGACTTCTGTCCTCGAGAAAAAAAGTCTCTGGCTTGTTTTGTTGGGAGTAATCGGACTTGCTTTTAGCGTAAATTCTGTAGAATTACTCTGCTCTTTTGCTATACCCACTACTTTTACAGCGGCCCTTGTTTCTCTGGATCTTCCTCTCTGGCAACAACTGTCTGCGCTCGGGATCTATGATGTCGCTTATATTTTTGATGACCTCTTGGTTTTCATAATCGCCATGTGGACATTGTCGTTGAAAGTTTTTTCTCCAAAAATTGTACAATGGTCTCATGTTGTTGGAGGTCTTCTCTTGTTGTTGATCGGAGGAGCGCTTCTCTTAGATCCTTCTTTGTTGAATCAACTTCTCGGATAGAAAATTGTTAAAGTTTCTCTTGCCATACAATCGCAACTTTGTTACCGTCGCGCACGATGAGTGAATTCCTATCTTCCGTTCAAACAGTCTTCGTGGCGCATGGATGGCGTGTTACGGCTGGTGTTCGGAATGTTGTACGAATTCTTGAAACCACAAATGTACCTGTTTCTTCAGCAGAAATTTGTGCAAAACTTGAAGCAGAAGGACTCCCCATTGATCTCACTACCGTATACCGAATTCTCGATCGTTTAATTGCTGTGCATCTGTTGCATTCTTTGCATGGAAAATTCATTCAGTGTTCTGATCCTGGAAATCGTTCCGACTCACATCACTTTTTAATCTGTGATAAGTGCAATAAGGCAGAAGAAATTTTTCTCGATTATTTCAAGTCAATCGAACAACAATTACACCGAGAAAAGACTTTTGAATTACGCGAAGTTGAGATGAGTTTTCGCGGACTTTGTTCCACTTGTCGGAAAGATTGACAAAACAGGGAAACCGCGTAGAGTCAGGATGAAGTAGGATTTTCAATACGATTTTTTTTATAAATTTTTATACATCTTAAAGTGTTCGCAGGGGAGTCCCTGTTGACGAAGTGTATAGCGAAAAAGGTCACACCGAGAAATCCCATTTCCTCTGATTTTTTAACCTATTAAAAATGGACTATTTAACCACACTACTCTTTCCTCTTGGGGGATTGGTTGTAGGAATTGGACTTTCATGGATTCTCATGCGCCCTCGCGCAAAATCTATTGAGTCTTCGGCTCGTCGTGAAGCAGAACAAGTCCGCGGCACGGCACAAAAAGAAAGCGAACGCGTCCTTGGTGATGCGCGAAAACATGTAGAACGTCTTCGTTCTGATGTACATCGAGAAGAGCAGCAAATGCGTACTCGGCTCGAAACAATGCAGTCCAAGATGGATGAGCGTGTCACAAAAAGAGAGGCCCAGCTTGATGAAAAGATGGAACGCTCAGAGGCTGCTCGTGAACGATTTGAAGAAGGGAAGCGAGAGCTCGAAGAAAAGGAAGAAGAGCTTGGAAAACAGCTTGATGAACAAACCACCGAGCTAGAAAAACTCTCTAAGCTTTCTCGCGCAGATGCAAAAACTGAGCTCATGGACCGTCTTGAACAAGAGGTTTCTGGCGAGCTCGCAGAAACGCTTCGACGAAAAGTGGATCTTATGCGGGACACTGCCGACGAGGAGGGCTCAAACATCGTTGTCCAGGCACTACAACGTTATTCTGCCTCTGTTACTTCTGAGGCGACCGTAAGTGTTGTTAAAATCGAATCTGATTCTCTTAAAGGGAAAATTATTGGACGAGAGGGACGAAACATCAATGCTTTTGAACAAATGACCGGGGTGGACGTAATTATTGATGATACACCAGGAACAATCACTATTTCATCCTTTGATCAGTTCCGTCGTTATGTCGCAAAAGTAGCGCTTGAAGCGTTAATTAAAGACGGACGAATTCATCCTTCAAAAATTGAGGAGATGGTGCGAAAAGCACAAGACCGTTCTGAAAAAATGTTACAAGAACTCGGACAACAGGCGGCACAAGACCTTGGTATTTCGAGCTTGCCCGTACAAATATTAAAACTTATTGGGCGGCTTCGTTTTCGTTCATCATACGGACAAAACGTATTAGCACACTCTATTGAAGTGGCCTACATTGCAGAAGCAATAGCCGAACAAATCCCTGGGGCTGATCCTGAGGTTTGTAAACGAGCTGGACTCGTGCATGATATAGGAAAAGCCGTAAGTCATGAGGTTGAAGGAGGACACGCGGTAATTGGCATGGAACTTCTGGAAAAATTTGGAATAGACAAGGCGACCATCAGCGCAATGAAGTCTCATCACGAAGACTTTCCTTATGAATCAATCGAAGCTCGAATTCTTCAGGCCGCAGATGCTATTAGCGCATCGCGACCAGGGGCACGACGAGAGACATTGGATAAATACATCAAACGACTCAAAGAACTTGAGGCCATTGCCACAGGATTTGATGGTGTTGAAAAGGTGTTTGCTATTCAGGCAGGACGAGAGGTCCGCGTGTTTGTAAACGCAGAAAAAATAGACGATTTGAAATCCGAAAAGCTCTCCTTTGAGATTGCCCGAAAGATTGAAAAATCTTGTGAATATCCTGGAGAAGTTCGCGTAGCTGTTTTGCGAGAAAGTCGCTACGACAACATCGCGAAATAGTTTTTGCAACCAGCTTGTATTTAAGACCGGTCTCTCAAGAGACTGGTCTTTTTTTGAAAACAACTCGCCAAATATCATCTCCCTCCAAAAGCTTCTGTTTCTCCCAGTGTGTAGGGATTCCGTGTGCCGAAGAATCAAAGAATTTTACCGCCTCATACGGAGTCTCAGAAATCTCCTCCAGTGTCTCATCAAAGAGAAATTTTTGATCTGTTTGAAAAACAACAGATGTTTCTTGTGGCAACCACTCCGAACATTGTTGCAAGAGTTTCGCATTTATGAATCTTCGCTTTTTGTGCCTGTCTTTGAACCATGGATCGGGGAAGTTTACAAAAATTTCCTCAATCATCGCCCCTTGGTCCAAACATGGGCCCAGTATTGATTGAAAATTCCGCGCAGCATCTCCGTCAAAAACAACGACATTCTTTTGGCCTGCAAACTTTTCTGCTAATTTTTCGGCAAGCGGTCGCCTAATTTCAAAAAGAATGAAATTGTGATCTGGGAACTTTTCCATTAGTTCGGCAGAAAATTCTCCCTTGCATGCCCCGACATCAACGAAAATTGGTTTGTCGTTTCCAAATCCTTCGAACGAATGCTCGATGAGAATCGAAAGGGGGTTTACATGGTTTCGAACTCGTTTTTGTGGCATTTGACCTAATTAATCGTTCAGGACAATTTTTATGTTTTTTAAAAATTTAACAAGTTTTACTACATAAAAAAGACCCCTTATCGGAGCCCTTTTTGTATTTCTACTCTATATTCTATGTTACTGCGTCGACGGGGACTTCGATCCACCCCATATTTATAAATAAAATTGCTAATAATATTCCTACTACCACCTCTACCCCAAAAATAATCCAGCAAATTTTATTTGCTGATTTTGCCATTTTTGTAAAAGATTTCTTCCATCCAAAGTAAAAGAAAATGTCCGCCGCAATTGGATTTAAAATTGCCGCAACAAAAACTGCCACTTTGTTTCCCCCTGCTAAGGGTATTTCCTTTGTTTCTTTTTCTTTTTTTCTCAATTTATGTTTTATTACCTGAGCAAATATCAAGGATAATATTGCTCCCAAAATCAAAACATTGTCATTCATTTTTTTTATTTAAGAAATATACAACGAGGGAATTGTAACAATAAAAAAGCATTCTCACAACAAATTGACAAATCCGAACTCGTTTTTGTGGCATCGATTGAAGTCTGCTCAGCAACGTTTTTTGGACAACTGTTGCAAAATTCTTTTATAAAAAGGCTGCCGACCAGCCTCTGCTAAAAATTCTGCCGACGGGGGGCCCATTATTACTCCTTGTTTTTTGAGTTCCTTGACCTCGCCCTGCATTTGTTCAATCGCCCCAGACAGGTACTCCAAGTCTTCTTTCGAAAATTCCGACAAGTCCCTCTGGCCCGTTTCTCGTTCTTTTTCGTTCATCCGGACGAGCTTTTCTTGAAACCCCTCGGGAATTGCGGCGAGCGCTTTTTCAATAGCAATCATTTGATGTCCTTATAAAACATACACAATGGGTTGTCAATTTTAATTGATTTTCTCTCAAATCTCAGTACCATCCAAATGAAATGACCTATTTCTCAAAACAAATTCGTGGTCGCCGTCCTGTTGGAAAAGGGCGAAAAGAAATTTAATAATCGTTTTGAGCTTTTTTGTGCAGAAGGCGTTTCTGCTTTCTTTCTTATAAACTTTTAACTTCCCCAAAAATGAGCACTCCCCAACTAATCCCATTCATTGAAAAACAAGATCCCGAAATTGCTGACGCAATTCGTGGTGAAGAAAAACGAGAAACCGAGGGTCTCGAACTTATCCCGAGTGAAAACTATGTGTCCAAAGCTGTCTTAGAGGCTGATGGTTCTGTTTTTACCAATAAATACTCTGAGGGATACCCTGGCCGTCGTTACTACGGAGGACAGGAATATACTGACGTTGTCGAACGCATCGCTATCGAGCGTGCGTGTAAACTTTTCAATTGTAAATATGCCAATGTGCAACCACTCTCTGGTGCTCCGGCAAATGTAGCTATGTACTTTGCTCTCTGCAAGCCGGGGGACACCATCCTTGGGATGGATCTCAGTCATGGAGGACATCTCACGCACGGACATCCCGTTACTCATTTGGCGAAGATTTTTAACTTTGTTCGCTACGGAATGAAAGATCCCGAAACAGGAGAGATTGATTATGAAGCACTACGAGAAACGGCATTACGAGAAAAACCAAAAATGATTTTGGCCGGATTTTCTGCCTATTCACGAGAGCTTGATTATCAGAAATTTGTAGATATTGCCAAAGAAGTGGGAGCTATTACCGTCGCTGACATGGCACACATTGCTGGACTTATTGCCGGGAAAGCGGTCAAAAATCCGTTTGATTATGGATTTGATGTAATCACAACCACAACACACAAAACCTTGCGTGGACCGCGCGGAGGAATGATTCTTACTCGTGAAAATGAAGACTACGCAAAAGCTATCAATAAATCTGTGTTCCCTGGATTACAAGGTGGGCCACACATGCATTTGATTGCCGGGAAGGCCGTTGCTTTTGGCGAAGCACTGAAGCCCCAGTTTCAGGAATATGCACAACAAATTTTGAAAAATGCGAAAGCGATGGAAAAAGTATTCCACGAAGGAGGCGTTCGATTGCTCGGAGGAGGGACATCAAACCATCTTCTTTTGGCGGATGTGTTTGGTTCTCTTGGCGTAACAGGAAAAGACGCACAAACAGCGCTTGATGAAGTAGGTATTACGTTAAATATGAATTCCATTGCCGACGATCCGCGGAAACCAATGGATCCTTCTGGAATCCGATTTGGGACTCCGGCGGCAACCACTCGTGGATTTATGGAAGAAGATTGTGCTCGCGTAGCAGAAATCATGCTCGCCGTGCTCAATAACATTGATGACGACGAAGTGAAGAAAAATGCGCGAGAAGAGATCAAGGCTCTTTGCCTGGCTCATCCGATTCCGGAGAGTTTCGTTTAAATAAAAGGAGAGACCGGTCTCGATCCTCAACCAGCCCTGCTCCGTAGGGCTTGTTTTTTTTGTGAAAACCTGGTATGATATCCTGATTTATTTAAAAAACTAATCAAATGCCTCCCAAAAACACGCCCGAAACCAATTCCACTGTCGATAAAATAAACGACATTGAAATGAGCTCCCTCAAGGACTTCGATGAAGTCTTTGATATTCTAGGAAAGACAACAGAAGAGATCCTGGACAAAACAAAACATGTTACAGAAAGTGTTCTAGGTAAAATAGATGACTTGTACGAAGCTGCAAACCCAGGTGCCAAACTTCCCGAGTCTATTCGTGAAGCTTTTGAGGTTGCTATAGGTGCGTATATTAAATCTGTACAAAAGGCTGGTGAAGATCTAAAAGAAGCAACCGAAGGAAAAGACGATCTTTCTAAGAAAATAAGCCGATTAGAAGAAACGCTTGCTAGCGAGACAATTGCAGCTGAGATTAGGAAAGAAAAAAAACCTTCTCGAGCAATTAAAAAACTAAACAAACAACTGGCTGACAAAAAAGCGGAAAAGGAAACGCTCAATGTTCAGATAACCGAGTTTGAGAATATTATCATCGACGGAACTGCTGCCACAGAAAAAATGGTACACGATAAGTTGTCTAAATTAAATGTTGCGGAAAAAGACCCCGGGGAAGAGTCCGGAAAGAAAGAAAACTCCGCACTTGGTACGGAGACCAAATTTAACCTTGATAAAAGCAGGAAGCAAAAGTTGGGCCTGACTGAAACAAAAGCTTCTCTCGCCCTCAAGGGCTCTAGGGTTCCGTTTAATACAACTGAAGAGCTTGGTGTTAATATAAAAACTACACCGATTCTGGATTCTGCTTACGCAGGCAAGGGCTTCAACAGTGGGATTTCTCTTGATATAAATTCGCAATCTACTAACAAATATGGAATTTCTCTAGAAAAAGGAAACGCCGCTCCTGCTGAAGAAGTTGCAGAAAATGACAAAGAAGCTGAAGCTGTAGTAGAGGAGGAAGCGGCACTACCCCCTGCTCTAACACAAATGCGAGCGGCGGGGGAAGCTCTTCTTGCGGGATTCGACAAAGCCACTCTTGCAAAATTGGGAATTACAAATATAAAGGATGAAAATGGAAAGTATATCGCTGGTGGAGACATCGACAAAGGAGGACTAAAGGGTATCAAAGAAATGCAAAAAACGATTAAGAAAGCGGGATCTGATGGGGTTTTTGGACCAGTAACTAAAGCAAGGCTTGATGCTTTTCTTAATTCAACAGTTGCTCAGGGAAAAGACTGGTTCCTTAGGCCTGGTGCCGAGGAATCATCAGACGCGCAAACCCAGCAAGAAACTGCGAACCAAAAGGCCGACAATGGCTCTGTCGAAAAGAGCAAAGAAATTGTTGCAGTGAGTCCAGATGGGAAATACATTAAATCAGTGAAGCTGGGAAATAGTTTCTATTCTAGCGACCAACCGGGAGGGGCGTATCGTTTACACACTGTTGTTGATGCTTCTGATTCTACTAGTTCCGTTTATATAAACGGAAACAACGAACTGTATCCTACCGTGGCAAGTAGCAAAAATTTCTCTATTGATAAACAAGGCGTTCTCTCTTTTTCTCCTCAAAAAAAATATAATGACGCTCGAGACAGCGTTCTCGATGACATGGACGTCCCCTTGTCTGATTGGGAAGATATTCGAAACTATACCGTTAAGGAATTAAAAGGAATCGATTTTAATGCCGCCATAGCCACTTCTATTGGTTTGATTGACTCTGGAGACTTTAATGACTGGCGAAAGGGGAAACGGGGAACTATGGGAAAACACTTTTTAGAGCAAGACGAAAACATGACTCTTGATGACTACGCAAAAACATTAGTCTAGCCCTATAAAAAATGAACGAAAATCAAATACTGGCTGACGCAATTAAGCAATTTCGAGCCTCTATGGATGAGGCACAAAAGAAATTAATGGGAGATTTCCAAGAAATTCTCAAGCAGGCTGTCCAAGATGCAGAGAGCAACCTACGAGAATCCGATTCCAAAGAGATTGATGCTCTTGAAAAGGAAATGGAGAATATGTAATCCAGAACAAACTTTAATATTAAAAAACCCCGCAATGCGGGGTTTTTTGTAGTTTCTAGTTTGTAGATTGAAGTTTGATCAATACCGAGCCAAGTGAGCAAATGCCTTATTGGCCTGTGCCATCTTGTGAACATCTTCGCGCTTATTGAACGCGAATCCTTGTTCGGTTGCACAGTCAATCAGCTCTGAAGCCAGTCGCTTGTACATTGGTTGTCCGTTTTTTGAACGTGCTCCCTGTAAAATCCATCGAATTGGTAAGCTTCCCTGTCGTTTTGGACTTACCTCTAGTGGAATCTGGTAAATAGATCCTCCAACACGTCGAGGACGAACCTCCATTGTTGGCGTAGCTTTTTGTAATGCTTTCACAAATACGGCCAATGGGTCTGCTTCACCACGACGATTCATTTCGTCGAATGTGTCACTCAAAATACGACGCGCAAGCGATTTTTTTCCTCCTTTCATGATGCAGTTCACTAGTTTTGACTGTAGTGGGTCTGCTTCATTAAACGGGTTCACGTATTTCTTTTCCTTTTTTGGCGCTTCTTTCTTCTCTGCTGAATCTTTTTTTGGAGAAACTTTTTTCTCCGCCGGATCCTTCTTTGGAGCGGCTTTTTTCTTTACTTCTTTCTTTTCTTTTGTGGAAATTTCTGAGGCGACTTCCACAGCCGCTACTTTTTCGTCAGTCATCTGAACGAGGGGTTAAATAATTATAATTGTCTATTTTTTAGGACGTTTTGATCCGTATTTTGAACGGGCCTGGTTTCGTCCTCCTACTCCTTCGCAGTCAAGAGTACCACGCACTACGTGATATCGTACTCCAACCAAGTCTTTTACTCGACCACCACGAACAAGTACCACGCTGTGTTCTTGCAAGTTGTGTCCCTCTCCTCCGATATAGGCGTTGATCTCTTGCCCGTTCGTCAAACGTACGCGTGCGATCTTACGCAACGCAGAGTTTGGTTTTTTTGGAGTAATCGTTGTTACCTTGATACACACTCCTCGTCGCTGTGGCGACGGCAGGCTTTTCATCTGTGTTTTCAGGCTATTAAATAACAGTCCTACGGCAGGTGATTTTGATTTTTTCACCTTACTAGTACGGTTTTTTCGAATAAGCTGGTTAATTGTTGGCATGTTTTGTGCGTTGAAGTTTTACTATTTTTTTTTGGCTCTACTGCTGGCATAACCCGTTCCCGCCGGTATCAGCCGGCCGATGATAACGTTTTCTTTTAATCCGTCAAGCGTATCTTGACGACACTCAACAGAAGCGTTTACAAGAGCACGAATTGTCTCCTGGAAAGATGCCGCACTGAGCCATGAGTCTGTCCATAGCGCAATACGAGTTAGTCCCAACAAGAGACGCTCGACTCGAACTTCTTTCTTTTTCTTTTTTCGCAACCCAATGTTTTCTCTTTCACACTCGATAACATCATGGATTTCTCCAATAACCCAGTCTGAGTCCCCCGAGTCAATAACACGAACCTTCGATGCCATTTGTTTTACGATAATCTCAATGTGTTTCTCGTCAATATCTTGTCCTTGTGATGCGTAAATGTCCTGCACCTCATGGAGTATGTATGCTTGAGCTTTTTCAATCGAAGTAAGATCCATTAGCTGACGAAGATCGATGTGTCCGTTCGTAAGAAGGTCTCCTTTTTTCACGCTGTCTCCGTCATGAACCAATATTGTTGATCGAGAAGAAATAGTATATTGTTTTTTTGCGGCCTCATCTTGTCGAACAATAAGAATCCCGTCGTTTGTAGAAAGCACCTTCCCCGCACATCGTGCTCGGATCGTGTCTTTTGTTTCTGTTGAACGAGCGATCACTTGGCGTTCTTTTATGATGTCTCCCTTTTCCACCACGGCTTCCATCTCGTATTGCAATCGATACTCATCGTCTTCTGCTTTTTCTGCGTCGATGGTAATTTTTGAATCATTTCTCCCTTTCTTAACGGAAACTTTTCCTGAAATTTCTGATAGAAGTGCTGGATTCGATGGAGAACGAGCCTCGAGAAGTTCTTCCACACGAGACAGTCCCTGTGTCATTGATAGCCCCTCCGTGGCAACTCCTCCCATGTGGAAAGTACGCATCGTTAGCTGCGTTCCTGGCTCACCAATTGATTGAGCCGCAATAATCCCCACGGGCGTTCCAAACGCTACCACTTTATTGTTTCCTAGATCGTATCCATAACATTTCTGACATACTCCGTTTCTCGTTCGACAGTACATTACTGATCGAACTGTTACCTCTTCTATTTGTTTTTCTGCTAAAACATCTATTGCCTCTCTTGTAAGAATTGATCCTTTTTTGAGAAGAACTTTTCCTTTTGCTTTTACGTCTTCCAAAAGTGCTCGTCCGCGAATACGTCTCTCGAAATCCATTCCTAGTCTTGCGGAATCTGCGCGAGAAATAGTTTTCCCGATATCTGTTCCGCAGTCTTCTTCGTGTACTACCACGTCTTGTCCTGAGTCAACGAGTCGTCGGGTAAGATATCCCGCCTCCGCTGTTTTCAGCGCTGTATCTGATTTTCCTTTACGTCCACCATGCGTCGCATTGAAGTATTCAAGAATTGAGAACCCTCTTTTTAGGTTTGATCGAATTGGAAGCTCAATTGTTCGTCCTGATGGACTTGATACCAATCCTTTCATTCCCGCGATTTGCGTCACCTGTCCCCAGTTACCACGCGCACCGGAATTAATCTGATAAAAAATATCGTTTTCTGGTCCATATTGCAGAATCATTTCTTCTGTTACTTCTACTTTCACTCGTGACCAAAGCTTAATCGTGTTGTTATATCGCTCATCGTCAGTAGAAAGACCCCGCTGATAGTGTTTATTAATTGTTAAAATAAGTTTATTCGCATCGTCGATTACAATATCTCGCTTGGGTGACTCCAACAGGTCAAATGCTGAAATTGAAATCCCTGATTTTGTTGCAAATTCAAATCCAAGATCTTTAATATCATCTGCTAATTTTGCTGTAGCCTCTACTGTTGATTTCAAGAATGTTTCTGCCAAAAGAGTACTGAGCTCTTTTTTCCCAAACGATTTGTTTTGATACCCAATTTCTGATGGAATAATTTCGTTGAAAATTAATCGCCCTACCGTTGTGTCCAATGTTCCGTTTTCTGTACGAGCTTTAATAGGGGCTTGTAGGTGTATTTTCCCTGCATCATATGCCAAAATTGCTTCTTCTGCCGACACAAAGGATTTCCCGCTTCCTGGTTTCCCTTCAAATTCCTGTGTCAAAAAGTAACACCCCAACACCATGTCTTGTGAGGGATTAATAATTGGGTCTCCCGAAGAAGGCTTGAGAAGGTTTTTTGACGAACACATAATGTCGCGAGCCTCTTCCTGTGCCAGTTTTGAAAGCGGAAGATATACTGCCATTTGATCACCATCGAAGTCCGCATTATATGCTGCACACACCAATGGATGTAATCGGATTGCTTTTCCTTCCACAAGACGTGGACGAAAGGCCTGTATTCCTAGTCGGTGCAATGTCGGAGCACGATTCAAGAGCACATATTTCCCCTCAATTACTTCCGCTAATATGTCCCATACCACCGATTCTCCTTCTCGAATCATCTTTTCTGCTGATTTCACATTGAACGCTAATTCGAATTCAATAAGTTTTGCGATTACGAATGGCTTAAAAAGCTCAAGGGTAATTTTTTTCGGCAAACCACATTCATTAAGTTCTAGCGTTGGTCCTACTACAATTACTGATCGTCCTGAGTAATCTACACGTTTTCCAAGAAGGTTTTGGCGAAAACGCCCCTGTTTTCCCTTCAACATATCTGACAACGATTTTAGTTTTCTTCGTTGTGTGTAATTCATCCCTGATCGAGTTGATCGAGAAGAATTTGATATCAAAATATCAACTGCTTCCTGAAGCATTCGTTTTTCGTTTCGACAAATAATTTCTGGTGCCCCAAGTTGTATTAATTTTTTCAAACGAGCATTTCTATTAATAACTCGTCGATATAAATCATTTAAGTCTGATGTAGCGAAACGCCCTCCGTCTAGCTGAACCATTGGACGTAGGTCCGGAGAAATAACAGGAATAACTGTCATAATCATCCATTCTGGCTTTGTTTTGTTTTTTATTAGTGATTTCACTAACTTGATTCGTTTTACTAATTTTTTCTGTTTCTGCCCTGTTGAATTTTTAAGTTCTCCAACCAACTCCTCAACAAATTTAGGAAGATTTATGTGTTGAATAATTTCACGAATAGCATCTGCTCCAATTCCTGCGCGGAACACGTGTCCAAATTTCATAGAAATTTCTCTATACTGAATTTCTGAAAGAACTTCTCCAACTTTAATTATTTTCAACTCTTCTTTTGCTAGCTTGAAATTCTCAGACACTTCTTCTAGCTTTTGTACCAATTCTACTTCAAATTCACTATATTCTTTCTCTGACATCTCATTTTTCTTCACCGCCGACTTCGCTGCTTTTATCGCCGTGGCATTTTCTTCTTTTAGTGTTTCTATAATTTTCTTATATTCTTGTTCTAGTTTTAATACTTCTTCTACCTGTGCTTCATCGTCTACTTCTACAACAATATATGCCGCAAAATAAACCACTAATTCTAGTTTTCTAACTGGTAAATTCAAAAGAAGTCCTATTTTTGATGGAGTTGATCGCAAGAACCAAGGATGAGTTACTGGAACAGCTAATTTAATATGTCCCATTCGTTCACGACGAACAGAAGAATGAATCACCTCTACTCCACATTTCTCACACACAATTCCTTTATAACGAATTCGTTTATATTTCCCACACGCACATTCCCAATTTTTTACTGGTCCAAATATTTTTTCACAAAACAAACCATCTGCTTCTGGTTTTTGGGTTCGATAATTAATTGTTTCTGGTTTTGTTACTTCTCCATGAGACCAAGAAAGTATGTCTTCTGGTGATGCTATAGAGAGTGATATTGCGTGAAATTCTTTTTCAGACTCGAATGCCGGTGTAAAATCTTTCTTCATATAATGTGAATAAAAAGAGAAAATGAAGTGTCCTCAAATAAGGCGAAATCCGCTCTGGGGCGCCTTTTTTTTCGGAGAATTGCTTGAATGTAATGTATATCAAGCTAATTTGCTTCGCGATATTATGAAATTCACATCGTTCGTCAACTTTTTTTGGACTTTTTTTTGATATGTAAAAAATATTCATATCTAAGTTTCTTGTAAGAAAATAATTTTAAAGAATAAAAAACAATCAACAATCCTCTCTTACTTTATTAGTTATTAATTAATATATATAAATAGTTAATATTAGAGAAAAGATGTAGAAATATTTAATTAAAGCGAAAGGAGTAGTTTTACTTATTATTTGTGAAGTATAAAAATGGATAAATTTAATAAATTATTAAAAAAAGTATTCTTAGTTTTTCTATATATAGAGCTAATAAAATATGAAATGAAAAAAGTTTCTGTGTAAGTTTTAAAATTGTGGAAAACTTGTGTGAACAAGGTTAATAAATAATTCTTTTTATGGTTTATTAAAAAATAATACCACCTCGTTGTAAAAAACAATTTCATTAAAAATAAAACTTTTATGTGAATATGTGTTTTCTTTTTTTATTACAAAAAGAGCAAAACTCATCACTTTTGAACAACTCCTGGCGCTATAAAACTATTTGCGTCAATCTTGCACCCAGGCATTAACATCGCATGAATTCCTATCTGCGAACCTTCTCCGATAATAGCCCCCAGCTTCGTTCTCCCGGAGCTTACACGCTCTTCTTTTATGAGATATTTTACATCTTTTTTGTCCAACCGGAGGTTTGCGGTACAAGAAAATGCTCCAAAATTTACATTTTTATCAATAATAGAGTCTCCAATGTACGCGTGATGTGCCGACGCGCCTTGAGACAAAAAACTTCTTGCAATCTCACTGCAAAACCCAATTTCGTTTTTTTCCCCAATATTTGATTCACGAACAAGGGCGTTGTTTCCGATAACAGAATTTTTCCCTATAAAACAGGGGCCACACACAACCGCGTTATCAAAAATCTTAACCCCCTCTTTTATATATACTTGCTCACCATGAATACGCGCCGTGTCAGAAATTACAACAGAGGGATGAATCTCGTTTTCTTTTGGCAGCAGGGAGAGCCAATACTCCTGCATTTCTAAAACATGATGTGGGTACTTTATTGCGTGCCATTCACCAGCATACTCAACCACATGAAACTCTCGCGTTTCAAGCAACACCTGGAGTGCTTGTTCATATGCGTCCCCAGACTTCAAAAGATCAAGAGCGATCAGTTTTCCTTTTAGGTCTCCACATTTTTTAAAATAATGGGCAACAATATTCACCAAACTCGATGTCTCATTTCCTTCTCCGGGTTTCTCAATTATTGTCGTTATTTTTTTACCAGTTATTTGCAAATACCCACCCGGGAAATATTTATCAATGGATTTTGCTACAAGAGCACCATCAGCCTTTCCCCCAACACTTAAGAGCTCTTTATAAATAGCGGGGTCAATTGCGTCATTTCCTCCAAGCAAAACCACTTCTTCCTCGGGGTCACATGCTTGCAATCCCGTCAAAACGCCTCCCGCCATTCCCTCTTTTTGTTCCTCTTGAATCACTACATCAGCCGTAAAAGAAAATTTTTGCAAGGTGTTTTCAATTTTTTCTCTATTTTCCTTGTTTGCAACAATTATGAAATTTTTAAGCCCACCATTTTCGGCGTTTTTCAGTAATTTTATAAGAAGAGGTTCGCCACAAAACTCTAAAAAATTTTTATCAGAAAGGGGCTCCATGCGACTGCTTTTCCCGGCGGCGAGGAAGATTGTTTTCATTCGGCGTTATTAAGGTCATGAATAAGGCATGTTGTTTCTTCGTCATCAAATCCGTGGGCCATACACCCCTCCTTTAGGCTTTCCACTTGTGCATGGGGGCACATGGCACACCCAAGGCCCGCATCAAAAAGGATTTCTCCCGCAGAGGACTTCATCATCATGATTTCTCCAATTGTTTCGTCTCCGGTGATTTTTTGAGTTGTCATCGCCAGGATTCTACGTCAAAATGAGGATGATGAAAAATCAATTTGATGTGCAGTATCAGAAATTGCTTAGAGAGATCATGGAGCATGGCTTTGAAGAGGTGAACGAGCGCACGGGACACGTGTGTAAATCTCTTCCGGGGATGACGATGAAGTTTGATTTAGCGAAAGGATTTCCCTTGCTTACTCTAAGAAAAATCCCGTTAAAAGTTTTTATTGCCGAACAAGTATGGTTTCTTATGGGAGGAAAGAACCTTGAGTTTTTGCAGAAATTCACAAAAATATGGGATGACTTTGCAGAAGAAAACAACTGCGTGGAGTCGGCGTATGGATATAGATGGAGGAAGCACTTTGGTCGCGATCAAGTGGACGGATTGGTACAACTTTTGTCCAAAGACCCAAGCTCTCGACACGGAGTAATCCTTATGTGGGATCCGGCAGATGACGGATTATCAAGCGGAACAAAAAAGAAGAATGTTCCGTGCCCATATACTTTTACGGTACAAATTATTGGAGGGAAGCTGCATCTTCATCTGGTGATTCGATCAAATGACATGATGCTCGGGAACCCGCATGATACGGCGGGGTTTGCTCTGTTGGCGCATTTTCTCGCAGAAAAACTGGGCGCCGGGGTTGGGTTTCTCACGATTTCAATATCTAACGCACATATTTACGACATTCATTTCGATCAAGCAAAAGAGATTATTGCTCGCGAATGTTTGTCAGGAGTTATTCCTTTTAAGTGTCCAAAAAATGCTTTTGATAGAGCAGAAAAAGGAGACGACGACTCGGAGGAATTGGTACGGGAGTGTTTTGAACAACTGAAGTCAAAATACGAACCACAAGAGTCACTAGGGAGAATGTCTATTGTTTTATAATTAATACAATAAAAAATGGAAACAACACAATGTATATCGTGGGGAGTGATCGCGATAGTGGGGATTTATTGGCTGGGGACCATTAGAATATTGATTAATCTAGGGGCAAGTAGTATTTTTATGTATCTTCCTCTTTTTAACCTTTTGATGCTCGGGAGAAGGGCGGGGTTTGGGATTATTTTTTGGCTAATAGCAATCGCCTCCTCTTTGGGGATAGTTTATCTTTTCCCGGCAAATTTATTCGCTACCACCTGGGGTCCAGTCATTATTGGGGCAGTGTTTGCGCTTTTGTTTTTGGTAAGAGTGGCAAATTTTTGTAAAAAGCCAACGTATCTTGCCTACCTTCAACTTATTCCGATTGTTAACCTTTGGGCAATTTGGGAAATGGGCTCAATCGTTAGAGAGAAGCACGGTCACGAGAAAGTTTTGCGAAGAGATTATGAAGTGAGGGTGGTGCAGTGGATGAAGGAAAGCATCGCGCAAGGGGTAGGACAAAATAAAATGAGAGAACAGCTCAAAGATTATAGTCTTTCAGAAGCCGCGTTTTTGGCGCTTTATAAAAGAGCGACAGAGGAGGCAGAAGAAACACAAAAATAGTGGACACGAGCGCGAAGAAGGAAGTATAATCCGCAGGAATCGTTGGAAGAGTGTCGACTGTTTTATAAAAAATTAAAAAATGGAAGGAACGGATTGGATATGGTGGATCTTGGGAGGGATTTACTGGCTTGGCACAATAAGAATATTGATTGGATTAAAAGCGGACAGCATTTTTATGTATTTCCCCTTTTGTAACATTTTAATCCTCGGCGGGCGGGTAGGCCTGGGGTTTCTTTTTTGGTTAACGGCAATTGCCTCTGCCGTGGGGGTGCTTTTCCTTTTCCCCGAGAATCCCATTGGCCCTCTATTCATTGTATTCGTGGCATTTAAACTTTTCTTCTGGGTGAGAGTGGCTAGTTATTGCGGGAAACCCAGCTATCTTGCCTATCTCCAGCTTGTTCCCCCTGCTAACGTTTGGGCGATATGGAAAATGGGGTCCACAGACGGCAGCAGGCAGTCTCACGGAATCGTTTTACAAAGCGGATATGAAGAGCAGCTAGCGGAGTGGATAAAAGAAAGAATTGCACAGGGGGCAGCGCGAGACCAAATAGAAGAAGAACTCAAAGAACACAAGCTTTCAAAAGAAGTGTTTTTGCAGCTTTACAGAAAAGCGAGCAGGTAGAGAGAAGAAACACAAAAAGAGTCGACATGAGGGCGAAGGAGTGAGTATGAACGACGGGTATCCCGGGGGCAGATTACTGGTTGACAAAAAATAAAAACTCTCTAAAAAGGGAGCATGTAACCAAGGAGGTTCCCCAAAAGGAAAGATCCTTGGTTCGACCAAGATCTTTTTGTTTTCAGGAGAACTTTCTTATAAAAATATTCACATTATGAGAAGAGAAAGAGTTGTTTTTTGGCGACGCACGGACCCCTCGCCATTTCAAAGAAGCTTGTTACGGGAACTGTTTTTTCGCAGGGATAGGGAAACAGAAATTCCTTCATTATCGGAAATTTTGGCCCAATTGGAAGAAGGAGAAATCCTCTTGCTGCGGAAGAACATGGAGGCGGACGGAGTTGATCTTTACTATTACGAGATTCCGGCTGACACGAAGAAAGAAGAGTGGGAAGACTTCAGCTCCTTCCTTGCGGGCAATGCATCCTTTTATGATGCGGTGTCCGCCTATCCCAAGGAGGAATGGGGGAGAATATTAAAAATCATAGACTAGTTAGTGCTCCCCAAAACAAAACCAAGCCTCCATTTTACAAGTGGGGCTTTTTACTTTTTAAACCTCAATTCCGAGCCACAACCGTGCGGCAACCCCAATCCCGAAGGATAATGCGGCAACACCAAGGCTAATGAGAGCCATCTCTCCGAAGCGGTGCCAGAATTTTTCATTCTTCGCCACAGAGAGATAAAAGGTAAATATGGCAATTACTGCGACAACGACGACGAGCATCGTTCCGAGGGCGTGGAGATAATTTTTAAACACGAAATAAGGGGCGACCAAAAGGATAACAGTAATTAAATATGCGACTCCCGTATAGAGAGAAGCGGTAAACGCATCGCTATTTCCCTCGGCCCGATTGGCCAAATATTCGCTTGCGGCCATGGATAGGGTTGCCGCGACACCAGTGATAACTCCGAGAAGAGCGATGAGGCGGGTATTTTGAAGCGCGAAAGAGAATCCGGCTAACGCCCCCGTCAGTTCAACGAGCGCGTCATTTAATCCCAAAACAATAGAGCCGACGTACTCTAGTTTTTTTTCATCCAATAGTCCGATAAGTTTTTGTTCGTGTGCTTCCTCATCCGCAATAACGGCATCAACACCCGGGACAGATTTGCTTACGCCGGCATAGATCTTTTGCGCATGTTCTTCGCCTTTTTCCATAAGACGGAGTCCGAAGGTAATCCCAAAGACGCGAGCAATGAAACTCCACCAACGAGCACGAAAGAGGTTACCATTTGTCTGTTCTCCTCCAGCCGCTTCGCGCCAAAATTCTGCATGACGGAGTTCATCGGCAGCAATTTGCTTCAGAAGTTTTTTATTATTTTCTCCCTTTGCCAAGCAGGCAAGACGTTCGTATACAATTGCTTCAGTGCGTTCGCTGCGCTGAAATTGCAGAAGTTTTTTTTTGAGAGCGGGAGAAAGGGTTGTCATCGTTCATACGGTGCCGGAAATTTTTGGGAAAATCAACTTTTCTGCTACGGTGCGGCTGATGAAAGTTTCACTCTTAATGGCACAGACGCTAGATGGTCGAATTGCAAAAGATTCGAACCACTTTCCCGACTGGACAGAGTCAGCGGATAAGAAGTTTTTTCGTGCACGAACAAAAGAATCAGGAGTGATGATTTTTGGGAGAACAACTTTCGAAACCTTGCCAGGAGTTTTGCCTGGGCGTCTTTCGGTTGTTATGTCACGAGACGCCGGAGAATGGGACGAAAAGGAAGAAAACCTGGTATTTACATCTCTCTGCCCGCAAAGCATTTTGAAAAAACTGCAATCCCTGGGACTTGAGAATCCGGTTCTGGCAGGAGGGACAACGATAAACTCGCTTTTTGCCCAAGAGAGATTGATAGACGAACTGATTGTGACGGTTTCTCCACTGGTATTTGGTTCGGGGCTGGGAGTTTTTGCGCCGGAGATGGATTTAGAATTGTCTCTTGAAAAATTTGAAAAAATCGGGGAAAATACGCTCGCACTTTGGTATTCTGTGAAAAAATGATTTTAACACGACACGAAATCGGGAAACTTATCGCCGAGGAAAAATTAATTTTTGAGCCAACGCTAGATAAATATCAAGATCAGCCGCACGCCGTAGATCTGCGACTAGGGACAACCTTTTATTTACCGAAAATCTGGAAGATTACAGACAGAGGGCGAGAAGTTTTGACTGTAGACGTAACACAAAGCGTGGCGGATAATTTTGAAAAAATTGAGTTGGAGCCGGGACAGTTCTTCGAGCTTGCGCCCGGGGAATCAGTAATTGCGAGCACCCTTGAAAAAGTATCTTTGCGATCAGATGATTTAATGGGCGTGCTATATCCACGAAGTTCAGTAAATCGTCGAGGACTTTCAGTCGATCTCACGGGAATCGTAGACGCCCATTATTCGGGGCACTTAATGATCCCTATTTTAAATAAAACAACATCACAAATAATTCGTATTTATCCAGGAGAACGGGTTTGTCAGATCGTGTTTCAGAAACTTGCTAGCAGCTTGCAAAAAGAAGACGCAATGCGTCATGGTGCCCAACCGGCAAAATATGAAGGAGCAAAAGCAAATGGACTAGACGGAAAATGTGACGCGGACGAGGAACTGGAGTTGATACGAACGGGGCAGCTAGGGCAGCTGAAAAAACAAAAATAATGAAAACGAAAGAATTGCCATATTTACCACTGGGGTGGGACATTTTATATGTTTCTGCAGAGGACGAATTTATGGTTGAGGCACGAAAATCATCCGAAGTTTTGTCTACGGACCGAGGTCATCCGACGGGAGCGGTTGTGGTGAAAGAGGGCGCAATTATAGGACGAGGCGCAAATCATTCTCTTTTCCACAAACAGATTGGTTGTGTGCGAAAAGGACTGAGAGGGATTTTTTCTGTACCATCAGGAAAAGGGTATTGGACATGTTATGGCTGTTCGCCAAAATTTCACGCAGAGCAACAAGCTCTTCGGGACGTCAAAAAAAATGGGCATGATGCCGGGGGAGCAGATTTATACCTGTGGGGTCACTGGTGGTGTTGTGAAAGCTGCTGGGAGAAAATGATCGATGCGGGAATTGCTCGGGTGTTTCTAGAGGAAAAAGCAAAAGAGCGAGTTAAATAAAGAATTATTCTGGGGAAGAATCCCCGAGGATTGATTTTTTGGAAAAGTAGTTACCTTGCCGAGAAGAGTCTGCAGAGATGGAGGAGTCGCATTTCGGCGTATTTTTTTCTGTGTCTGAGAAAGGGGAGATAGGTAAAGTTGTCTCGGGTGGAACTTCTTTGGTGGTTACAGAAGTGGGGCGATCAGAAGAGCCCCCCGCTATTAGTCCCACCAGCCACGCCGTCAGCACAACAACCGTCGCTACCGCGGTTACGTTAAGACGGATACGCTCTGCACGTTGCGAGCTTGTTTCGGCTAGGCGCTCCCTCTTTTTTAAAACATCCATCATCTTCTTTTTTTGCACCAATAACATTGTTTGTCAAGAGAAATCCTTAAAAAAAGAAAGGAGCAACGGTATTAATATCAGCGCCTAATTGAGCTGCTGATTGGCCCATTCCCAATTTGCCAATTCCTCAATGAAAACCTTTAAGAAATCAGGTCTACGATTTTGGTAGTCGAGATAATAGGCGTGCTCCCAAACATCACAAACCAAAAGAGGGCGTGCACCATTAGTCAATGGCGTTTCTGCATTTGCCGTTGCGCGAATTTCTAGTTCCTCGCCATTGTGTACGAGCCACACCCATCCAGCCCCAAATTGTCCGGCGCCGGCTTTTACAAATTCTTCGGAAAAAGATTCAAAATCACCCCACTGCAAAGCGATCATGTCTGCGATATCTCCGAGAGGCGCCATTTTTTGTGGAGATAAACAATTCCAAAAGAACTCATGGTTCCATGCCTGTGCGGCATTGTTAAATAATCCAGCATCAGTGTGTGGATCAGTGATAATTTGCTCAAGAGACCAGTCGGACTGGGGGGTTCCCTCGGTCATAGCATTTACCTTTGTTACATATCCGTCATGATGTTTCCCGTGATGGAATTCAAATGTGCGAGCGGAAATATGTGGCTCGAAGGCATCTTTTTCAAACGGAAGCGGTGAAAGTTCAAACATAATATCTTAGAGAAAGTTGTACCCCAGTGTACACAGGTTTTTTCGTCTAACGCAAAAGAAATTCCCCCAAGAACTCAGGAGAATTTCATTTATTTGGGATCTATATTATTTTTTCTCAAACTTTTTGCGCAGGATGGCATCAATTTCTTTTACCACCTTTGGGTTTTCTTTTAAGAACTCAACGGCCTTTTGTTTCCCCTGTCCAAGTTTGACCTCTCCATAAGAATAGAATGCCCCAGATTTTTCTATAACCTCATATCGCACAGCGATTTCAAGGAGATCTGAAGTCTTGGAAATCCCCTCATTGAACATAATATCAACTTCTGCGGTACGAAACGGGGGAGCTACTTTATTTTTTACGACCTTAACGCGCATGATATTTCCGTGGGCCTCTTTTTCGTCACCTGTTCCTGATTCAATTTTCCCTCCCTTTCGCACTTCTACACGGAGTGAGGCATAGAACTTTAGCGCGTTTCCCCCTGTTGTGGTTTCAGGATTTCCAAACATAACCCCAATTTTCATACGGATCTGATTGATAAAAATAATCGTCGTATTTGTTTTGCTAGTAATTCCTGTGAGCTTCCGGAGGGCCTGGCTCATGAGTCGAGCCTGGAGCCCCATTTGTGCGTCACCCATAGCTCCCTCAATTTCTGCACGCGGAGTAAGAGCGGCAACAGAGTCAATCACAATAAGATCTACGGCACCAGAACGCACAAGCGCTTCTACAATTTCAAGGGCCTGTTCCCCGGAATCTGGTTGGGAAAGAAGGAGATCGTCTACATTTATCCCTACCTTTTCAGCATAAGCAGGATCGAGTGCGTGCTCAGCATCTACAAAGGCAACAGTGCCACCTTTTTTTTGAAATTCTGCTGCCGCGTGAAGACAAAGAGTTGTTTTTCCCGAGCTTTCTGGTCCATATATTTCTACAACACGACCCCGGGGCCATCCTCCACCAAGGGCTAAATCAATGGATGTTGCACCAGAACTAACGGTTTCAATTTTTGGGCGATCGTGGTCTCCCATGCGCATAATAGCGCCTTTCCCGAAATTTTTTTCAATCTGGGTGAGAGCTGATTGAAGAGCTGCTTTTTTTGGGTCTACTGTTGCCATTTTATATGAGTGTTAAATTTTACAAGAGAGATCTTTAGCTGTTTATTAAATCGCTTAAAGAAGTTTTATTTTCTTGTTGTAGCGATGTACGCAAATGAACAGTGGAAGAAACATCAAAGTTCATTTCATATTGCTGTTGTTCCGTCGGATGAACGTGTGTATTGCCAGAGACGGGTTGTAATATTTTTTGAGTTGATCGAACTCGAATGTCTCTTCTTTTTGGAGCGGAATAGGTCATTTGTGTGTATTTAAAAAATTACAAAGTTGGAATTGCCGTAACGACCACGCCCTGAATATGAAGCTGGTCAGAAACAAGAATTGGCTGATGATTTGGATTTGTTGATCGAGGCATAAGAACAACAACATCTCCTCGGCGACGGAATTCTTTTATAGTGGCCTCGTCATCAATGAGTGCCACTACTCGATCGCCCTCGCTTGCAGATCCCTGCACTCGAACGAGAACAAGATCGGAGTGTTCAATCCCCGCCTCATTCATAGAATCTCCTTTTGCACGGAGAAAAAAGTGTTGTCGATCACGTGGAGCGATTCGCGTACTTACTTTTACGTAACTTTCAATGTTTTGCTCTGCCCAATCAGGAGTCCCACAGCAAACACTTCCCACAACAGGAATATCTATAGTGTCAGCGGCAATGGATAGCTCTGGTTCAGGGGAAACACGAAGACGATTGAACTTGTCTCGCTCTAAATACCCTTTTTTTTCGAGCCGCTCAAGAAGAACAGCCGCAGATCGTGGAGATCGGTATTCCATAGCAATCATAAGTTCCCGGACAGAAGGAAATCTACCAAGAAGACGCGTTGCCTGTCTTGATTCAAGGAGAGCGTCTTGTTCTTTTGGCGTTAACGATTGTGTATTTTTGTTCATGCACACAGAAGCATACGCAGTGCATACACATGTGTCAAAACTTTTTTTAACAAAATTTGAAACACGCTCTATAAGCGCTCTATCTTATTTGTTTTCGGTGTATGTTTTCCTGAAAGAAAACGATTATTCCTTGTCTTCTGCCTTGGCAAGATGATAAAAACTCCGAAGCGCCTCTTCTCGGCCCATAGATATTTTTTTGCTATGACAATTTCCACATACAGTTCGAGCATTTCCCCGAAGCGTCTTTCCAATTCCCGCAGGAACAATAGCTCGGCAATCGTGACAGTACACAGTCATGGTTGCGCGTGGCCAAGCCTCTTCTTCTGTTTCTTTGTATTGAGTTGCTACGTCTTCATCAATAATGTGTGTGATGGCGCCAATGGCCTCATCGAGATTATCAATTTCGAGCTTTCCGCTTGCGCGGCCAGCCTGTTGTGCTTCGTGAAGAAAGGAATTGGAGTCAGTCATTATTGGTGGGGATGCGTAGAGGATTCTCCTGATTTTTGATGAGTTGGCAACTGAAAAAACTCTTTCGCCTCTTCTTTCTTTGATGACCGTTCTTTGAGCCAGGCAGCGACAAGTGCCACAATTTGTAACAATAAACAAGCAGCAAGGCCGAAGCGGAATTCTATACCAGCATATCCTGCACCAACCGAATATAGTACAGACCACGCGCAAAGCTGTAACAAAAGGGATTGACCGCTCATCGCCCCCAGAATAGTTGTTCGAGGGAGACGAAACTGAAGGAGCTTTTTTTCTAGCAATTCATCTACAAAGATGGCAACAGAAAAAAGAGAAAGACAAAAGACAATCGATCCGATAAGCCAGGAGGCACCAGAAAAAGCATTCATGAATACCACGGGACCGTACAGAGGATTGAGTGATGCCCAAGGAAAAAAACAAGCAATGAGTGTCCCCAGGTGAGCATATAATGAAACCTTGTCCTCAAAAGCGAGTTTTCGTAAATTTTGAGAAAGGAAAAGAAATGATGATTTTTGAAAGCCAGTTTTCTGAAGCTGCATTCTGCTTTTATGGTAGTTATTTCAATGTTTATCGGCAACTTTTTATTTTTTTTGAAAATAAGTGGAATTTTTCATTAAAATTTAATCTAAGCATGCTATGGTTTTGATGCAAAAGAGAGAGCATGGATTAATTCGTAAAAGAGAAAACTATGAGAGCCCTTATTGTCGATGATGATCCCAGAATGGCGTCTTTGATGGAGCAGGCCTTGCGTGGGGAAAAATTTGATTGTGTCGTTGCCCATTCCGGAGAGAAAGCATTGAGTATTGCAAAAGAACAAAGCTTCGACCTCGTGATATTGGATCTTGGATTGCCAGGGATGTCGGGGTTATCGCTTTTGCGTCACTTAAGAGCGGCGGGGAATACCTCGCTCGTACTTATCGTTTCGGCGTATGGTCGGGTAGAGGACAGAATTCGCGGATTGGATCTCGGGGCAGATGATTATTTAGTAAAAAATTTTTCACTTTCAGAGTTCGTGGCACGGACAAGAGCATTGATGCGTCGTCGGCTTGAAAAGAAACACAATATATTAGCGTGTGGACCAATCGTAATGAATCTTGAGAAAAAAGAAGTCCATTCGCGGCAGGAATTGCTTCCGATTTCCAAAAGAGAATTTCAAATGCTTTTTGCCTTTTTATCGAGCAAAAACATTGTTATTTCTCGAGCAGACCTCAGTGAACGAGTATGGGGCGACATATTAGACATGCGATCAAATGTCGTGGACGTGCATATTCGTGCCATTCGAAAAAAGCTAGGAGATGACGCTAAAATGCTTCAAACAGTACGAGGATATGGATATATCTTGGTCGATAAGGCGGAATAATTGGTGTTTTGGCGAGATATTTTATAGAGAGAAACGTCTTTTTGTCACAGCATCAAAGAATTGACATCTTTTTCGTCATGGGGCATTCTTTTGCCTGTAAAACAAATGATTCCGGACGTAAGAACCGGGGGTTTTGTAAAAAAATGAGAATGAAAAAATTTATAACGACTCCAATTTATTATGTAAACGATGTGCCACATATTGGACACGCCTATTGTACGCTTGCAGCCGACACATTGGCTCGTTATTGGCGACAGAAGCTGGGGAAAGAAAACGTATTTTTCCTTACGGGAACAGATGAAAATTCCCAGAAAACAGTAGACGCCGCGGCGGCAGCAGGAGAAGAAGTTATGCCATATTTGGACGCCATTGCTGCACGGTGGAAAGAAACATGGGAAGAAATCGGTATAGATTTTGATGATTTCATTCGTACAACCGAAGAACGACACCATGAAACAGTGCATGAAATTTTGACCACGATTCATGGGAAAGGAGATATTTATAAAGGGAAATATGAGGGATTATATTGTACGGGGTGCGAAGCGTTCCTGAAGGCTTCAGAGGTTGATGAAAACGGGCATTGTCCGCATCACAAGAAGGCGCCGAATAGGGTTGAAGAAGACAACTATTTCTTTCGGCTTTCGAAATATCAGGACCAGTTGTTGGAATTATTTGAGAAAAACCCAAAGCTTCTCGAACCAGAAAAGCGTCGCAACGAAGTGCTTTCTTTTATCAAGTCCGGACTTGAAGACATTTCTATTAGTCGTGAAAATGCCGAGTTCGGGATTCCTCTTCCCTGGGACAAAAGTCACAAAATTTATGTATGGTTTGACGCGCTCATTAATTATCGATCAGCCTGTCCGAGTGAAGAGTTTTGGGACAATACGCTTCATTTACTGGGGAAAGACATTACACGATTTCACTGTGTGATTTGGCCGGCGATGCTGATGTCGGCAGGGATTTCTACGCCCGCAGAAGAATACGCGCATGGGTTTTTTACTGTTGATGGAGAGAAGATGAGCAAGTCTCTTGGGAACGTGATTTCTCCTCTTGATTTGGCGATGAAATATGGAAACGATGGAGTGCGACTTGGTCTGCTTTCTTCGTTTGAGTTTGGGAACGATGGAGATTTTTCCCAAGAACAGTTTCACGACCTGTATAATAAAAAATTAGCGGGAGGAATCGGGAATCTTTTTAATAGAGTGACCGTTCTGATTCATAAGTTTTTAGAAGGGAAGAAGCCCGCATGGGACCCAATGAATTCAGAAAAAGGAGAATGGGTAACGATGGCAAAAGAAAGACAGGCTGTTGAAAATGATATGGCGCTGTTTCATCAATTTATGGAAGATAAATCGTTGCGAGCAGCAATTGAAGAAATGTTTCATGAAATGAATAAGGCGAATTTATTATTAAACGAAAAGGAGCCGTGGAAGCTATTTAAGGTGGATCCGGAAGTGGCAACACAGGTCTTTGCTCGACTCTTGCTTCACCTGGAGACGATTGCGAAAATGTCCGAGACGTTGCTCCCAGAAGCTGCACCGAAGATGTGGAAAATGATTGGAGACGGGGAGAAAGTTGGCGAAGCAGAAATTTTATTTCAACGCGCAGAATAACCGTTTTGCAAAAGAAGCTCTTGACATTTTGTCACAAAACAATTAGACAATATGTAGCTTCATCGTAGTTGCACGGACATCACTTGTGATTCCTTCGGCTCGGAAGCGGTTCTTTGTCACCATATATTCCTTTTTGTCCATGATCATAAGTTTCGCGAGTCGAGGCTTGTGTTCATGGACATGTATACGTTCTTAAAAACGAAAGAGTTTTTTATAACTTCTTTTTAATTGGGTTTCCTTCCGCTTTTTTCGCCTCCGCCTGGAGGCTACAAGGTCATCGTAATTGGATAGCAGATGCGTTAAATTGGGAAGTATCGGTGACTTTATATTGATGCGCAGGTCTAACTTGCGCATCTTTTTTTAATATATTTTTGGCGTGGCAGTTGGAGACATTTTTCATTGCCAAAAATATCAAAATGACTACACTACGGGCGTACTTTCCCTCCGTTTATGAACGCCTTTCGCATCGAGATCGAGAATACCGTGCAGGATAACCGCGCAGCGAGTTTTCAAACAAAAATTCAGGCCGCGGGCTTCCTGATTACGGATTTAGCGACGACGGATGTATATACGATTGTTCGGAAATTTAAACCAGCCGAACAAGAGCGGGTTGGCGAAATGCTTACCAATCCGGTGTATGAATCATTTAATATTGACGAGCCGGATGTGTATCGAGAATTTGATTGGGCTATTGAGATCGGGTTTCTCCCCGGGGTGACGGATAACGTGGGATCAACCGTGGTGGAATCAATGGAAAACAAATTTGGAATAGGGTTTGATGTGCCACATGAAAACGCATATGGGTCAGTAGTTTTGTACGTTTCAGGAACATTGAAGGAAGAGCAGGCCCAAGCGATTGGTCGACTATTTGCAAATCCACTTATTCAGAGAATCTCAGTGAAATCACAAGAGGAATTTCAAGCAGACAACGGGATGGACATTCTCGCTCCCGAAGTAAAACTTCATAGGCCGGCCGCTCCGATGGAAGTGGATTTAGAGATCCCAGACGAAGAACTCGCATTACTTGGGAAAAAGGGGATTGCGGGACCAGACGGAGTGCGTCGTGGACCATTGGCGCTTTCACTTCTCTACCTGCACACGATTCGTGATTATTTCCGGGAAGAGGGACGAAATCCATACGATATTGAACTAGAATCAATTGCGCAGACGTGGTCAGAGCACTGTCGACACACGATTTTTGCCAATCCCATAAATGAGCACGACGGAGGAATTTTCAAAACCTTTATTCGTCAGGCAACAGTAGATATTCGTAAAAAGAAAGGAGATGACGACTTTTGTATTTCAGTTTTCTCGGACAACTCAGGAGGAATCGTATTCGACGACGAATGGTCTGTATCAGACAAAATGGAAACACATAACTCCCCTTCTGCGCTTGACCCATTGGGAGGAGCAATGACAGGAATCGTGGGAGTGAATCGTGATTGTATTGGATATGGTCGTGGATCAAAGCCAGTGATTAACCGATATGGATTTTGTACAGCAGATCCACGAAAAGAGTTCGATCTTTATCGCGGACGAAATAAATCAAATCCAATTCTTCAGCCACGAGAAATCTTGGACGGAGTGGTAGAAGGAGTGAACGAAGGAGGAAATCAATCAGGGATTCCAACGCCACTGGGGTTCACTTATTTTGACGACGGATATGTCGGAAAACCTCTTGTGTTTGCGGGAACGATCGGACTGATCCCACGAATACTAGAGGGCACAGATTCAAGCGAAAAGGCAGCCAAACCCGGCGACGCAATTATCGTTACCGGAGGTCGCGTAGGAATGGACGGGATTCACGGAGCTACGTTTAGTTCAGAAGCATTGGACGAAGGAAGTCCTGCAACAGCGGTACAAATCGGAGATCCGATTACTCAGAAAAAACTATCAGATGCCGTTATTTATGATCTCCGTGAAGGCGGATTTATCAACTCAGTTCACGATTGTGGAGCGGGGGGAATTTCGGGAACTATCGGGGAACTGGGAGATGAGGCGGGAGGATTTGAGGTTCATTTGGAACGTGTTCCACTGAAGTATCCCAACCTTGAACCATGGCAGATTTGGATTTCCGAATCTCAGGAACGAATGACCTTTTCTGTTCCGTATGACAAAGCAAACGCGTTTCTCGCGATCTTCAAAAAACACGGAGTGGAGGCAACAATATTAGGGAAATTTACTGATAGCGGACGCGGAAAGATTCTCTGGAACGGGAAAACAATCTTCGATCTTTCTCTCAACTTTTTGGCAACAGGATGGCCGCGGGAGCAGCTCAAAGCCGATTGGAAGCAATCAGAATTGAGCACGACAGCAGTTGTTTCTGCGGAAGCTTCGGATTTAGTCGAAATGCTAAAACGACCAAACATTACTTCGAATCAATGGATTTCTCAGCAGTATGATCATGAGGTTTTGGGAGGAAGCGTTATTAAACCTTTTCAAGGAGTGGGACGAGTAAATGGATCGGCAGCGGTGACACGCCCGGTTCTAACATCAAAAAAAGCAGTGGTGACATCTCACGCACTGAACCCACGAATGACAAATATGAATCCGTACGCAATGGCGGCGGCAACGATTGATGACGCAGTTGCGGCGGCGGTTGCAGCAGGAGCGAACGTAGACCACATGGCGATTATGGACAATTTCTGCTGGTGTAGTAGTGACGAAACAAATCGTTTGGGCCAGCTCGTGGAAACAGCTAAGGCTTGCTACGACGTGGCAACGGTGTACGGAACGCCGTACATTTCGGGGAAAGACTCAATGTTCAACGATTTCCGCGGATTTGATGCAGATGATAATGAAATAAAAATATCTGTTCCACCGACACTTTTGATCTCAACCCTGAGCGTGATCCCGGACGCAACAGCCGTTCAAACAATCGACTGGAAAGGACTCGGAGATAAGATTTTTGTCATCGGAGAAACGAACGCCGAATTCGGCGGTTCGGAATTTAGTAATATGAAAGAATTAGACGACTCAGTTGTTCCGGCTTTGAAAGCTGAAGAATCAAAAGATCGTTACGATCGAATGTTCACTGCGCATCAGAGCGGCTTGCTCGCATCATCTCAGCACGTGTGGCAGGGAGGATTGGCGACGGCATTAGCAAAATCTTGTATAGCATCACAAAACGGAGCGCATATTGATTTGGCGCAAGTTTCTGAGGACTTACCAACAGCACTCTGGTCAGAATCAAAATCACGATTCCTCGTTTCAGTTGCGCCACACAACGTGGACGAACTCCAGAAGCTCTTCCCAGAAGCAGCAGAGATTGGAGAAGTCGCGGGTTCAGATTTGGTTATTGCGGGACTTGAAACTCTTTCAGTAGAGAAGCTGTCAAAAGCGTATCACGATACTTTTAAATCTTTTTAGGAATGAAACCATCAGTAATCGTTCTCGGCGGATACGGAATCAATTCCGAGGCAGAAACAATATTTGCCTTCAACCAAGCGGGGGCAGACGCCAAATATGTGCATGTAACTGATTTAATTGAAAGCCCAAAAATGCTTGAAGAAGCACAGATATTGGTTGTTCCCGGGGGGTTCTCATTCGGAGATCATACCGGATCAGGGAAAGCCCTTTCAAATCTCTTGCAGGATCGAATTGGGAAACAAATTCTCGAGTTTGTGAAACGAGACACTTTGACGCTCGGGATCTGTAATGGGTTTCAGGTTTTGGTGGCACTTGGATTGGTGCCGGCGTTAGATGACAAATACGGAGAACGGCAAGCGGGATTGCTCAAAAACACTTCTAACCGGTTTGTGTGCCGATACGTTCATTTGAAAAATCAATCAGAGAAATGCGTGTGGACAAAAGGAATCGACAAACTTTTTCTTCCCGTTGCACACGGAGAAGGAAATTTCTTTCTTCCAGAAGAAGGACTCGATGCACTGGAAAAAAATGATCAAATCGCCTTCACCTATGTGGACGAAAAGGGTGCTCCCGCCGATGGGAAGTTCCCCGTAAATCCAAACGGAGCACAGCGCGATATTGCCGCTGTATGTGATTCAAGCGGACGCATAATGGGATTGATGCCCCATCCAGAACGAGGGCTTTGGTTTAGCAATCGTCCAGACTTCACTTTGGCAAAAGAAAGACTTCTTCGCGAAGGCAAAGAAATCCCGGAATGGACCGAGAATCTTCAGATTTTCAAGAATGCAGTGGAATATTTTTCAGGGAAATAATTAGGGTTGCAAAAAAATTTGTCTTTTTCTTCGTCCATGTGTACTGTCACAAGGATTTTTTAATATCCCCCTAAAATGAAAAAAATTACCGGAGTGGCTCTTGCAATGAGCGTATTATTTCTTGCAGGATGCACACAAATGACAGAAGACGCAGCGGAAGAGCGCGCATTGAGCTTCATTAACACAGTGTTGATGTCTCCAGGGACAACAGCAACTATTAAAGAAGTTGAGCAAGAGAACGGCATGTTTAAGATTACAGTAGACGCAGGCGGAAAAGAGATTGTTTCGTATATGTCTGGCGACGGAGAAGTATTTTTCCCAAGCGTGATGGAGATCGACAAAATGACAGCAGAAAAAGAAAACGCGCCAGCGGCAGAGGCTCCACCATTAGCAGAGGTTTCAAAATCAGAGAAACCAGTAGTGGATCTTTTTATTATGAGTCACTGTCCATTTGGAACACAGATGGAAAAAGGAATTATTCCAGTGGTGAAACAATTAGGAGAGACGATTGATTTCAATTTGAAATTTGTGAACTACGCAATGCATGCAGCAAAAGAAGTAAACGAGCAATTGAACCAGTATTGTATTGATAAAGATCAGAACGATAAAATCATGCCATATCTTGAGTGCTTCCTCGGAACAGACGGAGGAGTAACAGCAGGAGAGACTTGTTTGGCAGAGCTAGAAATTGATAGAGGAGCATTGGCCTCATGTACAGCAGCAGCAGACGCAGAATTTAATATTACTGCGAACCTTGAAAACAAGGAATCATGGCTCAATGGCCGATTTCCTAAATTCATGACTCATGATGCAGAAAATAAAGAATACGGAGTTCAGGGATCACCATCATTGGTTATCAATGGAGCAAAGGTCCAATCTGGACGTGATGCAGCAAGTTTGTTAAAGCTGATTTGTTCTTCTTTTGAAACTCAACCAGAAGAATGCGAAGCGGAGTTGTCACCGACAGCACCAGCAGCAGGATTTGGATGGGAAGGATCAGGAGCAAACTCAGACGCAAGTTGCGGATAGTTTTCTCACAATAGTACAAAATATTCAGCGGCCCTGCAGTGCGGGGTCGTTGTTTTTTTCTTTTAAATGCGTACACTATTTCGTGAATATGACGAACAAAAATTCTCGCATCGTGCTTCGCCTTTCCGTTCCAAAACTGAACGAAAAAGGGCCGGTTGCATTTGAGCAAATCCTAGCCAGTCTGCATGGATTGATTTTGCGTGCAATGCGAAGCGGGAAAAAAGAATCAGTAAGTTTTGAAATAGCGAGCATGGATGGGATGATTTATTTTTACGTTGCAGTGCCAACGCACTTACGAACGCTTGTTTCCTCTCAGATTTTTGCACAATATCCGGAAGTAGAAATTGAGACGGTTCGTAATTTCTTTACAACGAAACTTATTGCCAACAAAAAAGTTCTTTCCGTTTCTTTGGAACCAAAAGAACCATGGGTATTCCCCTTCAAGCGATATCCACAGTTTGAAGACACTACAACTCGCGTGTTTGAAGATCCGCTTGGAGCTATTACATCTTCTCTTTCAACCCTACACGCGAGAGGAGACGTTGCAGTAATTCAGTGGGTGGTTTCCCCTGTTGGGAAGCGATGGAACGAGGTAGCAGAAAAAACTCTTCGTCGATTTTTTCGCACGGGAGTATGGCAATGGAAATGGTTTCGAAAAATGTATCAATGGATTCGAATTTCTCCTGATAGATCAACGCGACTTTGGAGATCTCCGTTTTGGTTTATATGTCATGCGTTTTTTCTTTGGAGCAGCAAATCTCTTTCCTCAGACGTATCTCGAGACAGATCAGATGAAACAGAAGGTGAGGTGGACGAGAGGACTTCTTCCGGACGGCATGACAGAGAGACAGTGTATGGAGCTTCGTATGATAAGATTTCTCGTCAGGCTTTTGCTGTAAATATTCAAGCGGCGTATATTCATTCAGACGAAGAGTCTTTGCACGCGGAGGCAAAACTCCGAGAAATTGCCGGAACATTCCAGCAGTTTTCACAGCCACAATTAAATTATTTCACTATTCGAAACGTACAAGAAGGAAAGAATTCTCGAATATTTCGAAATATTGTCGCACGACGACCAGATAAGCCATTTGTGCTGTCTCAAGAAGAATTGGCAACCATGTTCCATTTGCCCACCCAAAGCGTTTCTACGGCTCGAATTCAGTGGGTAAACGCCCCAAAACTTGAACCGCCGGCAAATTTGCCAGGAAGTGATGAAAAAGATGTAACGCTTGTTGGGAAAACAAATTTCCGTCTTCAGAAAGATGAATACGGACTTCGTCCAGATGATCGACGGCGTCATGTATATGTAATCGGGAAAACAGGAATGGGGAAATCTACTCTCATGGAGAATATGATTTATTCAGATATCATGGCAGGGAAAGGAGTAGCGATAATTGATCCACATGGAGATCTCGCAGAAGCAGTGATGCAGCTCGTTCCCAAGCACCGAACGAACGATGTAATTCTCTTTGATCCTGCAGATCGAGAGTTCCCTCTTGCGTTTAATTTATTAGAAGGGAAAAACGCAGAACAAAGAGGGCTGGTTGCTTCCGGGCTTATTGGAGTGATTAAAAAGCTGAATATTGATTCATGGGGTCCACGGCTAGAACACTTTTTGCGAAACACTGTTTTGGCTCTTGTAGAGGCTCCAGATACGACAATGTTGGGGATTACTCGTATGTTGGTAGATAAGAATTATCGATACAAAATTCTCCACTATGTTGAAGATCCAATGGTGCGAAGTTTTTGGGAAACAGAATTTAGTGCATTGGCACCACAAAAATTAGCAGAAGCAGTGGGTCCGATTCAAAACAAGGTGGGGCAATTTCTTTCAACCCCAGTAATTCGAAATATTGTAGGACAACCCAAGTCGTCTCTTGATATTCGTTTTGCGATGGATACCGGGAAAATTATAATCGCGAATCTCTCAAAGGGAAAACTAGGGGAAGATAATTCCTCGATGCTGGGATCGCTTCTTATTACTAAGTTTCAGCTTGATGCCATGAGTCGCGCGGATATCCCACAAGAAGAACGAAAAGATTTTTATTTGTACGTAGATGAGTTTCAAAATTTTGCGACAGACTCATTTGCTACGATTTTGTCAGAAGCACGTAAGTATAAACTGAATTTGACTATGGCAAATCAGTATATCGCACAAATGTCAGAGGAGGTATGTGCAGCGGTGTTTGGGAATGTGGGATCGCTTATTTCCTTTCAGGTGGGAATTGATGATGCCAAGGTTTTATCAGAACAATTTGATGAAGAACGGATTTTGCCAGCAAGCTTAGCAGGATTGCCAAAATACAAGGTATACAACCGCATAATGGTGGACGGGATTACCAGCGAGGTTTTTTCTGGAGACGCATTGCCTCCACCAAAAATTGAAAGCGAGGAAGATCCTGTTATGCGGATGACAAAAGTTCGGAATTTTTCACGACAACGATATGCTACGCCGCGGTCAGTCGTAGAAGACAAAATTATTCGATGGGCTCGTCCAGAGGAGAATAAACGGAAAAATGAAGAGAAAGAACCGCCTAAAGGAGAAAAAAAGAAAGACGGGGATCCAAAGAAAAAGAAATAATCTTCACTTTTGAGATTCTTATATAGCGAAAACGCATATTAAAAAAGACCCCATTTTCAGGGGCCTTTTTAGAAAACATTGTGGATTTATTACTCTGCAAGAGAAACCATTTCTGCTTTTGGTCCTTTGTCGGACTCACCTATTTCAAAAGTGACCATGTCACCTTCGCTTAGGCTCTCAAACGCAACCTCATTGAGGTCATTTGCGTGAAAGAAAATGTCTTTTGATTCATCTTCTGGTGCGATGAATCCAAATCCGTTAAGGACTTTTTTGATTGTACCTTTCATTTTATGAAGGGTTAAAAATTAAATTCCGCTAAGTGTTGTGTTGTTGGAATTTGTATAAAACCCTATAAACGCTACCTATTGGATGCAACGATCATACAAATGTTTTTAAAAAAAGCAAGGGCAATTTTTTATACTGAAAAAATCCCGAAAAACGAGGTGTTTAATTTTCTAAATGGCTCCCTCTCTTCTTTCTACGTGCGAACCTTACTGTCTTACAATAATAAGCGCAAACATTATATCGTTCCATTAGAGAATCATACTAGTTGGAAACAGGAGTTAGGGCTTATTAGAGCTGAAGTTTGCGTAGTTTTATGAGTGTAGCGACCTCAGAAGAGAACCCTTTTACCTTAAACAGTCTGCTTCTATAACAGAAACAATAAAATTTTGTTCAGAATTATCTACTACAAATAAATACTTCACAGTGATTTCTTGTTCAAGAAGAAATCGAATCATGGAGTATTTGCAAGCATTAGATATTAAAGTATCTTTTATGTAATTGGCGTTTTCGGGATCGAGCAGGCCCATGGAATAATGGTATTGAAGAACTCCTGGTTCAGTCGTCATACCCGTAACAGAAAGATTCTCAGATACTTCCTCGGGAAAGTCGGCTTCGGCTTCGAGTACAGCTTTTTCGATAAATTCTTGTACAGAAACTCCTTCAGGGAGCGAGAAGCCTTTGTTATTAAGACGATAAAGGTCAACAAAGCAGGCCACAGCAAGGAAAAGAATTGATGCAATGAAAAAGAGAATCCATCCTTTTTTATTCAAGGTGTATTCGGGGTGATGTAATGTATCGGAAAAAGACGAATCTTTCGTGCAAACTTTAAAAGCATACATTCCAGAGAAAATCGATAGGAAAAGAAGAATAATAATCCCGACAATAAAATCTGTGTTTGCCAAAATTCCCAAAAACAGAAAGAGGGAGGTAGGGAAGAGAAGAATAAGAAAGTATTTTGCCATGGAAGCGTCAACGAGAGTCCTTACTCGGCGCCCCAGCATTATGCAGAGACTCGCTGTCAGCGCCATTAGCAACGGAACGGAGATCATCAAGAAAGTTGGCTCGTTAAGGCCTGATTCAGAAAAGAAAGGAACAACGAAGTTCCCAAGAAACTCTCCTGTTGCCAGGACAGCAATAATCCATCCAATAACAACAATAATCCCCCCCGACAGCTTTAATATTTTTTTAGCAAAGGGATGAGCTGAAGAGGGCTTTGTTGTGTCCATGATAAATGTTTTAAATTTCTTCAGGGAAATCTTAATCCAGAGGAGCGGACGCGTAAAGAAGAGTTATTAAAATGCTTTGATTTTTTTAAATAGGGGGAATCTTTAAAAAACCGCTCTATGAGCGTTAAAATGGCTCAGCATTCCATTTTTATTTAGAACCCAGCATCGCAAAGAAATTATAAGGTTTGGGAAGTTGTATTTTAACCCGCTTCAAAGAAATCTTCATCCAACTCTTTGACCTCATATACGTCTTTTACTTGTACTCCGACATTATATTGGTGCATGAGATCTGCTAATCGGATGCCATCAATACAAATTATAGAATGACGAGCTTCTTTTGCCTTATTGATTGCCCCTGAATCAAAAGAGGAGGTTGTAACGAAAACGCCCTTTTGAGTATCGCCACTCATTGCACCGATAAAGTTGCGAATATCGGTTTCATGAACTTTATTGTCACGAAATCGTTTCGCTTGCATATAAATTTTCTCAAGTCCCAATTTATCTTGATTGATAATCCCATCAATTCCGCCATCGCCAGATTTTTTTGTTTCAATGAAATCTCCATATCCCATTTTTTCCAAAAGAAGGAGAATCACTTTCTCAAAATAATAAGGATCAATAGTCTTTAATTTTTCGAGTAAATCCTTTTTTATTTCGGATTCTATCTTTGTAAACCCTGAATCGATCAAGTCTTGGGGAGAGGCACTTTCAATAAAAATATCTTCTTCAGATTCTTTTGAAGCTTCGAGTTCTTTTTTGTATGCAATTATTTCGGGCTGAGCATTTAGCTCTTTCAGAGTCAGGATTCCTTTTGCAAGCGTTTCAATTCCCTTCTTTGTAATCTGTACAAATCCTCTTTCGGGAGAAGAAATATATCCTGCATTTTTGAGTCCTGACTTTGCCCATCCAATACGATTGATGATCGTGGGCTGTCCGCTTTTTGTTTTTTTTCGTAATAATTCTTCGGGAAGGCGTGAGTAGTGCTCATCTCTTACACGTTGTGCCAATTCAGCATAATGTAAGAGTTTTTCATCTTTTAAAACTTCAAGACAAGCGATAAATGTTTCGTGCCATTTTGGTAATTCCATGTCTTCATTCTAAAAGGAATTTATTTTTTGGATAGTTCTTTATGGCAAAACATTCTTTTCTCCTGAAGCCAATCTTGTCAGAGTCAATAGATCTCTTGCCTCAGATGTGGCTTTTTCGTCTGAAAGTTCTTCTCCAAATTCCTTTTTCCAAAGGGCTTTAAATTCGGCGATTGCTTTGGGAGGTATTTGCATTTTTTGAATAAGGACAAAATAAGGATAGAAAAAAAACTGAAAAAGAGTAAATTTAAGCACGATGATCAATTCTAAAATATTCAGTTCGTATTTGGCAGAGTTTGATGAAAAATATTCAGAACTCGAAAACATAGATCGAAAATGGTATCAAACCGAGCTTCAAGTTGAATCTTTCTGTTCTAATGCCAAAACAAGGGACACAAAAAATGTCTTTAGTGAAGAATATATTCGAGCCCGTTTTGTGTGGGCTATGGTGCAAAGTGGAATGTATAATAAAGAATATATTTGTGTTGAATTTGGTTTTCCCAAAGGAAATGGTGGAAAAAGTCTTAATCCTGATATTGTTGTTTTCAAAAATAAAGATTGGTTACAAGATTATGAGCAAGCAAAATCGAGTAAAAACTTTGCAAAGATTCGTCAAAATGTTCTCGTGATTTTTGAAACAAAGAAAAACAATAAATCTGTTGAAAGTGCCATTGAGAATCAACTTCGTTCGGCAATGGAGCTCAATACTTCGCAAGATAGAATTTTCGGGGTTTACTTTGACGATCATTCAGACATTTTGCTTTTCAAAAAAATTGGAAATTCTGAAATTAGAAGATTTAACGAAACAAATGAATTACAACAAGATGGAATAATTGGTTGGAATTTAGAAAAAAGGGATTTACTTGTTGATCTTCCAAGTCAGCAAGATTTTATAGAGAACAATGAAAGTATTTCTGATCTCGCAAAATTAAAGCTTGATTCTCTTGATGCCATAGATGAAGCAAATTTTAATGATTTAATGAACTCATTGAAAAGAGCCAATGACAGTATTCGCCCAGAAAGTCCTCTTCGTGAAATGATTGTTGAATTTTTAACGCTCAAAGTTTTTGATGAAAAAAGAAGCAAAAGAGATAAATCATTTTTAGAGTTTTATATTCTTCCAGGCGAAAAAAGAAAAGACGGACTGGCTGAAACAAGTTTTCGTGAAAGAATAAACAATCTCTATAAGGAAGCCCAAAAAGAATATCCAAAGGTTCTTGGCAGAGAAAAAAGGATGTTTATGTACGATGCTGAATTTAGACCCTCAAAAAGCAATGATGAGAAATTTCTTGTCGCGCTTGTTGAGACTTTTCAGCAAAGGGCAATTCTTAAAGCTAAAAATGAAAGTTTTAATCAAATCATTTTCAATAACTTTGGAAGTGAACAACAAAAAGCAGACAAGGGACAATTTTTTACGCCAATTCCTGTGGTAAAAAATATGATTCGACTTTTAAATCCTATCAAAGGAGAAGAACTTTGCGATCCTTGTTGTGGAATTTGTGATTTTCCTGCAATGGCTTTTCGTCATTCCCACAGAGAAGAGCCTGATTTTCCACCAAATGCGAGTAATTTTTACGGTTTTGATCTCGAGGGAAGCAATCTTAAGCTTGCGGAACTTAATCTTGTCCTCAATGGAGATGGTGGAGCAGTCCTTGAGCAAATGAATTCACTTTCGCAGAAACTTCTGCAAGGAGGAAGTGTGCTTAAAGAAGGCGAATTTACTACAAAAAATTATAATCCAATAAGCTGGAATCATCTTTCTGATTCAAGTAAAGATTTGAAAAAATTTAAAATGATTGCGACAAATCCCCCTTTTGGAAAAGGAAGAGACTTAAAAACGGGGGCAAATGGAAAATGGGATTTGCCCAAGGAAACGGTTGAGCTTTACGAAACATTTAAGGAAAAATCAGATTTAGACGCGAAAGGAAATAAAAAATATCCAAACTCAATGGATATGGGAGTTTTGTTTTTAGAGAATGCTTACAAGTGTCTTGAGGATGGTGGAAGAATGGCGATTGTTCTTTCTAATTCGATAGCAAGTATCAAAGAATGGCAAAATATCCGTAAATGGTTTTTGTCTAAAATGAGAATTGTCGGAACTTTTGATTTACCGAGCAATACTTTTGGAGAAACAGGAGTTGCAACAACAGTTATCATTGCCTACAAACCAAAGAAAAACGAACAGAATTTGCTTCATGCGGATTACGAAGTATTTGTAAAAGAAATTCAAAATATTGGTTATGAAGTAAAGACGGTTAAACGATCGGTTCATTTTGCTCCGCAATATATTATCAATGAAGAGACTTTTGAGAAAACAGGAAAACTAAATGAGGATTTTTCGGCAATGCAAAGCGAATGGAAAGAGTTTTTACAAAGACAAGAAGAAGAAATTAAAGACGCTTTTCATTTATCACAAATGGATTAACTATGAAAAGTTATATTATTAAACCAAAATCGGTAAGGAAAAGTGAAATACTTGAGAAACAGTATGCTTTTGCGTCTTCAAAATATCATCATATATTTATTAAAAATAAAAATGGGAAAACAATAGAAGACCTCAGGGAAGAATCTTTTTTGGGGAAAAATCCTGTTCAGGTTACTGTAAAAAGTGATTTTAAAATGTTGAAAATTTCCTCCTCTGAAGAACAATTTTTTAAGACTAATCTTTCGGAGGTAGCAAGTACAAAACCATTCTCTTATAAATTGGAAAATGGTAATTGGATCTTTTTTGCAACTAGAGGAAGTGTTCAGAAAATATCATTTTTGAACATTAAAAATAACGAGAATATTATACACAGCAACAATATGTACGCTGTTAAAATCAATAATACACTCCTTTTTTATTGTTTAGCATTTTTAAAATCAAAATTACTTGTAGATTACGCAAAGACGGTTTCTCACGGGGGAACAATTTCAGAATTTTTACCACATCAAATTTTAAATTTTAAAATCCCATTCCCTACAATCGCAAATAACAAAAATCCTGAAAAAGTAGAAGAGTTTGCCTCTCTTGTGGTGCAAAATATCATCGACAAAGAAGAACAAATAAAACTAAAAAACAACCAGATCGATGAACTGATAGAAAAAGAACTCAAAGAAAATCAAAAAGCAGAAAGTTTTAGCTATGGCTATCCGAGAATTAGCGAGATTAAAGAAGAGACAAGGCTGGATACAGGGATTTATGAGAGAGAATTTAAGGAAATTGATTTTTTGATAAGAAATTATAAAGATGGATATTTCCAAATACCACTTGATAAATTTAAAAGTGGATCAACTCCTAAAATTAGAATATTTGATCCTCAAAATAAAAAATATAAATGGGTTACCCCAACGCTGATTACAGATGAAGGAAATTATCAACCTTCAACGACAATAAACATGGATACAAAAAATAATTTATCAAAAGATTGTATCCTTATTATCAATAGAACGTCAAAAGGGAAAAAGGGGGAATATGTTGGTATTACGTGTTTTTATGAAGTTGAAACTCTTGGATTAGGGCAACATAACCAAGGTTTATATCAAATTAAAGATTATTCAAAAACAGAAAAATTATTTATCACCTGCCTATTAAATTCAAAAACTTATAGAAAATTATGTGGTTGTGTGGCGATAGGGTCAAAAATGAAAGAGATGAAATCTTATGATTTTGCTTTTCTAAAATTTCCTAGTTTTTCAGAAAAAAAACAACAAGAAGTTTCAAATTTGTATTACAGCCCAATTGAGAAAAATATAAACTTAACTCTTGAGAATTATCTCGAAAAAGAAAAAACAAGAAATGCTGAAGCTGGTATTTTTCAGCTCAATATGGAGATATTTTCACTTCGTGAACAATTAGAAGACTTAGTTCATAAAATTGTAATGGAAGAGCCAATTGAAATCCGTTTAGAATATTAGGATTGAATTTCTTCTTTAAATCTGCTATAATGGCAGGATGTCTTTACTCGACTCCGTAACAGATAAGGAAATAATTGTAGCTGACGAACAACCGTCAGAGAGCCTTTTTGAATTTACAGAAACAGAACAAACAGAGCAGGAAATAAGAAGTCAGATTCAAGAGAGGTTCGGTATTCAGCTTATCAATCCAAGCACTTTTGAACCCGATAAATTTCATCAAGCGTATGCTCATGTCTTGCCAGAAGGATTTGCTCTTGATCCGAAGAAAGTACAATCAATCCGTGTTCGGTGTTATGAAAACGAAACAAGCTTTAGAATAATTCCATTTAAAGAATCGGGGCGTAGCGTCTTTAACTTTCGAGTATCTCAAAACCACTCAGGGCATAACCTGATTCCGCCAGAATTGCTTTTGACTGAGGGTTTTGGCAAAATGGTTGCGTGAATAAACTCTATACGCTTCCAATTTCTGTACAGGCGGTAGAATCTTTTTTTAAGAAATCAGTTTTTCAAACAGAAGAAGGATTTGAAATAGGTAGAGTAAATGATGCCTTTATTTTGTTGTTTGTCTTGTTTCAAGACTTCTCAAAGCTGAAGCAGATAAAATTTCGTGGAAATTTGACGACCATTTCGTTTCAGAGGGCTTCTGAGGTCATCAATGACCTTGACGTGCTTCTGCCAAAAGAAACGCCTGAAAGCCTCAAAACGATACGAGAAGAGCTCTCATTTCTTTTGGATGAAAATAAATCAAAGACTATCAACGCCGATGCGGCAAATAGTATTCTTGAAATGTTACGGAAAGAAGGAAATTGTTGGTCAGATCAGGGATTTGCTGAGTTTTTGAATAGTGCTTTTGAATATCGCCTAGAAGTTTCTCTTGAAGACTTGGAATTACTCAAAAGAAATTTGGCAAGTGTCGCTCATAATGATCCGCAAGGAAACTATGAAAACGAACTGAAAAGGAAGCGGTCGACAGACTTAGAAATTGATCGTGATATTTGTTTTCGTTTCAAACACAATCAAAAAAGAGATCCTTCGTGTCTTCTTTTGGGAAATCAGGGAGCAGATCAATTCAAAAACTTAGAGACTCTTTCAAAAATGCAAAGAGAAATTGTTGATCTTATTTATCAAAGAAGATTCGGAAGAGAAGGACTTGAAAAGGGTACAGATACAGCATCCCTTGCTATTACTTTCAAAACAAGTATTCGATCTATCAATGCCCAAAAGAGCAAGATTGAAAAAAAGGTTTCTAAACACTTGAAAACGAATTTATTCACGCAAGATGCAGAAGATAATATTGTTTTCCAAAATACTTTCTCGTGTATGCGGTCTGACTTACGAACAAAACACCAACTAGAACACCATTTTTAAGAAATCTTGGTGTTTCTGTTTATAATTCAATTTCAAATTAGATGAAGCAAGTTGATTTTTTTTGATTGGATTCTTTGTAATAGACAATAAATTGAGGGAATTGCTTGTCTATGAATTGATAAAGGGGCTTGACTGTTTTGATTGGTGTTCAGAGGAACGCATTGATGACTGATTTTCCTCAAGACAATTTCGTTCTTACACCCGAAGCCAAACAAAACTTGGTCGAGTTTTTTAAAGTGCTTTGGGAAATTAAGAAAGAAAAACAATTGGAAGAGCGGTTATCGAATTATTCAATAACCCCTTCAAGTGATGAATAACGGTTTTTCTCGAGCAAAAAATGCAAAAAGACTTATTCAATGGTCATTATTCGCTCAAAAGCTTCACTTTTTAGAACGAAAAATAAACTTCAAAGAGCGGGAAGTATGGCTTACCTCAATAGGACATGGCGTTGGGACTGAAGTTTATGGAAAAAATGAAACATTTCAAAGACCTGTATTGGTCCTCAAGAAGTTTAATAATCAAAGATTTTTGGGAATTCCTTTGACCAGTAATTCTAAATATACAGGGACATTTACCGTTTCAACTTTTTTTAGAAACAAAATGGGAAAAGCAATGCTAGATCAAGCAAATTCTTATGATGAAAAACGATTACTAAAAAAAATGGGAATGTTAGACAAGCCCACTTTTGAAGATATTATCAGGCGTTTTAACACCTGATGAGCCCGAAGGTAAGAAATGGAAAGGGTTGATGACCAATTTCCAGATACATAATACTCAATTAAGCCACTTATAGCAAATGATTGATACCGTTATTCTAAAGCTAAAACAATTTGATTTTCAGATTACCAATTACAATGTTTTTAGACCGAATTGTTTGGGGTTTTTTGCTGCTCCCTATACTCCATTTAACGGACAGACAAATTTGAAGTCTGTACAGAATGCGAACAAATGGGACAAAGAAAATCAGAACTATAAGCCACGATTGACGGTTATAAAAAGGCTTGGAAGGGAAGGCGGGTTTAATGTTGAAATGAAAATCGAATTTTCTGTGCCAAAATTACTATATGGGAATAATTTTCAAGAGGTTGAAGAATCTGATTTTGAAACGGTGCTTGTCCAGTTGAAGGAAAAATTAGAAGAAATGTGGGTAAATGTTTCTCTCGAAAAATTAAGAACTGCGGACATAGCGACGATTCATTATTCCAAAAACTTCTGTTTTACGGACCATACAACAGCTTCTGCTCTTATTTCTGACATATCAAAAGTAGATCTTACTCGTAGACTTGATCTCAATAAAACTGATTTCCGAAATGAAGGGAAGGCTTTGTATTACTATGCAAAGAGCCATAGCTTGGTTTTTTATGACAAAGTACAAGACTTGATTCAACCAGAAAAACGGTCTTCGGAAAAGGATAAAAAGTTTAATTGGCAAATGAACATTTTTGATGAAATTCGACGAAAACAATCAATCCCTATTGAGGTTTTGCGAATGGAAATGCGTATCTGTGATCGAAGAAAGATGAAAGCCTTACTCAAGTATTTACGCATAGAGGCAGATCTGACGTTCAAGGGTCTTTTTACCCGAGAGATCGCACAAAATGTTCTTTTGGATTATTGGTGCAAGATTCATGAAGAAGTGCGATTGAGTGCTCTTATGAGTAGAAAACCGATAGATTTATTCGAGTCTGTTCTGAAAATTCCAGAAATAACACTTCAAAAATCATTGAGTCTTTTTGCTGTGCTTGAATTATCAAAAACAAACTCCGATCGAAAACTTCATGACATGATTGCAAAACGATTTTGTCCTCGTTCTTTTCAGCGATTAAAAAAGTTTGTCTCTCAAAACGAAAAAATATTTTATAACCGATACACAACCTATGACGCTATTTACGATCAACTTGTAGAATTTGAACCCACAAATGATATTGATTATTTAAAACTTCCTCAGTAGTACCAAAATCGTTCTTGATATTCGGAACTTATTCATTTACATTTATCTCGATGACCAATTGTACCAACGCTATCATTCTCGCTCGAGTGTCTTCAAAAGACCAAGAAGAACAAGGAACATCTATTCCTGCTCAAGTAAGTAGACTAGAGCAATATGCTAAGAAGCTTGATTTTGAAGTACTCAAAACATACGAACTTACGGAATCTTCTTCAAAAGAAAATAGAGTGAAATTTGAGAAATTGCTCAAACTTGTAAATGACCGTCCTGAGCCGATTGCAATTATTACTGACACCGTAGACAGGTTGCAACGTTCTTTCAAAGAATCTGTAGAATTGGATGCTCTCAGAAAAGTAGGAAAGATTGAATTACACTTCAATCGAGAAAATCTTGTCATACACAAAGACTCAAACAGTTCTGAAATTATGCGTTGGGATATGGCAGTTATGTTTGCGAAAATGTATGTTTTGCAACTTTCGGACAATGTGAAACGATCCAACAAAAAGAAATGGGAACTTGGCGAATGGTGTGGACCTGCACCTCTTGGATATAGAAATGTGACGTTGGAAAATGGTCGCAAGGATATTGTTCTCGACAAAGAAAGAGCTCCTTTGGTAAAGAAATCTTTCGATCTTTATGCGACAGGGAATTATACGTTCAAAATGATTGCAAAAGAAATGCGGAAAGATGGTCTTACGACTCCGAAATCAGGTAAAAAAAGAACATACGGACAGATCCAAGAGATGATCGCGAATCCTTTCTATTGTGGGCAAATGAAGGTCAAAGAAAAGTTGTATCCGCACAGATACCCTGTTTTGGTTGAAAAATGGATATTTGATAAGTGTTTTGATATTCGAGAAGGGCGAAATAGAAATAGCGTGAAGTATGCGAGTAAAGATTTTTCTTTTCGAGGGATTCTCAAGTGTGGCTCTTGCGGATCTAGTATTACGCTTGATGAGACAATCAAGCCAAACGGAAAAGTGTTTCGTTATTGTAGATGTCCAAATCAGAAAGAAAATTGCCAAGAAAAACCGATACGAATTGAAAAACTTCAAGCACAAGTTTCAGATTTATTGGAAAAGTTGGTTATGCCCCAGAATGTTTTGGACGAAGTAACCTTAGAACTCAAAAAAACACATGGTTCTGAAACAGAAATTTATCAAAAAAACCTAAGTCGGTTGAATTTAGAACTCGAGAAAATCAAAAAGCGAAAAGATACATCCTACCTTGATCGGCTTGATGGGCGTATTACGACCGATGAATACGACAAAATTGTCGCACGGTTTCGTTCTGAAGAGCAGGATGTTCACGAAGAAATGAAGGATGCAAGCACACAGGATAATAATTTTCTTGATGCAAGTTTGATGGTATTAGACCTTGCTCAAAACGCTTGTCGGTATTTTTCAGGGGCTTCTGAAGACAAACAACAGAAGATTCTCAATCTTGTGACTTCGAACTTACAGCTAAAAGGCGGAAAGCTTGTCTATGACTTAGCTGAACCGTTTAATGTATTGCTGAATGCGTCTAAAACGCAAGAATGGCTCCCGAGGCCGGATTTGAACCGGCGACAAGTTGGTTAACAGCCAACTGCTCTACCACTGAGCTACTCGGGAGAGTAGGTAAGGATTACTCCTTGTGGGATGCTTTTTTTAAAACAACTATTTCTCGGGAAACGTATGCGCCAGGGCGACCGTATACACAAGAATCTTTGTCATCGAAAAGAGCGAGCGGAGTGTACCCAACCTTTGCAGCGCTGGCAAGAAATTTTTGTACAATATCGATATCTCCGCTGAGAACGTGCCATCTGGGGAGACAGCAAGCGATTTTTCGTGGTCCATCTTTTTTCGCATTCTGCAAAAATTTATCCCACATACTCAATACTTCACGGGCTTGTTCATCGGCCTGTGCGCGATTTGGTTGTCGCGTAAAATTTGTCCCAAGGAAGGCTTCGGTCGCGACAACGGCATCAGGATATTTTCCCCAAGGGAATTGAGTCGCATCACGAGTGAAGAATTCACCATTTTCTTCGGGATAACGGAATTTTTCTGAAAGAAATTGGAAGTTTTCTTTTGTTCCCGTAACTCGTTCAGACATCATGTCGCTTCCCACCGTTTTCCAGCCAAAAATGCTTGCTTCGCTGCAAATGGTTCCCGATCCACAAAAGGGGTCAATTACAACATCCTTTTCCTTTGGAGAAGCAAAATTAATGAGTTGTTGCGCTAGTTTTGGTGGCAACATCCCCATTTCTGCATCACGAAAAGATTTTTTTCGATCTCGAAGCGTATAATTTCTTAGATTTTGCATAGCGCGGGTTCGTCCCAAGAGGAATGAGTCTCCGTTTTGCCACACAAGAAATTCGAATCCTTTTTTCAATAATTTTCGGTCAAAAGCTTGTCCAGAGGTCATATTTTCTCCTTTTGCGTTCTCAATGCGGAGTTCTCCAAATTTTTGTTTCAAAACGGATAAAAAGTTGGGTAAAAACCCTTTCCCTGTTCCATAACCAGAAACACCCAGCTTGGGCTTCCCTTCCGGCTGTTCGGCTTTTACCATCGCGTGGATAGCATCAATCATTTTTGATTTCTCACGGAATTCTCCTACCACCTCAGCTATTCGGATACATCCTCCCAGACGATCTAGAAATATTTGCTCTTCGTCCTTCGGCAAATCTCTTGGATTTTTGAATTTCAAATTCTGTGCAAGAAGCAGGCGCTGTGATTTATTAGCAAGAACCTCTTCACATTGTGCGAGAGCTTCTGTGTGACAGAGTGTCCAATTACGGCCGAGTTCGAGGATATATGTTTTCACGAGGAGGAGCGTAGCAGATTTTTTTCAAAAAGAAATCCCGACCAATGTTTTACACACGGGTCAGGATCTACTCTTATTTAATTCAATTTCAATTTACGGAGTCAATTCTTTTACCTTCTGAATGAGCATCCGAAATGCTCGAGCATACCGCCTCATCATTTCTATATCCGTAATTCTTAATATGCGGCTTTGTTCTCCTGGGTTATCAATTGTGACAACAAAAGGATAGTCTCCAGTGCTGTTTTTTCGGGTAAAAATCTTGGTAGTTGCCCGGATTGAAAGAACAGGAGGAACACGTTTCTCAGAATCAGTCTCTAAAAAGGAAACACCAAAAGCACCAGTATCTAATGTTCCCAGCACGATTAACCCTTGACAGAAATTTGTTGGCAACTCATCAATTTGCATCGGGGACGGGGAAAACGCATCAGCATGGTCTAAAATAATCTTTAAGCCAACCAGAGAAATACATTTCTTTAGTTGCTCCTTTAAATCATTAATAAATCGATCGTTGTTTTTCATGATAGCTTGATTTAGGTTTATATTCATATTTATTGTAATTCTCGTTAGTCCTATTCGCCAAAACAAGCACGGCAAACGAGAATTATTATTGAAATTGAATTGTAAAAGAGCACGGAACGAGTTTTCCTAAAAGAAAAAAACGAACACAGATAATAAATAGACAAAACCACCACATTTGTCAAGCTTCGGAGGAGGTTTTTGTTTTACCGAAACGCTCGTACCGCCGTAGCAACAGATTTATCTCCAAAATTTATTCTGTTTCTTTTAAAAACTCTTGCGTCAGAATTTTCCCGCGTTCAACTCCTGGTTGGTCAAAAGCATTCACTCCTCGCAGTTCTCCCAGGAACGCGACGGTCATTTCCCAAAGGACAATGAGTTGTCCAAGCGTGTCGGCATTTCTGTTTGGAATTTCAAGCGTGCAATTGGGGCGACCAAGTTCGGTAAGTGATTGCGTGGTTGCACGAAGTTCTATATTCATGATTTTTCCCAAAGGGGAGCGTTCAATAGAGTTGTCTTTTATAAAAATATTGAAAAAATTATCATCCCCTTCTGTCATCAATTGTAACAAAGAATGCTGATCAGTTGGTCCCATTGCAGCAACCGGAGTAAGGCCCTTCCCCTTTTTCCCCAAGGATTCAGCAAAAAGTTGTGTCCACCAGGCACCGAAGGTTTTTAATGCAGAACAATATGCCCAGTTTACTATTTTTTCTCGTTTTAATGTTTTGATAACACATGATAGCTGCCATGCAGGATTTTTTGCTACCTCCTTGCAAAGGACTTGTCCTCGCATTTTTTGTGCTCCTTTTATTAATTTATCAATAGGAAGTCCGGCTATTGCAGCAGGAAGAAGCCCGACAGAAGTCAGAATTGAAAATCGCCCACCAATATTTTGTGGCATTTCAAAGGCAGGACATTTTTTTTCTTCTGCCCATTTCCAAAGAGCGCTGTCTTTTTCACTCACGATAACCCAGTTTTTGGCCGGGATTCCTGGCGCAAGAAGATTTCGAAGAGTGGTTGTTTCAAGGGTTTTCCCCGATTTTGAGACAACAACCCAGAGGGTTCGCACCATGTTTACGGATTTTAGTACCTTTTCTACAGCATATGGGTCGAGTGTATCGAGAACGAGCAATTTTTCATTATCAAAATAATCTGCCAAAAGCCGTGCACCGAGGGCGCTTCCTCCCATTCCTATGACAACAACAGTGTCATAGTCCTCCCTTTTGTCTTGTGCAAACTTTGACAAAGCGTCGATCGGATCATCAAGAGCAGAAAGAAATTCTTGTTTTTTTGTTTCAAATCCCTTTAACGCATTGGCAAGTTCCTCTTCTGAACCAAATAGCTTTTCTGTCGGGACGCCAATGTTTGAAAAATCCAATTTCATCGCCAGCAGTGTAGCGGAAATTTATATATTTAGAAAATCAAGACCGGTCTCGCATTTTGCATACAGAAATTAAAAAGGGATGAAGGGCGTGACTTGAAATTTCTTTTTTACGCGGCACTCTCTGCAGTGATGCTTGCAAAATTAAAAACACTTACCTTATTGGGACTAAACGCAGAAGAAGTTTCTATTGAGGTAGATCTTCATCGAGGTTTGCCAAAGTTTTCAATCGTGGGACTGGGGGATGTGGCGATTCAAGAAGCACGAGAGAGGGTGAAATCAGCTATAAAAAATTCGGATTTTCATTTTCCACAAAAACAAATAGTGGTGAATCTTGCTCCCGCAGACTTAAAGAAACATGGTCCACGATTTGATCTTCCCATTGCCCTGGGGATTTTGCACGCAACGGGGCAAATCACATTGCCTCAAAATATAGACGAGGTGGTGTTTTTGGGAGAACTGGGGTTTGATGGAGAATTACGAGCAATTCCCGGGATTCTCCCCACGGCAGCAGGTGCAGCAGATCGGGGATTTACAGAGTTTTTTTGTCCATCAGAAAACGCGGCAGAGGCCTCTTTGATCAAAGACATTCCTGTATATGGAGCCAAAAACCTAAAGGAAGTATGCAATCATTTACAGCGGGTTCTTGAAATAGAAGCAACTCCGTACCCCGGACTGAAATCTTTTAACACAGTACCACGAAGTGATTACGATTTTTGCCACGTGAGAGGAAATGAGCACGCGAAACGGGCGCTAGAAATAGCTGCAGCAGGAGGACACAATTTATTAATGTCTGGGCCGCCAGGATCAGGGAAAACTATGTTAGCACAGGCGCTTTCAACCATTTTGCCACAGATGACCATAGGCGAGGCATTGGAAATTACAAAGGTTCATTCGGTTGCAGGGCTGATTGATGAAAAACAGCCCATTGCGTCGCAACGACCATTTCGCTCAGTGCATCACACGGCCTCAAGCGTGGCCATTGTTGGCGGGGGAAATCCTCCACGACCAGGAGAAATTTCATTGGCTCATCGCGGAGTACTTTTTCTTGATGAACTACCAGAGTTTAATCAAAAAACACTGGAGACACTTCGACAGCCACTAGAAGATGGGATTGTAACCGTTTCTCGAAGCTCGGGGAGCTGTTTGTTCCCCGCACAAATTATGTTAGTTGGTGCGATGAATCCGTGTCCGTGTGGGTTTTTTGGAGACACAGAAAAAGAATGTACTTGCTCTCCTTATAATATCGTTCGATATCGAGGGAAAATTTCGGGACCACTCCTAGACCGTATTGATTTACATATTCAGGTCCCTCGAATTTCGTTTGAAAAATTATCTGGACTAATACCAGGAGAGTCCTCAGAGATCGTCCGCAAGAGAGTTCAATGTGCAAGGGATATTCAGGGAAAACGATTCATTGCTGAAGCTATCTCCAACAATTCTGAAATGACATCTCCGTTAGTAAAGAAATATTGCACTATTGATGATCAGACAAAAGAGCTCCTCCGTTCGGCTGCAACACAAATGAACCTATCTGGACGGGCCTATTACCGCATTTTGAAACTAGCACGAACAATTGCAGACCTGGAGAAGGAAGAAACTCTTGCTCTTTCCCATGTGGCAGAAGCTATTCAATATAGAGAGAGAAAGGAGGAATAGATATCTAAATCTCTCAATGGATTACCCCTTTTTATTCACGTCTTCAGCTTCTTTGTCCCAGGGCAAAATGGCATAGTCCCTTACAAATGCCTCTAATTTTTCAATTCCCAGTAAATTACAAAGTGCATAGATTTTATTTGATAGTGTATTAGAGTTGGCCATATATCCATATCGGAACCCCTCTTTTGGGACACCGCCCGGGGTATCAAAGAAGTCGTTGTCAATTTTCCCCTCTTTTTTCAGTAACTTGTAGTTCAATGGGGGCTTCCCCCCCCTTCCGGAGTAGTCGAAAAAGTCTTGAGCATGAATAAAAAACTCAAGTATAAATTGCATAATTTCTTTGTTTTTATCGTCTTGTATGAATTCCTCAAAGTTTTTATATTTATCGAGAGGAACATCGTATATTTCGTTGCTAAAGGAATGATATTTTTTGCTTATTTGACGACTGTAATCTTTTATTGACGTTCCCCGGAGAACATTAGGATTATTTGGGGAGGCTTCTTGCAAGGATGCATGCAGTTTTTCGTGTACTTGCCGTACCTCATCAAAATCAAAATCGCTTTCGCTTAATCCACTCGCTTCATCCAAGAAATATTTTTTGAGCATATCGATATTCTTATCTAGTTGATCCGGTCCCCTTGAGTCCTTTAAAATTCTAAAAAACCCTTTGTAAAGGAATCCCTCAACGAAGCGTTTGTTGATGAGGGTGCTGTCGAGTTCTGGTTTCCCCTCGACTCTGAGCATTTTGTTTATTGTTTCTATGGCTGTTACAGCATTTTGGGTAAATTTCTGGACGCTGGTAGCCGACTGAAAGTTTACTTCATCTTGAATATCGAAAGGTGCTTCATTTAGAATTTCTTCATATTGTTCCGCTTTTGCGGATGACGGCGGTTCGGACTGTATAAGTTCTCCATTGTCATCCCCCAAAACACTCAGAACCTCCTCCCGCGTCTTGTCCGCGAGTTCAGGAAAATTTTCTTTCAAAAAGGAAACATACTTATTTTCCAGGTTGTTCGAGGTCGTGGGATCGGAGGCTTCGTTCATAGGAGTGGATAAAATAATACCTATCCCCGAATTGTATCACAAAATCATACGTTTATCCAGTTATATCCTTCTCATTCTTCCTCCAATCAATACTATTCTAGAGAAAATCAACTCATTCAATTGTTCATGCACAAAGTCACTGCTGAGAATTTCTCAAAGAGATGGGGTCATTTTATAGTGGCATAAGCCCGGACGGGGCTTCCGTCACCTTCTTTGATTTTCAAAGGAGCGCCATGAAAAAAGAAGCTTTTAGGAAGATTCTCTGTGTTTGCGAGTCGCTCAAAACAAATAATGTCATTTCCGAGTAAAATTTTCTCTACGTCTTCATCGATCTCAAATTCAGAAGAAAGGCCAATAAAGGGAGGCTTCTTTTTTACAATAACTTGAGCCAGGATCATTGTTATGTCTTGTCTAAAAATAACGCCTTGGTTGGATTGAATATCTTCAAGAGATTCATATATAACGCATTCCCCGCAGAAATCTTGAACCTTGTAGTCATCAAGAGTTTTCCCATCATTTTTACAATGCCGAGGAACATTTACGTGAGTCCCATCATGTCCATTTATATGAATTCGCTTCATATTCCAGCCATCTTTTTCAAGCGTTTGAAGTTGCTCGATCTCTACTTCTGGATCACCAGGATAGAGGGGTATTCCGGAGTAAAGAGGAAGAGTGAGGTCAATGATTTTCATGAGAAACAGGATTACTGTTCTTTTTCCGATAAATAAGCCTCAACATCAAGAGCAGCCTTGCATCCACTTCCTGCCGCGACGACAGCTTGTTTGTAATGTGGGTCGGCGACGTCTCCTCCGACGAATACACTTGGAACATTTGTCTTGGTGTGGTCATGGATTTTTATAAATCCCCGATCAAGTTCGATTTGTTCTCCCAAAAACTCAGTGTTGGGATTGTGTCCAATGGCGACGAAAAGGCCATCAATAGGCAGGTCTTTCATTTCGCCAGAAACTCGATCTTTTAATTCTACTGCTTCAAGCTTATTTTCTCCTTTCAAGTCTATTGGAGCGGTATTCCAAATTACTTCAATTTTGGGATTATCCATGACTCGCTGAATCATTGGCTTACTGGCTCGCATCTCATCACGACGGACGAGCTGATATACTTTTGTAGCAAATTTTGTCAAAAACATGGATTCCTCACAGGCAGAGTCTCCTCCTCCAACTACAGCCACTGTTTTTTCACGGAAAAAGGCTCCGTCGCATGTGGCACAAGCCGAGTACCCCTTCCCCCAAAACCGTTCTTCTCCTTTCCCTAAATCAAGCCAACGAGCACTTGCTCCAGTGGCAATAATCACGGTGTCAGCAGTTATTTCTTCCTCACCAATCCAAAGACGCAGCTCGTCTGGATTACTGAAATCCACCCTTTCTGCATATTTAAATTCCGTTCGAGCACCAAACTTTTTTGCTTGCTCTCGGAGATTATTCATAAGAATAGGTCCGGTTAATCCCTCGGTTGCGCCTGGCCAATTTTCAATTTCGGTTGTTCCCATGAGTTGCCCTCCTGGCTGTTTCCCTTCCAAAACCAAAGGGTTTAAATCTGCGCGAGCAGCGTAAATAGCAGCCGTAAGTCCAGCGGGACCAGAACCTATGATAACGAGTTTTTCGTGTTGCATTTTTCTTCTTAAAATAAGTATACTCAGCGTACTAAAAAACAAAGAAAATGGAAAAATATTTCCCAGATTGGCTCATGATGTCGTGGAATTATGAGATAGCAGCTCACTCACTAGGGCAGATAGCAACAGCCTTGCTGGTGTTTTTCGTAATATTATTAGGGATAAGAATCGTGCGCGGAATATTTTTGCGAAAGTTTTCAGTTATAGCAGAAAGAACAGTTTCCACCTGGGACGACGCCGTTATTTCTGTGGTAAAAGGAGTTTCTAATATATTCTTTTTGCTCTTGGCATTGTTCGTAACGGTAGAATTTTTTCTTGTTTTGTCGCCGGCCCTTGAAAATTTTATCCGTGGGATATTCATTGTTTCGTTTGCATATGAAATGTTGAAGGTTTCCCAGGAAATAGTATCCTTTGGGCTAGCAAAGTCAGCCATTGGGAAGAATAAAACATCTTTGCAGGGGGTGAAATTGGTGGCTAATATTGTGCTTTGGTCTATTGGGATATTGTTAGTGCTTGATAATTTAGGATTTGATATTACTACGCTTGCGGCGTCACTAGGAATTGGAGGTATCGCTATCGCATTGGCGGCACAGAGCATCTTGGGGGACCTGTTCTCCAGTTTCACGATTTACTTTGATAAACCCTTCCAAGTAGGAGACTACATTGTCGTGGGGACACACGAGGGAATAGTGAGAAAAATTGGCCTCAAAACAACGCGTATCGAGGCATTACGTGGAGAAGAGCTCGTGATTTCAAACAAAGAACTAACGGAATCTCGTGTACAAAATTTCAAAAAACTTAAAACACGGCGGGTACAATTTGAGTTTGGAGTAACGTACGATACGTCGGCAGCGAAATTACGTATGATTCCAGATATTGTAAAAGGGGTTGTAGAGAAGGTGGACATGGCAGAGTTTAACCGAACGCACTTTCATACATTCGATGATTCAAGTTTGGGATTTATTACCGTATATCACGTTTCTACAGGAAAAAAACATGATCACATGGAAACACAACAAGAGATTAATTTGGGAATTTTGGAGCGATTTACAAAAGAAAAAATTGAGATGGCCTTCCCAACACAGACGGTGTATTTAAAGAAGGACTAGGACATTGAATTTGAGCGCATTTTGTGGTATTATTAGGAGATAATTTCTCCTTTTAATGATTAAAGCTAAAGAAGTGATACAGGAAGACGTTAGTCCCCTTGAAAACGAGGGGTCAGGGGCTGTGGAAGACGATATTGGCGCGATTAAGGAGGCGTATCATGAAAATGTTTTGTCGGTCCTAGAAGAAAAGGAGGAGTTGAATAGCGATTTCCCAAAACTTTTGGGGAAAGATGCACATTGGACAAAAGAGGAATTAACAGAACTCTCGGACGAGAAAGTAGAGAGAATGGAAGAAGAATTTCAGCAGAAATATTCAAAACTCTACGACTCCTTATCAGAAGTTGATTACGTGGAATATATGAATAAAGCACTAGAAATGTTGGGAAACCTCAAGCAGACGGAGGAAGCAACTAAGCCAATCAACCTTTACGCACTCAATAATATTAATTCTTTGGTGCAGGCAATTAAAGAAGGAGTTTCTTGGTACAAGAATAGTCAAAACATTAACAATCCTTCTGTGAGTGGCGGATACACGAGACAAGACGTCCTTACGAATAAAATAAAAGTAGCGAGTTGTTTGTTGAATAAATTTCCTGAAAACTGGGATATAGATGCATGGGGGATTGATCACGAAGGTGAGGTGAAATTTAATATCTACTACAAAATGAATGAAGATCATTTCTTTAGTCCCAAGATTCGATTCCAAGATTCAAAAAGGCAGATTCGGCATGCAGAGGAAATTCAGAATCAACAATCAAAAACAAAGCGAGGATTTTTTAGGCGCTAAAGAGGCCTCTCTTTTTCCCAACGCAGACGGTGTATTTGAAGAAAAACTGAAAGAGGATTTCTCATTGAAAAACATAGAAAAACCGCTACACTTCCGGTGATTTCGTGTACGACTTTAAATGGAAAAAAATTACGATCATAACGGCTCAGAGGACGTCATTTACGCTGCTTGGGAAAAGGCAGGGGTGATGACCGCTGATGCCTCTTCCGAAAAAAAGTCCTATACAATTCCGCTCCCACCACCGAATGTGACCGGGCAATTACACCTGGGACATGCGGCGATGTTGGCAGTGGAAGATATTTTGATTCGGTACAAAAAAATGACCGGGCATGAAACGCTCTGGGTTCCCGGAACAGATCATGCAGCAATTGCTACGGAGAATGTAGTACTCAAACACTTGGGAATGAAAACACGAGAGGAAATGACACGAGAGGAGTTTTTGACCGAGTGTCGTAAGTTTGCCGGAGAAAAACACGATCGTATCACCCATCAGATTAAAAAAATGGGAGCGCATCTTGATTGGACAAGAGAGGCTTACACATTTGATTCTGAACGTAATTTTTCCGTGAATTTCATTTTCAAAAAACTCTATGAAGACGACTTAATCGTTCGAGGACATCGGATGGTGAACTGGTCTGTGGGAGCGCAATCAGTTTTAGCCGATGATGAGGTGGAATGGGATGACAATCAAGCAGATTTCTATGAATTTTGGTGTGGTCCGTTTCTTATTGGAACGGTTCGAACAGAGACCAAATGTGCAGATTCTCCAGTGGTAGTTCATCCGGAGGCGGAGTACGTGCGAGCAGAAAATGCTGAAGGAAAAGAATGTATTGTTACCAAGAAATATTACGACGCACACACACAGCTGAGGAAGGATTTTCAAATAAAAGAAGTGGTGCTCGGAGAAGCGCTCGTGGGGGAAGAATTTACTGCAGAAACGTATGCCGGGCCGCGGAAGTTTTGGGTAATTGCGGATGAAATTATTGATCCAGGGTTTGGAACAGGGGCAATGACGATTTCAGCCTCGCACTCTCCAGACGATTTTGCGCTCGCGCAGCGTCTTGACTTACCATTAATTCAAAAAATAGATTTCGCCGGGACGATGACAGATATTGCCGGGCCATGTGCAGGAATGCCCGTACACGAAGCGCGAAAACGAGCAGGAGAATTGTTGGAAGAAAAAGGACTTTTGTTCGAAAAACGTCCCCATCCAAACCGAGTTCCGAAATGTTATCGCTCAGGAACAATCGTGGAACCAATGTTGTCACCGCAATGGTTTATTTCTGTGGAAAAAGAATTTATCGACAAATTTACGGGCAAGAAAACAACACTAAAGAAGTTGATGCAGGACGCTGTGCGAGAGGATCATGTGAAAATTGTTCCGAAGCGGTTTGAAAAGGTTTATTTCCAGTGGATTGATAATCTGCGAGACTGGTGTATTAGTCGTCAGATTTGGTGGGGACATCGAATCCCGGTCTGGTATGACAAGGACGAAAATATCCATCTTCCGGTAGAGAAAAATATTCTTTTTGCTCGACACGGAGAGAGCGAAGCAAACGCAAAAAAAATTATCGGAGGAGATTATCCATTAACAGATAACGGATTGCAGGATGCCCGTAAAATTGCAGACACGGTACAAGGAAGGGGTATTAAAAAAATTATTTGTTCTGACTCGAAACGCGGACAACAGACAGCAGAAATTATTGCCGCAGAATTAAATATTCCATTTGAAGTTTGGCCAGAATTGGCGGAATTCACAAGTAGTGAATTGGCAGGAAAAGCGGACTTGAAGCGTGAAGGACCATTCGAGATTCAGCTTGATGGAATAAAAGACGAAGAATTGATCGACATTTCTCGTCGAGCACAGAACGTCGTGGAACGATTAAAAAAAGAAGAAGACGCATTGGTTATTGGGCACAAGAATTTTACTGCCGCGATATTTCATTTCAGCCGAAGTGAAGACGAAGAGAAATTTGTTCGATTTCGTTCAGAATGGAAATGGAAAAAAGGAGAAATTCGGGAGTTGATGGTTTTAGCTGATCCTGTTGGAGAAAATTTAACTCAAGATAAGGACACTCTCGATACGTGGTTTAGTTCTGCATTGTGGCCCTTTTCAACGCTTGGCTGGCCAGACAAAACACCAGACTTTGAGAAGTTTTATCCGACAGATGTCTTGGAAACAGGACATGATATTTTGTTCTTTTGGGTAGCGCGAATGATTATGTTTGGACGTTATGCAACGGGAAAATATCCATTCCATACGGTGTATTTGCACGGTTTGGTTTGCGATGAAAGCGGACAGAAAATGTCGAAGTCAAAGGGAAATGGAATCGATCCACTGGAAGTTATTTCTGAAGTGGGAGCAGACGCGGTTCGCTTGTCATTAGTTATTGGAGCAACAGCAGGAAATCCGATTCCTTTAGGAAAAGCAAAGATCACTGGATATCGAAATTTCGTAAATAAGATGTGGAATGCGGGACGGTTTGTACAACTCCAAACGGCAAATTACAATCTACAAACTACAAACAAGGAAGCAATTCCAAATTCTTTATCGGAGAAGTGGTTGCTACATAGGTTGTCAGAAGTTTCTGCAAGTGTGTCGCAAAAACTAGAAAAGTATGAAATATCAGCGGCGGGAGACGAGATTTATCACTTCGTGTGGGATGAGTTCTGCAGTTGGTTTCTTGAAACACAGAAGGTCGACAAGAACCCAGTGTTTTTATATGGAGTCTTTCTTGAGGTACTGAAGCTTGCTCATCCATTGGTACCATTTATTACAGAAACGTTATGGGAAGAGTTGGGGCCCAAAGAATCACTCTTAATCGAGCAAAACTTTCCAACAGTAAAGTCCAAAGACAAAGAATCTGCGGAGCTATTTGCGTCAATGCAGGAGATTGTAACGGAGATTCGAAAAGTTCGGGCTGAAAAGAAATTGAACCCGAAAGACAAAATTTCTGTGAAAATTTCAGCAGGAAAGAAGGCGAATTCTTTGCAAGAAACAACCGAGGTGATGAAAGTTTTAGCCAATCTTTCGGACGTGAAAATTGCAGAAAAGGCTTCCAAGCCGGAGCGGGCAGCCATGGTTCTCGTCAACGGAATGGAGATTTTTGTAGAAGTTCCGTTTGACGCAGGAGCAGAAAAGAAACGACTGGAAAATGAAATTGTAACGCTAGAGAAATCAGTTTCAGGGCTAAAGGGAAGGCTCTCGAACAAAGCATATACGGACAAAGCTCCAGAACATTTAGTAGCCCAAACACAGCAACAATTGGCCGATGCGGAGGCAGAGCTGAAAACATTGCGGGCAGAATTGAAAAGTCTTTAAAATGACACTGCAATTAGTGGCACCATCAGCTCATTATAAGAGAAGTTTTCTTGAGGCTCAGGAAGAAAAGAGACAATATGCCGATAAGGTTTTTACACAAGCGGGGAAAACTCCGATTAGCGAAGAAGGATTTGCCGATTTTTTGCAACAAAGGAGGGATGATAGTCAGGGAATTAATCTTCAAGAGGGCAAAGTGCCCGCCTCGTCGTGGTGGCTAGTGAAGGGGGATGAGTGGTTTGGTGAGATCAGGATAAGGCATCGTGATACTCCAGGGTTATTGCGAGCAGGAGGACACATCGGATTCGGACTTCGTCCATCTATTCGTCGTAAGGGAGTAGGATCAATAATATTAAAATTAGGGTTATTGAAAGCAAAAGAAATGGGGTTCGAAAAAATATTACTTACCTGTGATGATGACAATCTTGGCTCTGCTCGAGTGATAGAAAAAAACGGCGGAATTTTGGAAAACATTATTGAGAGAAAGGACGAAGAACTGGAAGGGCTTCCTGCGGGAAAAACGCGACGATATTGGATAACTTTATAAAATGCGTGTCGATAAATGGATCTGGACGACATGGATGGCGAAATCGCGCACGCAGGCGGGAGACTTTTGTCGCGCAGGAAATGTTTTAATCAATAGTACAAAAGCGAAACCGTCTAAAATTTTGAAAATTGGGGACGAGGTTTCGGTAATATTCCCTGCGGGGACGAAGAAATATAAGGTAATTCAGTTTTTGGAAAAGCGAGGGAAACAAGAGGCGGCGGAAGGATTTTTTGAAGACTTGACCCCTGGATTTGCTGAGATGGCAGCCGAGTACAAGAAGGTTTCGTCGGCACAAAAAAGAGACACACGGAAGATATTGGGTCGATATGGTGATAATAAGCCGAGCAAGAAGGACAAGCGGGCGAGGAGGGATTTTGAAAAGAGATAAGACGTTATTTTTCTTGGCCAAAAATTACTTTTACCATTTCTCCAACATTGCGAACTCCGACAGAGGAAATATTTAGTTTATTGGAAAGCTTTTTCATTTGAGTTGTTGGAATAATAGCCCTCTTGAATCCCAGTTTCTCGGCTTCAATTAATCGTGCCTCTAGTTGCGAAACACTGCGAACTTCTCCGCTCAAGCCAACTTCTCCAAGAATAACCGTATCGGCAGGAATCTCTCTCTCTGCACGAGAACTTAATATAGCAGCACAAATGGATAAATCAGCAGCAGGCTCGATAATTTTCATTCCTCCGACAACACTGAGGTAGGCATCATATTCTCCGCACTTGAAGGGAGTGAATTTGCTTACTACCGCAAGTAAGAGGTGTAATTTTGATAATCCAATTCCATGCGCGGTTCGTCGTGGTTGTCCAAAATTGGTTCGCACGGTAAGGGCCTGGATTTCTAACAAGAAATTTCGTGATCCTTCCCGAACAACAGCGATAGAAGATCCTGCTGCGTTTTCTGCTCGTTCAGCAAGAAAGAATTCTGACGGATTGGCCAGCTCAGTTAATCCGTTTCCGCGCATTTCGAAGACTCCTACCTCAAGAGTGCTTCCAAATCGGTTTTTGGGAGAACTGAGTACCCGAACTTCGCTATTTCCTTCTCCGTTTAATCTCAGCACTACATCAACAACATGTTCCAAAACTTTTGGTCCAGCGATCTCGTCAGATTTGGTTATATGTCCAATCACAAGAATGGTTGTTCCCGTTGATTTAGCGAGTTTTAATAAAATCTCAGCATTTTCTTTTATTTGAGACAATTGTCCAAAGCTAGAATTAGCTGAGCCAATCATTTGTATAGAATCAATGACAGCGAGGGGAGGAGATGATTTTGCAACAGTCTGACAAATATCTTCGAGAGAGTTGGTGGAAAAAATTGAACCCGGGTTCGAACCCGGGTTTATTCGAGTAGCTCGATGTAGCACTTGTTCTACAGACTCTTCTCCTGAGAAATATTGTGCGTCTTTGATTCCTAAAAACATTTGAAGCGCTAGCGTTGATTTCCCTACTCCTGGAGCTCCACCAAACAAAGCTAATGTCCCTGGGAAGAATCCTCCTCCGAGGACACGATCGACTTCTGCGATTCCGCTTGAAATTCTTAAGTCCGGACTTAGTTTATTCCGAGACGAATTCAAGTTCGGACTTAGCGTCAGGTCTTTTCCCTTACTAAGATCGGTTTTGCCGCTTGTGATTTTTGCTTCATGAAATTCTTTAATTGTATTCCATGCCTCACAAGAAGGGCATTGTCCGATCCATTTTCCGAACACTTCTCCACATTCGGTACAGAGCCATTGTTGATTGTCTTTTGCCATTGGATTCACATTCTAGATAAGACAAAAAAAGGACGCAAATTAATGCGCCCAAAACATACACTTTTTTTGTTCCTCAAACTAAAACGGCAAATCCTCAGCGCTGACCTCATCGGTCTGAGCTGGCTTGGCAGGAGCTTTTTTTGCTGGTGCTGCTGCGTCTCCATCACGATCTTGTCCAGGTTTCCAGTCATCTACTTGCAAGTAGTGAGTCATCCCACTCTGGCTTGGTTCGCGTCGCTCGCATACTTTGACATTTACCCATCCATTGTCGAGATTGTCCTGGAGTGCTTGTAAATCGCTTTCAGAAATACTCAAACGCATCATGTCTCCATAACGTGTAGTAATTTTTTTCCCGTTTCCGCAGTAAATTTTGTCTGCCATTTTGTATAAAAATTAAGTCAGCAAAAGTGTACCTACTTGAATAATATTCTCCAACAAAAAGTGTATGGAAATTTAAACCAAACTACAATCTTCAAACTTCAAACTACAAATTTGGAATGTTTAATTCTTAGTTTTTTAGATCTTTTCTCTACATCCTTCCACCCAATCCTGATTGTCTTGATACCATTTAATAGTAAGAGGGAGCGCTTCTTCAAACGTATGCGCGGGTGTCCACCCGAGCCCTTGTTCAATTTTGCTTGCATCAATCGCATAACGACGATCGTGTGCCTTTCGATCTGGTACAAACTCCATCTGAGAAGTTGATCCGGTTTCTTTCAAAATCATGTCAGTGATCTCCAAGTTTGTTTTTTCATTATGTCCTCCGATATTCCAGATTTCTCCTGGTTCAGATTTCTCAAAAATTAATCGAATGGCTTCGCAGTGATCACGAACATAGAGCCAATCACGGATATTTTTCCCGTCTCCATACATGGGCAACGTTTCATTGTTCATTGCCTTGAATAAGAAGAACGGGATCAATTTTTCGGGGAACTGGTATGGGCCGTAGTTATTACTGCATCGTGAAATTGTCGCATGTAATCCGTACGTGTGGTGCCATGATTTAACTAACAGATCAGCAGAAGTTTTGGCGGCTGCGTATGGGCAGTTCGGGGCCAAAGGGGTGTTCTCGTGAAAGAACTTTAACGCCTCTCCTGGAAGTGGATCTCCCAAATCTCCATAGACTTCATCGGTTGAAACTTGGTGGTAGCGTTTTACATTATGCTTTCTACACGCTTCAAGAAGCACGTGAGTTCCTAATATATTTGTTCGAATAAACGGGGAAGAATCTTCAATTGAACGATCAACATGGGTTTCTGCCGCGAAGTTAATAACTCCGTCGAATTTTTCTTTGGCAAATAATTCCTCAATGAATTTTGCATCAGCAATATCTCCCTTTTCAAACGTGTATCGTGGATCATTTTCTATCTCCCTAAGGTTTTCAAGATTTCCTGCATAGGTCAGCAAGTCTAGATTTACAATCTCCCAATCCGTGTTTTCCAGTGCGTGGTAAACGAAGTTGGATCCAATGAATCCTGCTCCACCAGTAACGAGAATTTTTCGTGTCATCGAAGGGATAGTACTTTTTTTTGAAAAAATTTCCACCAGGTATTGCAATTTTAAAAGAGCGCGGTACACTCCTTCTCGTTGCGCCGCCTTGGCTCAGTGGCTAGAGCGCGTCCTTGGTAAGGACGAGACCTCGAGTTCGATTCTCGAAGGCGGCTCCAGGCGTCCCGACAAGTCGGGACTTAAAACTTCAATTTATAAAACTTCAAACTACAAATAGGGAAGTTTAATATTTGAAGACTGAAGACTGAAGTTTGTAGTTTTAACTCAACACGTCACCCAACACATAAACCGTTTCCAGTGCCTTCTAGACCATTCTCCAATAATCTGTCCTGCTCCAAGGAAACAAGGAACCAAGAGCAAAGTAAGAATAGTTGAGAGAGACATTCCATAAATTATTGCAAACCCAAGTCCGGCCCACATCTCATCAGAAAGAGAGAGCGGCAAAAGTCCTACCACTGTTGTAATTGAAGTAAGGAAAATTGGTTGAAGCCGACTTTTCCCTGCCGCAATATACGCCTCACGCCATGGCAATTTGTGCTTGCGAAGGTTTTGGTTTATATGATCAATGAGCACAATGGCATCATTCACGATAATTCCCGCAAGAGAAACAATACCAATCATCGTTGGAAACGAAATAGTTAATCCATGGAGCCAGAATCCTATAAATACTCCCGTAAGAGAGAGAGGAACAATTATTAGTGTGGTAAACGATTGCCAGTACGAATTGAACTGTGTTACGAGAACTACAAGAATCAACAGAACCGCGACAGACATCGCAATACTCATTTCTCCCATGAGACGATCTCCTTCTTCGCTGTCTCCTCCCATTTCAATTATTTCTCCAGGGAGGCGATCAAGTTGTTTAATAGCATTATCAAGATTTGCTTGAATTATTGACACGGGCATTCCCTCTTTCATATCAGCCAATACGGTAAGTGTTCGGAGTCCGTCTTTGTGACGCAGGAGAGATACTTCAGACGACAATTCTGGAGTGGCAATTTGCTCAAGTGAGACAAAATTTCCAGAGGGAGTTTTGATTACAATTTGGTTCAGTACATCCAGAGAATCGGGATTGTCCCACCTCCTGTCTCCGTCCCAGTTTATACGTGCCACCACATCCACCTCCTCGTCCCCCTCAGTGATTTTTACGGCAGTAGTCCCATTCACACCTGTTCGGAGTGTTTCCATCACCGTAGAAGGCGATAAACCAAATCGTGCTAATACATCCCGATTAAATGTCCAAGCAACCTGGAAGGTTCTTTCGGCACTATCATCGCGTACATTTAGAGGCCCATCAATTTTTTCAATCTCATCCTGAAGGTCTTGAGAGAGTGCCTCAAGATGATCATAATCTGGTCCCACAAGGCGAACAGACATAGCAGCATCTCCTGTCGGAGGTCCAGCCTGAAGCTCGGCAAAGTTGGCTTCTACGTGTTCAGGAATTGCTGGTAAAACAGCATTACGAATCACTGGTAAAATATCGTATGATTTTATGTTTCGGTCATTCACATCGGTTAGATATACCCCGAGTCCGAGAACATGGCCTTCAGACAGACTAGAGCCTCGGTGATGCCCCCATGCTTGAGATTTACCAGCGGTAAATACGAAACTTTTTATCCATACTTCCCCATCTGATTGCATTCCCAAGAAAGGTCGTAATTTTTCTGAAATAGGTTCAATAAGTTCTCGTGTTTCGCTAATATCTGTTCCCGTTGGAAACTCAAAATCAGCGGTGAAGAAAGGCATGTCAGAGGAAGGAAAAACTTCCACTGGAACCTGATTTGATATTACTAACCCAAGAGAGAAAAACAGGGCCAAAAAAGCAGCACCAAGAGTTCCAAAGATATAGCGGTTTTTTGCTAATACCTTTTTCATGCTTCGCACATACCAATCTTGAACCTTATGAATTCCTCGTCGTTTATTATGTTTTTTGGGTGGAAACGCCTTCATGAACTGCACCCCCACAGAAGGCAGGAGCCATAGCGCCACAAATAATGCAGAAATCAAAATGGCATTTACGGTATTGGGAATCACGGAAACGTAATCTCCCATAATCCCAGAAATAAAAAATGTCATTGGCAAGAAGGCACATACGGTTGTTGCCGTTCCCGCGATGAGCGGCCAACGAAAGACTTTAAGAGTATGTTCTGCTGCTTCCTCGGGTGTCATATTTCGTTCATTAATCGCCTCAGACATTCCTTCTACAATCACGATGGCATTATCCACTAGAAGTCCGAGTCCGAGCACAAGAGCAAAGAGGGATATTCCATTAAACGTACTTCCTGTAATCTGCATCACCATTACGGCAGAGAGCATCGACATAGGAATTACAATCGAAGCGAGAAGAGATTCTCTCCATCCCACAAAAATAAACATAACCAACATAATAAGCAGAACGGTCTGTCCTCCACTTCTTAATAACGTATCCAAGCTATCTCGGATTTCATTGGCGCGGTTATATGTTACAGACGTATTAAGAGAACGAGGGAGCACCTCTTGAACCTTGAGCTCTTCCATTCGATTGAGCATGTTTTCTACCATGACCAAGACATTTCCTGACTCAGCAGACTTGGTTACCTCGATCTTTACGGCCGGTTCTACGCCGCCTTCATTTTGGAGATATGTTTCAATTTCAAATTTTTCAAATTCTCGACGAACCTCTCCGATGTCTCCTACAGTGAGAGTGGTTCCATTTTTTACTGTTATGGGAACATTGGCAATATCTTGCGCATTTTCATATTCCGCTCTTGCTGTAATCTCAACAGCTTGTCCATCGATTTCCATCATTCCTAGCGGCATATCTATGTGCCCGCCACGGACCGCCTGTAGCACCTCTGACACACTGAGATTAAGTGTATTCAATTTATTAGGATCCACAGAAATATGTATTTCATCTTCTGGTACTCCAGAGAGAATCACATCTTTTACGTTTGCCATTCCGGAGAATTCATCTTCTAGAATTTCGGCAAATCTTTTGAGCTCTGACCATGAGAAATCTCCAGAGAGTGCAATATTTACAACGGCCACATCTGAGAGGGAAACCTCTGATACGGTTGGGTTATCGGGGAGAGTCCCCGGAAGTTTTCTTGTTGCATCATCAATTTTGTCCCGCAGTTTCTGAATATTCACCTGCTTATCACTATCTACCTCAAATTCCACGGTAATAAGAGAAACCCCAGACAAAGAAGAAGAAGTATATTCTTTCACGTTATCGAGACTCTTGATTTCCGTTTCGAGCTTATTGGTGACGAGTTTTTCCACATCCATTGCCGAGGCGCCCGGCCAAATGGTTGTCACCGTTGCCATAGGAATGTCTACTGTTGGTTCTGTTTCTCGTGAAATCGTACTGTAAGAATAAAACCCCGCAGTAAGAACAAAGATAATAACCAAAAGTGTTACTCGAAAACGAGTAATAAAGAAGGTCCAAAAATCAGAAAGAGATCCACTCATTATTTGCGAAGTTCAATTTTTTCTCCTGCATGTGCTCGACTACGATATCGAACTACTTGGTCGCCGTCTTCAAGACCGCCCCATATTTCTATTGCATTTGAAACGAGTTTCCCCGCTTCAACTTTCGTTCTTTTCCCTACACCATCCTTCAAGAGTAATACTTCTGCACCACCTGGTTCAAATGATACAGCAGAGATAGGAAGGAGGTTGTTCGTCGCTCCGTTAATGGGGAGGCGGATACGAACAAATGATCCGACAAGACTTGATTCTGGCAATTCCTTAAGCGGAAAGTCGACATTTAATTTTTGTGTAATAGAGTCTAATTTTCCACTTATTTCTGATTCAGAAAGAGTGACAATAGTTCCGTCTTCAAATACAGCATCTACTCCATCAGGAGTATTCTGTAATCGCATGAGTTCATCTCGCGTAATAGTTGCTGTTATTTTTGGATCTACTTTTTCCCCAACAATTGAGAACAAAGAATCTCCTGATCGAACTTGATCAAAAGGAAGAATAGTTTTTCCGGTAATAGCTCCACTAAATGGGGCACGAATAGTAAGATCGCTTTGTGAATTTCGAGCGAGACGGAGCTGCGTCTCAAGCTGAGTTACTTGTGACTGAGCTTGTGCTTGGGTGAGATTCAAAGAGGATTCGGCATTTTGTACGGCGGTTTCTGAACCCAAAACAGAGAGACGATTTCGTCCTTGTTCAGATTTCGCTGCTTCAATTTGGGTTTCGAGAGAAAGCGATATTGTATCGATAGCAGTAACGGAACCATTTGCTTCACTTGCATATGAGGCCTTGTTTGTCGCAGAAAAAGATCTTGTAATAGGCGTTCCCTGAATAAGAGAAAGAAGCGAGTATGTGATGCTTTGTGCCTGTTGTAAAAGCTGTAATCGGTTTTTCGCAAGATTTAAAACCTCATCATCAGACATTGTTTTGGGCAATTTTTCTTGGTCAATTCTGTCTCGTTCACGTAAAATTTCTTCAATCTGGTTCTTGCTTTTTTGTCGCATAATAGCGTTGTTTTTCCCGATTTGCTGTGAAACATAATTAACATTTGCTCTTGCCGAAGTTGATACGAGGAGAAGGGTATCCGCCCAATCAACAATGCTTCGAAATACACTTTCAGCATTTCGTGTCTGTGTTTTCAATAAATCAAATGTTCGAGAATAGTTCTGTGATTCATTTATTCTTGTTTGCTCAAGTTTCTGCTGCGTGGTATCAAGCGCTATTTCAGCTGAAAGAACAGAAGATTGAGCTTGAATTTTTGCCACAGACAATTGTTGCAATAGGTTCTCATAGGAGATTTGAGTTGCATCGTTCTTGCGTTGAAAGGTTGCAAGGATTTGTCCCTCTTTCACGGCATCTCCGATTGTTGCAAATGTTTTTTCAATCGTTCCAGACACTTCTGCGCGGACATCGATATCCGTTCCAGAAAGAATAGTTCCGGTGATTTCCCGTTGTTCATCAGGAGACCAATGTCCAAATTCTATAATGGTTACTGGTTTTACTTTTTCCTCAGGGAGTTTTACCTCTTCTGTGTTTCGATTACTCAAAATTCGGTTGAGAACGAGCAATAATAGGATCGCACCAATGATTATGGCGACCTTTTTTGGGTTGAGACGTTGTAGCAATGATTTCATCGTTGATAATAAATTTTTAGAATTCTGATTATTTTATCATTTTTGTCAAAAAAAAACAAGGGAAACTCCTGCTTTAATACGCCAAAGGAGCGGTATTTGTTTCAGTTTTTCCTCGCACGTTGAAGAATCTCGGAAACGGAAATGGCGAAGAGCCCCAGAAGTGCTCCGACAGCATGTCCAATAAAGGATATCTGTGGCACCATGAGCGGCAAGGCTATATTTATTCCCACAAGAATCAAAAGGTCTCGACCAAGCCGTTGCAAAGGATTTCCTTTTCCAAGCCACCACAAATACATCGCTAAATACGTAAAAAGCCCCATCAATATGCCGGAAAACCCAAGAGTTGGGGCGTTCAAAACATGTGGTAAAATCCCCACTTGGGCCATCCACAGGAAGAGAATGAGTCCGACATATTTCTTTATTCCTAAGTTTTTTTCAAGAATCGGAGAAACGATTACGATTCCAATAACATTTGAGGCCAGATGCCACAAAGATTCATGAGAAAAGTGAGAAAGGAAAGTTCCAATGGAGTATATCCCCGGATAGGAAACGGTATAAGGAAGCGCTCCTACTTGGTTTGCTATAAAAATAATCACATTTATAGCGAGCAGGATTTTGGTTATAGGGGGGAAATCTCTCATTTCAAGCGAGGAGTTTTATCTGTCGCCGGCAATTTTAAGTTATCGCGCTGGAATTGAACAATTTTTCCTTGCGATGAGTCGTTATTGACAAAATACTCCACAAGGCTTATTAAGCATTCGTCTTCTTGTACTTTTATCCAAAATGTATATGAAGCAGGATCTTTGAAATGCTGTTACAGAAATTGATGACTCTTTTTTGTTTAGAAAAATAGGCAAGGATGAGTTATCAATCTTTATAAATTATAAAATATCTAAATCATGAAAAAATTAGTTACATGTATCAATGGCAAAGGAACGGCAACTTTTACCGAACAAGATTCACTTAAGGGTGGGAATATTGAGATAATAATAAAAGATCATCCACTCTTTAAAAGCTTGATCGTGGGAGAAAGAAGCGGGGAAATAGTTCCCTTTGGTCTTCAAACTCCATATTTCAAGATGCCAATTTCCCTTCGGGCTGCAATGCTGGGATTTGTTCCCGAAAGCATCCAAATCCGGAAAATCGAGATAACACTCTCAGAAAAGTATATTCGTTGCGTGGTTAGTTATGGAATTGGTCCAGAAGGGATATATCATGGTGTTTTATTTTTTCATTAAACAGCATTAAAAAAATCTAGGAAGGCTCACCGCAAAGTGGGTCTTTTTTATTTAGACCAAGTTTTCAATTCGTGCTTTTAGTTCCAAGTCTTCACATTCTACAATTGTGTCATTTTCTCCGACGATTACCCGACAGGGAATTGCCATTTTCTTTGCGAAATCAATTTGCTTCTGAATTTTTTTATCTTCCATGTACACTTCCACAGAAAAGCCTTTTGATCGGAGTTCTTCTCCGAGTTGCAAGCTACTTGCAAGTAGTAAATTGTCACGAGAAAGGATTATAATATGGGGATTCTTTTTTAGGGCGGCGTCAGTGAGACTCTTTTTAATGTTTTCATCCTGAAAGAGTTGCCATAGCAGGCGAGTAAGTCCAATAGAAATTCCCACGCCAGGGAGATCTTTGCCCATGAAAACTTTCGCCAAATCATCATATCGTCCTCCACTACAAACCGATCCAAGGCCTTCATAGCCAACCAAATTGGTTTCATACACCGTTCCGGTGTAGTAATCGAGTCCTCGCGCAATGCGTAAATCTATTTGCCACTGATCTTCGGGAACTTTCATGGCGCGCAATATTTTCACCACTTCCGCGAGTTCTTCAGCTCCTTCGACAAACTCGGGATGATCGGAAAAATCTTTTAATTTCTCCAAAATTTCATCAGCGGTCCCCGTCGTTTCTACAAACTCCAAAATGCGTTCTTGGAATTCAATGGGATGTCCGGCAAGTTTTGCGTTCGGATTTTTTTCAAGGTTATCGAGAAAGTCGAGCAGTTTTTTGAATTCAGCAGGATTGGCATTAAATGCAGCAAAAAATCCCGTGAGAATCTTTCGATTATTAATGCGGATCACAAACTTTTGCTCAGGCATCAATTTCTCAAAAATCTGAGCGATGATCGCGACCATCTGTGCATCATTTGCCAAGCTTAATTTTTCACTTCCAATCACATCAATATCACATTGATCGAATTGTCGGAATCGTCCTTTTTGTGCGCGTTCTCCACGCATCACCGGACCAATTACGCTTCGTCGGAATGGAAACGCCAGCTCGTTGAAATGTCGTGCCACGTATAATGCCAACGGGACGGTGTGGTCAAAACGAACAGCGCGAATATCTTTGTCCTGATCAACTGCCTCCTCGCGTCGTAGACGGTCCAAGACGTAGATTTCTTTGGGATTCCCTCCCTTGGCCTCAAAGTTCTCAGAACGTTCCACTAGAGGCGTCTCAAGCATGGGAAATCCATTTGCTTCGAATATCTCTGCGATAGTTTTTTTCCAGTGCTGAACAACTCGCTGCTCCGCAGGAGAAAATTCAAGAAATCCGCTCGGTGTCGATGTGTTGAGTTTTGCCATCGTGAGGATTTTAGCAGAGTTATGGTTTGTGTTCAAAAAAGAGAGACCGGTCTCGAAAAAAGTTTGACAAAAACACTTTACTTGAATAAAGTGCTCGTGTAAATGAAAAATACTTCAAACGTTCGCGAACTGCTTCAGGCGTTTCTTGTCCTTCGAAATGAGGATGAGGCGTGGCGGTTTTTGCGGGACCTTTTGACGGAGGAAGAAATTCGAGAATTTTCCCGACGATGGGAAGTGGCGCAGCTTTTGGTTGCCAAGAACTCATATGTAAAAATTGAAAAACAAACAGGAATGAGTTCGACGACGATTGCCCGCGTTTCTAAGTTCCTCAAAGGAAAGTTTGGTGGATATCAGCTCGTTCTTGATCGATTGCATCATCATTCTCATACGGTTTCGCCGGTGGGATCTGACACATAAATTTCTACAAAAGTTCATGAATAGGTCTGACCGGCGAAGCCGGTTTTTTGTTTTTTGAGATCTATATTTAGATACTTGAAAGACTTTTTAAGTGTTGTGTTCTTTTACATATCGAAAAAATATTCCAGGTCGTGGTTTCTTCTTTTTGATACAGAGGAGAGCCTGCGGCCGGGAATAGTCCCGTCGTATAATTTTTAAAAATAAAAATCATGACAGAAGAACAAAAAAAATGTTTTGAAGAAAGTATGAAAATCATTCTTACGAACCCTTCTAAGAGAATCTCTTTTGAAAAAATACCACGGACGTCGGAATTTAAAATAGAAGATTTTTCAACGGAAGCAATTGAGCGCTTGATGGAAGCTGGACAATTTCTCAAGGTAATATTTTTTGCAGAAATTGGATTTCGAGAAAATTTTACTCCTGCACCATGCTCAGGAGGAACCACTCATTAACTTGGTGGCTCAATGTAGGAGCTTGGAAATTAATTATTGTTAAACTTTTAAAAAAATAAAGAAATGAAACAACAAGTTTACAAAGATCGGACAAATCCCGATCCAATGAAAGCCTTAGCAAACGTTGAGGACGAATTAAAATGGCTCAAACGCCTAATAGAACAAAAAGCTCTTGTGGAAACCGTGAAGCCCTTTCTGAAATTCGATGAAGAAAATTTTAAAAGATCGGCACTTGCGTTTTCGGGAATAATTCTTCGATTTCTTTCTTCTAAATCAGGACAAAAGATGAAAAACGGAGGTGTTCCAAATGAGGAGGACAACCGCCTTTTGAAGCAAATTTATCCGCATAGTACTGGTGGATGGGGATTGTCAGGTTACCATCACCTTACTGTAAAAAATCATCGATTGGACCGGTTTATGTCGAATTTTATGTGGAAACTTCCAAGCGTTCGCTATTCAGAATTTGCAGAGCTAATTGGCATAGAAATAAATAAAACCATTCAAACAAAGGATTCTGATTTTTTCTATGCAATTGAGCGAAAGCTAAAAGCAATGCTTCCGTACGAAGACAAAACGAAAAAGACTCTTACATGTACCCTATACAATAATTCGGACAATGGTCGTTGTGGAGGCATTCATTAATCTAAAAAACACAACACACTCATCCCCTGCGATCTACGGATACGCAGGGGATTTTTTTAATACAAAAAACCCCGCTGAGGCGGGACGAAGGACTTCTTTCTCAAGTGAGGAAAACTTTGTTCATATGTCATTTGGACGCGTCCTTGGGAAAGGACCATTGAAAAATCCTTTGATGACGAATATTACTTGTTATTTATTTATTTATTTGGTATAATGCAATATATTTTTTTATAAAATAACACCAAACAAAAATGAAAAATTTATTTAAATCGGCTACGGCATTCCCACAAAAAAGATTTGTTTGGAACGAGGTTCATAATGATCAAACTGAAGTTGTTCCAGAATCACTAGAAACGCAGGTAGAGAAAAACGTCAATAAGTTTAACGAAGTGTATGAAAAAATTGAAAAAACAATAAAATCATTAAAATCGGGCCCATCAACGCTACTTGGGCGAATAAAAAATGAAATGGGGTCGGGGGGAGTTACAAGTAGATTTGATTCAGAAAAAGGAAAATTGGTAAATATCGCTGCTCTCTTTAGATTTGAAGACAGAGAAGGTAAGGATATGGGATTCTCTTTACATAATTTTAAAGAGGGACATGCAAGTGGAGGGAAGGGAAAACGCCTAGATATTATTAAAGATGGGGAACGCACGGTTCTTGAGCTTGGGGATCGGGTTTTTTTACCGGGCAATAAATCGATAAATATGAAGGAGGAAGATGAGACTATTTCCATTATGTTACAACGAATAGAAGCTATGGCGGATGAGTTTTCATCACAAGCAGATGAATTTATAGACAAAAAAAGTAAAGAAGCTCAGGCGAGAAATAAAAGAATTGAGGAAAACCAAAGAAAAAATGAAGAGAGGGAAAATGAGGAACTTTTAGAAAATCTCTAAAAAACCCCGCTTCAGCGGGGTTCTTTATTTCCTAATTTAACTTTTATGATTATAACGAAGCAAACAGTTGAATAATTTCGTTTCGTAAATCTTCGTATGCTTTTACCTCATCATTTGAGAAGGTTTTTACCTGCGCAATCTTATGAATCATTGGGTGATTTTCGATCTTCTTGAAATCAAATTCTTCACGATCAGCAAGAACAAGTCCTTCTTTGTACAATGAAATAATTGTTTTTAGCATTTGATACTGCTTCGTAGGCATTGTATATGCGTCTTCTGAACTAAATGAGTCTTGATACAAGAAGTCCTCACGAATAGATTTTGCCGTCAAAAGAATAAGTTTTTCTCGGAAACTTAGTGCTTCTGGTCCTACCAATCGCACGATTTCCTCTAATTTACTTTCTTCTTGCAAGATACTCATTGCGTCAGCACGAACATCCCAGTAGTCATCTGCAACATTGTCTCGCATGTATTTATCCAAGTTTGGAAGATAGAGTGAGTATGATTTCAACCAGTTAATGGCTGGGAAGTGACGTTGGTATGCCAATTGTGCATCAAGTCCCCAGTACGCTTTCGTAACACGCAATGTGTTTTGTGATACTGGTTCTGAGAGGTCTCCTCCTGGAGGTGATACCGCCCCAATAACAGTTAATGCTCCTTGTCGATCATCTGAACCGATACAATCAACTGCTCCGGCTCGCTCATAGAACTGAGCTGTTTTTGACCCCAAGTAAGCAGGATATCCTTCCTCACCCGGCATCTCTTCAAGACGTCCTGAAATTTCACGCATTGCTTCTGCCCAACGAGAAGTTGAGTCAGCCATAAGCGCTACGTTGTATCCCATGTCTCGGTAATACTCAGCAATTGTAATTCCGGTATATACTGACGCTTCACGAGCAGCAACCGGCATATTTGATGTGTTGGCGATCATTACTGTTCGACGCATCAATGGTTCTCCTGAGTTTGGATCGATAAGTTCTGGGAACTCATTCAATACCTCCGTCATTTCGTTTCCACGTTCTCCACATCCGATATATACGATAACTTGCGCGTCACAATATTTTGCCAAAGTTTGTTGTGTAACCGTTTTCCCTGATCCGAATGGTCCAGGAATACATGCTGCTCCTCCGTGAACAAGAGGAAAAAACATATCTACAGAACGACCCCCTGTTTTCAACAATGTATCGGGAAGTCGTTTTTTTATCATTTTTCGCGGGATACGAATAGGCCAATATTGACGCATTTCGATATCCCTCTTTTTTCCGTCCTCAGTTGTCAATACTGCAATAATATCGAGAACGGTGTGATGTCCTGACTCGACTTTTTCAACTTTTGCATTTTTGATTCCCACGGGAACCATAATTTTATGAAGAATAAGTGATGTTTCTTGAACTGTCCCAAGAACATCTCCCTCACCCACAGTATCTCCTGCTGAAACAGTAGGAACAAAGTCCCATTTTTTATTATGATCTAGTCCATCTGCATCGATACCACGAGCCAAGAAGTGTCCAGATTTCTCTTCGAGCACTTTTAGTGGTCGTTGCACTCCATCATAAATAGACTGGAGCAATCCGGGTCCAAGTTCAACAGAAAGAGTTTTCCCAGTACAAACCACTGGTTCTCCTGGTCCAACACCAGCTGTTTCTTCATACACCTGAATAGATGCTTTCCCGTCTTCAAGACGGATAACCTCACCAACGAGGCCTTCATCTCCAACACGGACAACCTCGTACATTTTTGCAGAGTGCATGTTGTCTGCCACAACAAGTGGGCCGGAGACTTTTACGATAATGGGATTTTTTTCACTCATGTTTCTAGGAAAAGGAGGGGGAAAATTAGTTATTAAAAATGTCGCTTCCAATAGCTCGTTCAACAATAGAAGAGAGCCGTTTTACGGAAAAACTTTTTTCGTCAACACTCGGTGACGGCGTAGGAATTACCGCAGGGAGCGGTTTTTTGGCAAACTTATCAAGCAAATCTGCGGGTAAGTTTTTATAAAAATCTTCTTCCACGAAGATAATAGCGTAGGTTGGGGTTTGAGCTTCATCACCAGCGTTTTCTGCTGCTAATTTCTCAATCATATCGCGTGCTTCCTCGTTACTGGTTACGGCAAACGTATTGGCTCCAATAACTCTAAATAAAAGTACAGAGCTTTCCATTCCAACAACCGCAAGCTTGAGTTGGTTTTCCATATTAAAAATGTTTCAGTGTTTCATAAATTTTTTCTGGCTCAATTCCATAAAATTTAGCTGCCATAACAAATCGAATACGCGAAGCATTTCGAATTCGTTTTTGGAAATATGTCATCGGAACAACGAATGTTCCAATGTCTCCAGACTCACGTTCGGATAGCCACGCAATTGAGGAGTTATGCATTTGTCTTCCCAGCTGAACCAATAATTCTTCAGGAGCTAATTCCTTTGTAAGGAGCTCTTCGAATCGAGTAAAGAAAGGATGTGCTCTAAAGGCGTTTTTTAAAGACGCAAGAGAATCAATAGAAGTAAGCAGTTCTGCGGGAATAGTCCCGTGTGGCAATACTGCTTCAGCAGGAAGGGTTGTGTCCCATATAAGAATGCAACGTGCCGCACTGTCCAAATTAGTAGCATCTACACGCAAGCGGAGAAGCTCTTTTAGAATTGGCATACGATGACTTCCCGCGACTCGTTTTAAGAAATCAAAATGTGCGCGATCAAGAATAAACTCAATAGCACGAAAGGATTTTGATTCTTCGAACACTTGTTGTGCTTCAGAGAGAGCCGCTTGGTATTCTGCCGGCAACATTCCTGCCTCATTTTGGAAGATAGCTTTTTCTATCTCTTCTGCAGAAAGGGAGCCCAAGAAGGCAAATCCATCACTCTCAGAAAAAGCACCGAGCTCGGTAGCTTCATCAAGAAGTTTTAATTTCAATGCTCGTTTGATGTTACTGAGATCATATTCTTTCCAAATGAATTCAAAAGCAGGATCATTATCTGTTCCGCTGGTGATCATTTCTTTTGTCTCAGTAAGTCCTCGACGAATTATTTTGAAGAAATCTTGTGGGCGTGTAGCCTCATCAAATATTTCAGCATATTGTAACTCCGTAAGCACACGAAAAGATTCTTCCGGTGATTTCGCACCGATCATTCGATCAATCTGAGCATGAGTAAGCAGTTTCGCTTCTAACGCTCGGATTCGGCCACAGAGGAACAAAAATTCTTTGGTCATTTTTAGATCAGGTTCAGTTTTTGAGCAAAAAATGATTCAATTTCATTACAGTATTCAGAGAAGACTAAGCTGTGAAAAGAACAATCTACTTCAGAGCTAGAAAGTTTTGCTACAAATCCTCCTGAAATATCTTCAGAAGATTCTACAGTAAATCCTTTCGGTGCTACTTTTTTCGTTAGTTCTACTCGAGCTTTTGGCACGAAGAGTGTGCCTTCTCCTGAGAGATGAGCCAAAAGGGGCTCAATGATTTTTTCGTATTCAGCATCAGGAAGTGCCACGAGTTTTTCGTGGAAATCCTTCATTGCTCGAGAAATAACAGTCCTACGAGCCTGCTGTAACTGAGACTTTGAATCACGTCGAGCCATAGCATTCGTCTTTATTTTAATAGAGGCGAGAGCTTCAGCTTTTTTCTCAGAAAGTTCTTCTAATGATACAGCGGTTTGCTGATCAAATTCAGTTTTGAGTTGTTTCTTTTCCTCGGTCAGCTCGTCGTCAATTTTCGTAACTTCGTTAGCTGCTTCATCGAGGATTTTCTGCAAAATGTCTTGCAATGCCATGGTATCAATTTTTTAGAAGGAGGGGAGTTTGCACCACCCCAGAAAAAGAATCACTTAGACCAATCCAGCCAATGTGATGAAGATTGCGATCAACAATCCGAAGATCGCGTATGTCTCAATAAGAACTGAGAGGATGATTGCTCCACCAGCAACAGATTCATCTCGAGCCAATGCTCCCATAGCGGCAGCAACTACTTTTGACTGCAATGCAGCAGAAGCAAGACCAAGAAGTCCGATTGTTGTTCCTGCAAGCAAGAAATTCAATCCGTTCTGAGTTGTCATCTCTACGATTTCTCCTCCCATAACACCAGTGTTAGAAAGAATCATGATCGCAATAAGCAATCCGTAAATACCCTGTGAACCAGGAAGAGCTGTCAAAACGATAAGAGAACCAAACAAGTTTGGTTTTTCAGCCAAAACGCCAGCGGCTTTTTGACCTGCGGTACGAATACCAAGTGATGATCCGAGACCACCAAGTACAACTGCTATAAGCGCTCCGAGGGATGACAATGTCAAGCCCCAGTTAATGCTGGATGCAGTATCGAGTGCGGTTGTTGCAACATTTTCCATGTTCTTCAAGGGGTTAAATTAAGAGATTTAGGAACGAAATAATAAGTATTTTTTTGCCCGTACGAATGGTCGAAATAATCGACCTCCACCGGCATAGAAAAGTCCAAAGAATTCAATAAACTGAAGACGCAGAGAGTGTACGTATGCACCGAGTCCTGACAACCCGAAGTTGATTGCATGTCCAAATAACACAAAGGCAACCATTACGAGAACACCAAGAACGCTTGGGAGCATATCTCCGAGTACTTGGGCCGTCATGTTCATTGCTGCCCCGATAATACCGGTAGCAAGACCAAGCGCCATAAGACGAGAATAACTCAGAATGTTTGAAACGAAATCCATTGCTCCATAGAGCCCAAGAATTCCAAAAGCAAGCTTCAAGAAGATGTTTTTCTTTGCCCGTCCAAGGGTAAGAACAAGAAAGGCTGCTCCTCCGAGAAGCATCCATTGCATAAGAGCTTTGTCTAATCCAAGCTGGTCAGCACCTGCCCAGAGAGCAATCATAATCAATGTGTATAGCCATCCAAATCCATCACAGATGGCGTATGCCCAGTCTTTGTTAGTAATTCCTTTTAGTATTCTCATGACGAGTCCTACCAAAACCTGAAAATATCCAAGCGCAAAAGTGAAGACCAAGAATGTCATCGTTCCGCTTCCTTTGAGTGGATCCAATACTTGTCCACGGAAGACAATATCTCCGGCGTCATTTATAGCTGTCAAAAACCCAGGAGCTTCAGCCGCTGTCATTCCGAAGTGTCCTCCAAGAAGAATCCCTCCTGCTACAGCAGAAAGCCCACAAAGAAGAACCATAAGAATCATCTCGCGTGCTTCTTTTGAGAATTTTCCAAAGAAATAAAAGAAAGCAGCAGCAAGAGAAAGAATCAGTCCATATCCCGTATCAGATAAACAAATCCCAAAGAAGAGCACAAAGAAAGGTGCTACCACTGGAGTAGGATCAATATCATCGGCCGCAGGAGATCCGAACATTTTTGTCATAGAATCAAATGACGAAATCCCTACTTTATTTTGAATCAAAGAAGGAACTCGTTCTCCTTTTTCTGGAGCAAGTTTTTCTATCGTTACCTCTCCAACAAAGACTTGCTGGGTCCAGTGTCGCATTGTTTCAAATTTTCCTTCAGGAACCCATCCCTCGAAAGCAAAGAGGTGTGAAGTGAGTAATGCACGTTGTTGTGTTTCGTTTTTGGCCTTTCTCCATGAATGAAAATCATGAGCAATTCGCAAATCATCATAATTTTTTCCGAGCTCAGCAAGACGTTCTTCTTTTTCTTGAACTTTTTCCTGGAGCTCTTTTGTCTTTTTTACGAGAGATTTTGAAACTTCCCGAGGAAGCATTCCTGCAAAGTTTTTTCCAAAATCACTTGCAAGATCAATATCACGTCCACCAAATTGCTGCAGAGCAGCATCAACTTCATGTTTCAGTGACTTGTGCCACGTGAGACGGAAGAAAACCTGCCGCTTATCTTCGTGAAAGAGTCGAATATCAATGAGTCGAGAAGAATGAGCAAGGTGCTCAAGAAAATCCTTCTTTTTTGACACTGCAACTCTTGCAAGCATCGAAGAAGTGTCTCCTGTCTGTAACGACGTATCTACGGGAATATTTATAGACTGAAAGGGTTTCAGTATTTCAATTTCATTTTCAATACGCGCTAATTCGTTTTTTGTTCGTACAAATAATTCCTCAATCTTTTCACATTCAGAAATAACCTCATCGGCTTTTGGAGAAAAGTGTTCAAAACGTTTTTGAGCATCTTTTTCAGAAAGAATAACCTTGTTTCCGGTAAGCATTTTTTCGAGTTTTCTTTTTTCTGGAGCGTATGGCTCAAGAAAACGAATCGCAAAATCAATACGCGCTAAATCAAAAGTATCAAAATGGCTTAATTCAGCAGCATCTGTTGAGTGTTTTTCAAAATCAGCATTTTCATCAATCTCCATAAATCCGCGACGGTGGAGCTCTTGGATCAACACTTTATAGTGTTTTCGTAGCCCAGTAATTCGAATTTTTTGAACAGATACTTTTGCCATTTCTTAGAGGATTTCTAAAAAGAATTTCATTGCATCGGGAAGAACCGTTGCCGTAAGAGCACCACGTTCTACTTCCAGCTTTTTTGCGTCTCCAGATCCAGTTTGTACTTGTGCTTCGTAGTTAGTACGTGCTGTTGCTCGAGCAGCGCGAAGAACGTCCTTTGTTTCTTCTTGAAATTTATCTTCTACATTCTGTTGTTCCTCAATAAGCTCAGTGCGATATTTACGAAGAGCACCTTGTTTTCGTGCAATAGCTTTCTCGAGTAATACAGCAGCTTTTTGCTCAGTTTCTTGTACTTGGGAGAGGAAATCAGGCATGGTTTTTTTGAAGATTTTTCTTGTGCGGATTCTCACGATTCAGCAAGAAATGTCAAACGAATTCTGCACTTTTTTCTAGGGAGAGGATTTCTAAGTAAATCTACAAACTACAAACTACAAACTACAAATATGGAACTACATAATTCTTTATTTGTAAACGGAAGATTGGAGCGAAGCGACTATGGTGAAGCCGCAGGAAGAGTATTGATGACTGCTTCATCGAGATTCAAAAGAACATTATATCGCTCAACGGCAAGTTCTACTACGGAATTAAAAGGCTTTCCTTGTCCCAATTCATAACATTTTTTATAAAATTCACGTGCAGCAACGGGTTTTTCTTCTCGTTCATTTAGTAATCCAAAATTGAGCTGTGTTCGAGGATTTTCAGGATTTATTTTTTCGGCCTTTTCTAATATATTTTTCGCTTCAGGGAATTGTTCTGTTTCAATGAGGGCCCACGCGCGCAGGTTGAGAGAAAGAACGTTTTCGGGTTGCTCAGAGAGCAGCGTCTCGGTCAAGGTTAGGGCATCTTCAGGTCGCTTGAGAACATTTAGAAGAGTGTGCAGAGCTGATATATATTTCACAGGAGATGGCTCAAGGAGGGCCTGTTCTTGGTACAATTCCACAACCCGATCCATTTCATGCTGAGCAGAGAGAAGATCAATGAGTTTCCAACGAACTTCGGTTTCATAAGGGAAATCTCGTGTGAGAAGTCTTTCATAAAACAACGCGGCTTCCGTTGTTTCTCCATTTTTTTCAAGTGCAAGTGCAAGAAAATATTCTACTTCAGGGCGAACAGGATCGAGCTTGTACGCATGACGGAGGTCCTTGAGAGCGGAGGGAATATTGTCTAATAAGAGATGAGCATATCCACGAAGCATCCATGCATCTACATACGAGATATCTTCTCGGATAGCCACATCAGCAAACGATCGCGCTAATATTGGCTCATTATTTTCAGCGAGAGCTTTGGCAAGAAGCGCAAAAAGATGTGGGTCTTCTCCGTCAGCAAATTTATCAAATTGCGTATAGACTTCCTGGAGAGCTGCTGCCTTTTCTGCTATTTCGGGAGTAATGGCATTTTTCATTTCTACTTCTGTTACTCCATCAGTTCCCAAAACTAATGGATCACGGATGGGGAGGTCTTGTAGATCCGTGAGAAGGGATTGAGCCGTTTCATGATCGTTTTGTAGGGCAGCTAATATTGCTTGATAGAGTTGCATTGAAGGATCAAGGATCTCGGTGTTGGCATTTTTGAGAAGAGCTTGTGCTGCGCTGAAATCTTCCTGAGCAATGAGTTCTCGTGCACGAAAAACAGAAATTTCTGGAGCTCTCGGGAATTTTCGTTCTAGGGCGGTAATGAGCCCCTCTATTTTCTCAAAATCTCGAGCACGGATATACGTTTCTCCAAGTAAAAGATAGGGGTGTAGAATATTTGGTCGTTCGGAAATAGCCTCTGTTAGTTCTATGGCAGCACGAGAATTTTGTCCTTGTTCCAAAAAACTTTGTGCAGCGCGAATACGTCCGAGGTATGAAGTTGTACGGGGAACGACCGGAGCCTGAACTTGTTTAGGAGCTGGGTTCATCAAGTTCGAACTTATCTCCTGGATTTCTGCACGAAAAATCCATCCGCATCCAGCCAGAATAATGACTGCTACGGCAATGCATCCAATCCAAGCGAGACGTGTTTTGTTTTTGTAAATCATCGACGCAGATGGTGCCTGAGGTTGGGGAAAAGGTCAAGGTTCAAACTACAATCTGCAAACTACAATCTACAAACTACGGAGACCGGTCTCCTAAAAAAAACTACCCCCGAAGGAGTAGTTTTTTTGTTTGAGAAATTATTACTTACCCTTCAGTGACTGACGGAGGACAGTCTTTTGGAGTGATAGTGATCAATGGTCGAGCAAAAGATGCAGGGAATGTGTAGACATCATCATCACCGCCACACGCTGTTCCATCTATAAGAAACTGAATTAGTTGATCGGCTCCGCTAAAGGCATCAGTAGCGACAGCATCAGCATCAGCAGCATCACGTATAGCAGCAGTAGCCTGAGTAGAAGCAGTAACCGCCCTAGCGTCAGCAACATCAGCAGTGGCAGTAGCAGCATCAGCCTTAGCATCAGCAGTAACAGCAGTGGTAGAAGCAGTAACCGCCTTAGCGTCAGCAGCATCAGCCTTGGTAGAAGCAGTAACAGCAGCAGCAGTAGCAATATCAGCCTTAGCATCAGCAGCATCAGCAGTGGCAGTAGTGGCACTAAGAGTACTATTTATATCTGAAATAGTAACGCTATTAGAGACCACATCCTCAAGAATAGTGATTTCAGTTCCAACATCAGCTTCGTCAAATATGTTACAAATTTTAGAAGTAGCTGGAATGGGAAGAGAGGCACCAGTACAGACGGCATTATCTGTGGGATCTCCCTCATCTCCAACTACACATAGATCTGCCGTGCACCATGTACAACGAACAGATCGAGTTTTTGTCGAAGGCTCTCCATTGCACGAAGCACTCCATCCATCAATAATCCATTTCTGTTTCAGTATAGTTGGCGCTACCTGACAATTTCGGTATACGACGGGTTTTTTGTCGAGACAAAAGTCTTCACTCAGGAAGGTTCCTATGTCAGCCACACAAAAGATTTCACGCGTCTGGAATCCAAGTTTCTCTTTTTGAGCCTTTTCCTTAACGGATCCATTGGTGCTGTCTACAAAAGTATCAAGATCTGTTGTGAAAGTTGAAAAAGCTGGATATGCAGAATCGGAATCAGCGGGTGCCACTTTTCGTGCCACAGCGGTTATCTTGTCTTCATTGAGGGCCATATACTTCGCTTTATTTAACAGTATTTTACGCGCTGTCGAAGAAGTAGCCAAATTGACTTGAGCACTTGTCGGAACAGAAGTCGGAACGGATCCAATCTCAGCCTGTATTATTGACAAGGCAGTGGTTAAAGAAGTTTCTGCCGTGGTTGCTAGATTATTATATGCATTAATATCATTTTTAGTTTTCACAATATTCGGTAGAGATCCGCATTCACTCCATGAGCCCACAGACCAACCGTAGGTGCCAGGAGCAGAAGGATTACATGATCGTACGGCTCCTTCGCTAGGAAATGGATTCGTAGCATCTTTACAGTACGCATCTTCTGTTCGAATTCCGAATTTGTTTGCACAGAAAATGTCTCGCGTTTGTATAGCTGTTTTTTTCTTTGCCTTGAAGGAATGGACGTCGGACTCATCACTTGTGTCCCAGAGTAACAGGCCATCATCATTTGAGTCTTCTTGTGTCGTATAATCTGTTTTCTTTGTTACCTCATATGCTTTAATCTTCTCGTCCACAATTTTGTTAGCAGCGGCATTCAATTCATCCTCAATATCACCCAGGCTTGTTACAGAATCAGTAGCTTCAGGGCGACCTACTCCATCTCCACTAACATAGTACTCTTTCATCGCAGCTACACTTTTGAGAGCTCTTTCGGTTTTTTCATAAGCATATTCAATTTGGTATTCTTCACCACAGGGTCCCCATTCACCGCTTTCAAATGTATATGGAGCGTTCGGGTCTTCTGGAGTGAAACATGCTCCGTCTTGCTCTGCCTCGGTACATCCGCCGGAACAGGTTTCTTTTATGGTGCTTTGTACATCACAAGAATCAAACCAATAGAGATCACCTCCTACACATTGGTGGTATTCAAAGTCATCACACGGGGCGGAACATATTCCGTCTTGCTCTGCCTCGGTACATCCGTCGGAACAGGTTTCTTTTATGATGCCTTGTACATCACAAGAATCAAACCAATAGAGATCACCTCCTACACATTGGTGGTAT
>CAZGJL010000001.1:43319-51473 GCA_964526665.1 uncultured Candidatus Peribacteria bacterium | reverse complement strand
TCAAGGTCTTCACAAAAAGGTTCGCCAGTACAAATAAAGGTTCCTCCAGCGATTCCGGTCACAACCTCGCCAATATCACAGCTGTGATCGACGATTCCAGATCCTCCTCCTTCGAAAAGCACTTCGTTTTGGTACAAACCACCAGTGAAGTTAATATCACCAGTAATCTCAAGGTCACCAGTCGTAGTGACAACAGGAGAATCAAGGACAATCTCTGGATCTAATCCAACATCTATGGTTGCTGCCTCTAATAGAATTTTTCCACCTTTGGCCTCATTAATAATATTAATATTTGAGCTATTGCTTCCCGTTGTAGGAATTAGTATATTTAAGTGATTTTTTGATTTCAGACTCATGTCCTGGCCATCATCAGCGGTGAATCGAAGCCCTAAGGCGGGATCACTCTGAAGAACAGCTGCACCATCCATGTAAAGGGTATGTCCCGTCATGTTAACGTCTTTCACATAAAGATTTCTGAACCATTGAATAGGGCTTCCTAGGTCTCTCTGAGACACAAGAAAGCTTCCGTCTCCAGTTACTAATTCTGTTGCCCCGGTCATGTCGGGGATAATACTGAAAGAAGTTAAATCAGCGGTAGCGGTATGATTACCAAGATTATCTTCTCCAGAATCAGGAGTAATACATTCAAAAGTTCCCGAGGCAATTCCTTTTACTACTTTGCCGGTAGAACATTCTTGATCAATTGTTCCTCCTCCACTATCCCAGCTGGTTTCACATTGATTATTGAGACATATTTCATGCGTATCAATCTTCTGTACATAAAGATCTTTAAACCTCGCGGTGGTACTCCCAAGAGAGTAGGAATTATTTTGACTGGGAACGATTTCCATTGTCATGAGATCCTTTATTTCTAGGTTTTTTGGAAAGGCAATACCAGCAGCATCGGAAGTAGAGGAATCAAACATATCCGTAAGAGCATTTATTCCCGTAGTAATAGCATTAAATTCCTCGTTCGAAACAGGGTCTCCAGGGTCTTTCTCGACAATAGTAACAGTAGAGACTGTTGCGGCAAGTACGCTTCCAGTAAGAAGAAGGCCGAGACCGAAGAGGAAATATTTTTTCATGGATGTGTGTATGAGATGTTTTTCAATACTTATTTTTTCATGTATTGGAACAAAATGCTAATTTTTTTGGAATATAAGGATACAGAGAGGTAACGCCCTAATCTACAAATTGCAGACGACAAATATGGAAGATGTGTTTTTTGTAACGCCCCCTGGTCATTTGGTCTCGTCTTTGTCCCCCTCTTACATCAAGAGGGGGAGAGAAGATTAAGAAAATAGTCTTTGAAAGAAACACCTTGTCATTGTGGACCAGATCCGCAATCCAATCGCTTCGCTCTAATCTGCAAACTGCAAACTACAAATATTGAAGATGCGTTTTTTGTAACGCCCCCTGGTCATTTGGTCTCGTCTTTGTCCCCCTCTTACACCAAGAGGGGGAGAGAAGATTAAGAAACAGTTAAAGTGCACACTGTTGTTTTACGATTTATTTTTATAGACTCTTGAGCATGGAGCAAGGATATAATGTTCAAATATTACGAGAAAGAAGAAAAGAGCTTCGAAAAAGAGAAACGTTGGTGGAGAATTGTTTGTGGCAATCTTTACGGAAAAACAAATTAGGGGTTAAGTTTTATCGACAATATAGCGTCCGAAATTATATTTTAGATTTTTATTGTCCCAGCGTCCGAGTAGCAATTGAATTAGATGGAAAACACCATGAAGAAGAGAATGTGAAATTGAATGATGAAGGAAGGACAAAATTTTTAGAAGCACAGGATATTATTGTGTTACGGTTTAAAAATGAAGAAGTTCTTAAAAATATGGATGTCGTGTTGGAGGAAATAAAAAAACCGCTTGTATCCCCCCTCTTAATGTAAGAGGGGGCTAGGGGGCGTTATTTCATATAAAAAAACTACCCCCGGAGAGGTAGTTTTTTATGATACTTGCTAAATTCTTTTTTACTCGCGAGTTTTATTTACGGTGTAGAAGTACTACTTCCCATGTTATTTATTGTGGTTTGCAGGGTGTTAACCGTGCCGCTGAGGTTGGTAACCTGGGTAGCGAGATCGAGAATCGTGTCCTGAATGGTTACCTGAGTTGTCCCAAAGTTCATACCATTGACAAAGGGGCTTTCATTCCCCGGTGGAGTCACCACGAAGCCATTACAGACCTCTGAATCGGCTGGTTTTGGGGTAGGACAGATCGCATCATCTGCATTCTCACCCTCGCCTCCAATTACACACAGCTCTTCTGTACACCATGAACAAACTACAGATCGAGTTCTTGTGTCAGTAGGTCCGCTACAAGCACTCCATCCACCAATCATCCATTCAATATTTGTTTTCACGGGTGCACATGTTCGAGTGGTAAATGGTTTTAGGTTGAGACAAAAATCTTCACTCATTGCCGTTCCTGATTTGGCCCCACAAAGTACGTCACGAGTCTGATATGGAAGAACAGATTTGTTAGCTTCTGGTAAAACGGTCCCATCCGTAGCTACATAATCAGCAAAGTCAGTGTTAAAGTCGTTAGACGAAGGATACGTATACCCACCGCCAGTACCACCACCATTAGTAGTAGATAGATCAACAACAGTCGCCTTATCTCCCTGCTGCTGCGCCAACCACAGCAAGTGTATTTGTTTTAGAAGCTGGTAGTAAGTGGGAGCCCCAAGACTTGCTGGAGGCGTAGGAGCCCCCGTAATTGTTGGTGTTCCGTCTGGAGCTTCTATCGCCGCCGCCGCCGCCACAGCAACGCCCAAATGGCTGACTGCGACTGAGGCAAGATCCTTCATCACTTCCTCATTATTTTTTGTTGCAATTGCGGACGAAAGAGATCCGCAGGCACTCCATGGCCCAACAGACCACTCGTAGGTGGTGGGCGTAATAGTACAATCCTCTGATGATTCAGGCTTCGTACCTTCATCTTTACAGAACGCAGCGGCTGTCTTGGCTCCATATTTGTTTATACAGAATACGTCTCGTAGCTGCAAGGGTATTTGTTTCTGAGCTTTTTGGGTAAAGGCTTGTGATCCAGTTGCTGCCGACAATGTTCCGTCACTATTTAAGTCGGCCTCTTGTGAGGAATATGTTAGTACTTTTGTTACTGAAGCCGCCTCATACATTACTTGGTATAATTTTTTAGCGTCGGTTGCTATCACTCCTTGAAGGGCATTTAGGCTTGCTATTTCATCTGGTGCCGTTTCGAGACTTGATCCATCTCCTGAAGTGTAGTACAAGAGCATATTATCTATCTCCTGAGTATCTATTCCAAGTGAAACAAAAACGTCTTCAACTCTGTATTTTTCGCCACAGGGCCCCCATGGTCCGGTATCCCATTCGTATGGACCGGGGTCATTACAGATTGCCAGAGAGTCAGTTGTACCCGTACTTCCAGTACATCCATCTGCACAGGCTAATTTCATGTCGCCTTTGTTATTACAAGAGTCATACCAATAAAGATGACCATCCGCGTCACATTGGTGGTATGCGTTTTCATCACAAACGGGAGGGGTATTACAAGATGCGGTTCCGTTAGGGCCATCTGTACATCCATTAGTTCCACAGTCTTCTTTCAGCCCCTGAGGTTGGCCACAAGAATCAAGCCAATGGACGTCATTTGTGCCAGCTTGTACAAGATTCCAACACATGGAGGAGGCGTAGTTAGTACAAACAGGGGCTGTGTAACAAGCTCCGTTGACCTCGCCCATAAGACATCCAAGATCTCCACAGTCTTCTTTTTCCGTTGTCATATTTCCACAAGAATCAAACCACATGAGATCAAGACCAAAGCCCACGGGATTTGTAGTTATATGTATTGCACATTGGGAGTATTCCAGGTCATCACAAACGACAGGGTCACAAGTAAAGACTCCTTCCGTAACTGCGGTCATAGCCTTGCCCGCACAGTCTTGGTTTTCAACAGCGTATACGGGGACACTGTTACGAATCAAATCTCCCCAGTACCTAACGTTACTATTACCAAGAGAACCAGTAGTTGCATTACCCAAGAGAAGGTCACCCATCGATTTGAAGTTACCTCCTGTAACGATGTTACTAGTCGCCTGGATTGCACCAGTCGCCAGGACAATAGGAGTATCAAGAGTAATCCCGTTTAGGGTGTTGGCCGGCGCTCCCAAAACAATTTTTCCATCGTTCGCAGCATTTGTGATATTAATGTTCGAGCCAGCAGTTCCGCTTGATGGAATTTGTAGATTCAGATTACTTGCAGACTCAAGAGTAAGATCAGGATTAAGTCCCATATATATACCTGTATTAGGTGACTTCTCTGTCCATAAAGAAGTTCCACCCGTACTACCCGAGACTGTCCCACAAGTAAAGACCCCGTCTGTAAAACCGATCACAGCATCACCACCGTCACAGGCGTCACCGTTTGGAACACCGTATACATCGACTCCCGAATGAATCAATTTCCCCCCGTACGTAATGTTAGCCGCAGCACTGATGGTAGCCAGCGACGTAATTTGACCAGAGGCCATAATGTTATTTAACACCTGAACGTTTTTTGCCGTAACTTTCTCAGCTACCCCAAGGGCACCAGTCGCCGTGACAGTAGGAGAATCAAAAAGAATCTCTGGAGCTCCCCCTAGGGCAACTTTTGAGTCAAGAATGATTTTTCCATTTGCGGACTCATTCAGAATAACTATGTTTTTGTCTGGGATCTGAATACCGGGATTTACTAGTTCCATTCTTAGGTCAGCTCCTTTTGTTTGGATGGACATCTCTTGCTCCTCATCTGCAAAGAGATTCATTCTTACTCCAGGGTCACTTGTTAGTACCTTAAATTTATCATCTCCGGCTCCCATCCATAAAGAATCATCCCCTAGGTGCATATCTTCCACATAAAGATTGCTGAAATATTGAGTAGAACTCCCAATATCCATTTTAGAAACAATAGACGGTCCACCGCCACCGGAGGCTCCTCCCATTGGAGTACTGTCATTCATGTCTGGAAGAATATCCCAAGTAGTTAAAACGCCGGTAGCCTTATGATTTCCGAGATCGTCACCAGCACCAGGGACAGCTGTCTCATCAGTAGCACAGGTAAAAAATCCAGTAGCATCATCAAAGCCCGATAGTTTATCGGTTCCCTGACATTCCATGAAGTTTACGGCCGGTCCTCCTGGCCCTCCTCCAGTTGCATCAGGAGCACAAGTAAAGTTTCCATTTGTGTCTACCGCATGGAGTTGTTCATCAGCATCACATGTCTTTGCAGTGACACCTGAACCCGTTCCAGTTGCATCAGGAGCACAAGTAAATTTTCCATCTGCGTCTACCGCATGGAGTTGTTCATTAGCACCACATGTTTCTGGAGTAATAGTAATTCCTCCCGTTCCCCCCGTAGGCCAAGCCGTTTTACAGTCACCCGCTATACATAATTCGGGGGCATCAAATGACCGAAGAATCTTCATAGTCATTGGACTAGTAGTATTGTTATAAAGGGTTCCAAGAAATAGATTTGCGACAGAAGAGAGTACATTAAATTCATCACTGTCTACCGTATCTTCGAACGTTTTGACTTCAACTCCGATATTACTAATGGGATTATCGTGCTGAGTAGCAAAAACATTGCTAACAAGGAGTATTCCGAGACCGAGAAGCAAAGCTTTTTTCATGGGTATTTGTGTGAGAAAAATTATCAATATTTATTTTTTCACGTATTGAGAGAAAAACCAAATTTTTTTTATCGAATTCAGTGGCAGAGTCTTCTTATATATATTTTTATAACAATGGGGGGGGGGAAGAGAAGATCCCGGATCAAGTCCGGGATGACAATGAGTGTCCCGACAATGATGAGTCTGGGATGATAAGGCGGGGTCGGGTATGACAGAAGGAAAGGAAAAGGGGCGTGGAAAAGTTTTTTTGATTTCCTTTTGGCACCTTTCGTTTGACAAAACGCGGGTTTCGGTGTACTTTCTCCATGTCTCTTGAATACTTTTAATCAAGATTGTCAAGAGCGTTCTTTGACGTATTCAGAATTTAGAAAAAAATTATAGAACCCTCCCCGCCCCTCCCTTTGAATAAAGGGAGGGAGATTCCCCCTCTTTTGTCAAAGAGGGGGGTAGGGGGAGTTCTTCCCCGGATCAGACAGCTGAGCTCTTTCTTGTGTTGAGGGAGTTGAGTCGTCTGATTCGGGGGACTTTCCTCTCCTCTATCAACGAATAATCAAAAATAATTTAGTAATCAAAAAATAAAGAAAGAGAAAAATATGAAAAATTTAGTAACATTATTTGTAGCTATCATATTGATAGTAGCAAATGCAGGAATGGGCTTTGCCCAGAATTACATAGACAATGCAGAAATGCCAAAATTGTCTAATTTAATGCCAACGGGTACATGGTTTGCCCTAAATGAAACAAACGGAAATACTGCGACAATTGGGTATTCATGGACATCTTTTACCTATGCAGGCACAACAGTGTCGGCATGGAATAATGCGTTACTAGTGACGAGTATTGACGGAACACCCTTATTTGCCCAGCAGCTTACGGCGACACCAACAAACCTCTTAGTGCCTAGTGCAGTGGGATTTGATGACAGTGGAGCCGCTTATTTTGCCGTTCAATTTCAAGACGACCTTGTTATCAACGGTATTACCTATTCCCCAATGGGAATTGCTGAAGTAGCCGTTATTAAGTATTCATCAAGCGGAGTGTATCAATCACACGTATTGATTCAGGCAACGGTTGGACCATCTGTTCTCGACCTTGAAGTAACCTCAAATGGAAATATCCATATGGCAGGAAACTTTAAGGGAACATTATATGTTAATAATGTTTCCACGGGAATGGTTAGCCTTGGAGGTTCTACGAACGCATTAGTTCTCGTGGTTGATTCCGCAGGACAATTTGTTTCTGGACACGAAATAGGTGTGCCTTGGGGTTCGCAGAATTGGTGTAATGCTTTTACAATTGAAGTAGACTCAACGGGAGCAGATATTGTTGGTGGATACTTCAAGGGAGCAAGTTGTTCCTTTGGTGGTACATATGCGATAACGCCTGCAGGACAACATGATTACTTTGTGGCCAAATATGATGGTTCAACTTGTGAAGGAGTCTTTAAAATAGGCTCTGGAAATCCAGAAGATCAGTCATTTCATCTTGCATTAGATGGAGATAGGGTATTCATTAATTGCGAAGTCGTGCCAAACTCAAATTTTCGAGGATGGGATACAGACGGAACACTTCGCGTTGCGGTATCGACACTTGGTGGAAATCAACATAATGCAGTTGTTTGTTGGATGAACTTTGCCACAGGAACCTTTACTTCTATGGGAGTACTTGTTTCTTCAGATTTAGACATTGGGGTTAACATTGTTAGCATAATGAATGGAGAAGGATGGTGTGAGGTGCAATACAATGACACTTTGTTTTATGATGACGAAGACTTGAGTCAGTTTTTATTAAATGGAGGCAATGCGTTGCTTTCATTTGATTCATCTTCGAATCCAACATCGGTTAATGATTATCAAGTATCAGGTGCAACAACATTAGGAGTTAGAAGTATCGAATCAAGTGAAGAGTTGTTTGTAGCAATACAAACCACAGTCTCTTCAGTAGATTTAGACTTTGGCCCTCCTACAGTTTTTTTGCCACCAGACAAACGTGGGATTACAAGATATGATTGTAGTCCACCCGTGTTGCCGACCATTGTGACGCAACCACTAAATACAGAAGGATGCGTAGACGCTTCTCTGTTTGTCGAAATTACGGCAACAGACGCGGATACATATCAATGGTATCGTGGTAGTAGCGCAATCTCTGGAGCGACAAATTCAATTTTGTGGTTCTCCCCTGCCGTTTTGGCAGATAACGGAGATTACTTCTGTGAACTCACCAGCGTTGTTGGATCGGTTAACTCAGATACAGTAACAGTAACGTTGAATCCTTTGCCAATGCCAGTAATTACGGGAGATCTTTCATTTTGTGATGGAGAATCAACCGTGTTGGCCGCAGGTGCAGGTGGTTCATATTTATGGAACACTGGAGCAACTACACAAACCATCGTTGTCACAACTGCAGGGACTTACTCTGTAATCGTAACAAATAGTGATGGCTGTGAAGGTTTTGATGATGTAATCGTCGTGGTGAATCCTTTGCCAATTGCAACAA
>CAZGJL010000001.1:0-43219 GCA_964526665.1 uncultured Candidatus Peribacteria bacterium | reverse complement strand
TTCCGGTTTCGGTAGCAGCTACGTATTTAGTAACTGTTACGAATGCCAATGGATGCGAAGGGTTTGATGATGTAATCGTCGTGGTGAATCCCTTACCAATTGCAACAATTACAGGAGATACCGTCATTTGTGATGGATTGACTGGAACATTGTATGCGGGTGCAGGTAGTTCATATTTATGGAATACTGGAGCAACTACACAGACTCTTCCGGTTTCGGTAGCAGCTACGTATTTAGTAACTGTTACGAATGCCAATGGATGCGAAGGGTTTGATGATGTAATCGTCGTGGTGAATCCCTTGCCAACGCCAGTAATTACGGGAGTTAATGAACTCTGTGAAAACACAGATGGAACCTATACCACAGGAAGTTTCAGTTCTTATACTTGGTCTATTGTTCCCTCTTCGGCGGGAATGATTCTATCAGGACAGGGAACGGGAACGCTCGTGGTCAATTGGTTAGATTCAGGCAACGTATTGCTTGCTGTGACCAATACCAATGGATGCGTGGGTTCAACTTCATTTTCTGTAATAGTAAATGAAATACCTATCGCAAACGCTGGTACAGATCAATCTATTGCTTATGGTACAAGTACAACCTTAGACGGAAGTGCTACCGGAGGCGATGGAACATATGCTTACTCGTGGACACCAGCCAGTATGGTTGTTGATCCAACGGATTCGCAGACAGTGACAGTTGCATTGACGACTTCTCAGACTTTTGTTTTGGAAGTTACTGATGGAAATGCTTGTGTGAGTACGGATGATGTTTTTATTAATGTTTTCGGACCACTTGGAATTATTCCAGAAGCGAATCCAGACGCAACGTGTGGAAACACACAGGTTCAACTTTCAGCGAATCCTTACGGAGGAACTGGAAATTATACCTATTCATGGACATCTAACCCTGCAGGATTTACTTCAACATTAGAAAATCCAGTAGATACTCCAACGGCAACCACTACATATATATGTGAGGTGAACGATGGAATGAGTACAGATACACAAGATGTTACCGTGACAGTATATGATGAGATCACAACAGATGCTGGTTTCGATATGAATCTTGAAATCGGACAAAGCCTTCAGCTTGATGGTTCTTACATCGGAGGAAGTGGAGATGTGACGATTCTATGGGAAGAAGTGAGCAACTCAATCCCAATAGACGATCCAACAATACTGAACCCGAATGCAGGACCGTTCCCAACGACAAATGGATATTATTTCTCACTCACCGTGATCGATACTATTACAGGTTGTGAAGACACCGACACAATGTTTGTGGCGGTGACAGTGGGAATAGGGGAAGCAAATATTTCACATAATATTAAGATTTATCCAAATCCGACTTCAGGAAATATTTTCATCAATACTCAGGAAAGACTCGAAAGAGTGAGTATTATGAATATTACCGGAAGTGAAGTTTTTCATTTAGAAGATCTTCAGGAAACTACTCAGATTGATTTGAGCGGACTCCCAACGGGATTGTATTTCGTCAAAGTTCAAACTACAGACGGAATATTCATTACAAGAAAAGTAGTGAAGCGATAGATTTTTTGTTTATGTGATTACTCCTTCACCAATTATAAGGTGGAGAATTCTAAATTCTGACATTTTGACAGCGATACCATGAGGTAGAAGGTGTTAAATGAATTACGTTGGAATTTAGAATGGCGCTCGGGACTATCCCGAGCGCTTCTTTTTTTTATGCCAAGTTCGAACTCGGGGAACCCCTTGACACTTATCGCATTTAAATGTATTACCACATCGTCTTTTGATTACTTGTAGTCAAGATCATCAAGAGCGTTCTTTGACGTATTCAGAATTTAGAAAAAATCCTCCCGGATCAGACAACTGAGCATCTTTTGCACCAAGAGAGTTGAGTCGTCTGATTCAGGGAGCATGAGCTCTCTCGTTTCATTCGATACCTTAGAAATCAATAAAATTAATAATAATTAATAAAAAAAAAGTATGAAAACACTAAAAAAAGTAATGGTCAGTATCTTATTGATAGTTTTGACCACAGGAACGAGCATAGCTCAATTTATTACGGTTTCCCCGAACACTGCCACGAAGGGGGCTTTGTCAGGAAAAGTTGATATTTACGTAAATTGCACTCTCCCCGGGACGCTTGTGAATGTTGGAGCATCCCCTGGAGCGTGGACGTCAGTTTCCCCAGCATCATTTATTGCTCCAGGATGGGTTACTCTTACTTACTTAGAAAACCCATATCAAACATCACGGTCTGATGATATTTCTTTTTCGAGCAACCAGCCCGCAGCAATGGCTGTATTTAAAATTACTCAGGTAGGAAATTATTATCCCATACCTGCATTTTCTGCAAATCCTCTTTCGGGGACTGATTCGGTATTCGTTCAATTTACAGATGAATCGATGGCGATTGGAATAAAAAACATTATTTCATGGGAATGGGATTTCGGAGATGGAACCACTTCAAATGTGCAACACCCCAGTCATTTATATGATTCAGTGGGGAATTACACAGTAATGTTGACGGTTACGGATGAAGATCCTTTGTCCAATACTGAAATAAAAGGGGATTATATTTCAGTGGAATTGTCATCGGTTGGTATTAAAGAAAAGAATTTCATCGAAAAAGTTTATCCAAATCCGGTTGTCCAAAATTTATTTATCGAAACAGAAAACAACATTGAAAAAGTAAGCATTGTAAACGTGCTTGGAGAAGAAGTTTTTTATGATGAAAATCTTGAGAAATCTGTTCAACTTAATTTGAACGATCTTCCTTCAGGGATGTACTTCCTTAGAATTTATTCTCAGGGGATACTCACGACCCACAAGGTGTTGAAAAGATAATTTCCCTTCTTCTTGTCTGCCCCTTCACCAATTATAAGGTGGAGGATTCTAAATTCTGAACATTTTGGTAATAAGTGATTGGTAAATGCGCTTGTAATCAAATGATTGCGTTCAGGATTTGAGCACCGAGGTTTTATAACCCCGGTGCTTTTTTTATGTTCTTTGGAAATCGAGACCGGTCTCGAAGCAGAGAGATATTCCTCGAACTTTTTTTGTGTTTCTCAAAAACTGTGCCAAAATGATATAGATTAGAATTAATTTTCAAATAATGTCATTTGCAGTGCACACTTTCGAAACACATCCAGACGGGACTAATACAGCTTTTGCTTTTCATGAACATCTGGGAGAAGGACAAGAAGTATACTTTTTGGCGAAGTTCCCGATGGGAGCGGAGACAGCGAGAGTTTCTGCCGAAACGATTTTTGGCTCTATTGTGGATGCATTAAAATTTGATGCTCGTGGAGATGCGGGAGATCGATTCGAAGACGCATTGAAGGCAGCCAACGGACAGGCACAAAAATTGGGAATCCTTCGGGGAGAGACACCAGATATAGTGGTATCGTTCTTTGATTTTCAGTCATTGTATGTTTCTACTTCTGGACAAGCACAATCAAGTCTTATTCGCGGAGAAGCGGTGTCACGAATTACAGAAGAAGTTAGTGGTTCGGAATTGTTTAACAATCTTTTGAGCGGACAAGTATCTGTAGACGACGTGGTCTTAATTAGTAATCTCGATCCAGGGGGATCATTACCAACGGCTCAAGTAGGAGAGATCTTGTCTCGTGAGAATTTTGACGATGCAGTTTCTGCGCTACGACAGGAATTAACAAAAAAATCATCAGAAGATTTATTGATAACCGTTCTGGGGATTGGTAAAAAATCATCTTCAGGAGCAGCGGGATTTCTTTCAAAAATGGTTTCAAAGATTTCTACACCACAGAGTGATTCAGTGGTAGCCAAAACAGAAGAGACAGAAGCTATGCCGAAAGAACTCTTTGAAGAAGAGGTTACTGAAGAAGAGGAGTCAGTGATGACTGTTTCGGAAGCACAGGACCAAGAAGAACTTTTTGCAGAACAAGAGGAGGTTGAGGAGCCAGGAGTAGAGGATGATTTTGAAGAAGAATATGTTCCTCAGGAGCCAAGAGAGCCGAGCGCTTTTGTTCTCAAGATGGGAGAATTTCGAAGAAAAATATCTCAATTATCACCGCGACAACTGAAGTTAGCTGCGGGAGGAGTTTTTGCGATTTTAGTTTTGGTATTAGGGTTTCGTTTTATTACGAGCTTTGAAACACAAGAGACATCGCAGCTACGCGAACAATTAAGCATTGCCCGTGAAGCATTACAACAGGCCGACACATTCCTCGTTCAAGGGGATCGCGCATCAGCCGCAGAACTTTTGACACAGGCACAGAAGGCAGCACAGACCGTTTTGAGTTCAAAATCAAAAGACTACAGATCTGACGCACAATTCATTTTGGCTGATGTACAAGAAAAACAGCTCCAGGTAGAGAACGCCAAAAAAGTACAACCACAATTGTTGGCAGACCTGGCGACCCAGAATGACAAAATAGAGGCGCGAGGATTGCTCGACTTGCGAGGAAATCTTTTTGCATATGATCTGCATACGGTACATAAAACAGTTCGAAATATTGTAGAAAAAGGGATATCTGTCTCAGAAAAAACAAATGTTGTTTCTGCCGCAGCACGACCAAATCAAAGCATATTACTGTTCTATACAGACTCACCACAGATTGTAGAATTTGGAAGTGGGGTCGTAACGCCAATGTCTACGGTTGATGCTACATGGAAAAACGGAATAGCAATTCAGGCATACAACAAATACGCCTATATTCTTGATCCAGTAGAAAATCAGATTTGGAAATACGAGCGACAGAGAAGTGGATATACTGCCGCTACGCCATATAACAAAGGAGCAGATTTGGCTCGCGCAATAGATTTCGCTATCGATGGAGCTATTTATATATTGTCTGACGATGGAACACTTCAAAAAATATTCCGTGGAGAAAAACAAGATTTCTCATTCAGAAACATTCCGAGTATTCCTTTTACGGGGAAAAATCTAAAAATCTTTACCACGGATGAACATGATTACATATATGTTCTTGATCCGGATAATGCGAGAGTTCTCGTCTTCACAAAAGGAGACCGATTTGCAACCTACAAAAAACAAGTGCTCTTCGGACTTTCTGGTGCACGTGACTTCAGCATTGATCCGTCTGGACAGAAAATCAACATCGTGACTGCGGACAAGATTTACGAGTTCTCACTCTAAGGGTGTCATAAAAAAATAATACTATATCCACCTCATGATTTTCTTGTCCGATCTCTTCGTCACAAATACGGTGTCATATGGACAATATGACACAGCATCTGTTTCTCGATATCGAACAGGAAAACGTATGAGTTGGGCAGATTCTTTTTTCATTCAACCCTAATGCGTACACGATTCTGGCGGTATATGGGAGTGATGACGTTGGGGGTATTACTCGCCTTTCCTATGCTGGTAGCAGCAGAAGGAGAGGGGAAACCGATACTACCAGATTTGATGTGGTATTCTCCAAAAGATGGACTAAAACGCGGACCAGACGAAATAGCAAATTTTAAAGTTGAGTTTAATAAACCAGCGTCTATAGCTTGTTCGAAGGAGAATAAATTAAAGTGCACAGTGGAAGGAGAAGATATTATGAAAGAAGGAGAATGTGATTTGGTGGATCCACGCAAGGTAAAATATGACGAAACAAAAAAATCCTTTGTTACAAGTACTCCATCAGCATTTCTCCTTCTTTGTTTTGACGAAGATAGGCAAGTTCGTAATAAGGCTGATTTGAAGGACAAAGCAGTAGCCTGCCGTCTTGCAGACCCGAGTGTTATTGAGCGTTCGTGGAGTGTTTTTATAAAAGACAAAAAGAAAAAGCTTGATGTGACAGAGGACGGGAAAGCTCATCCATGGGATGGAGAAAAAGCATATTGTCCTGATCCAATAATACATTCCAAAGCCTATGATTTACTTTTGGTGGACGGAAAGTCTCCCCCTAGCGCACAAGCGAGTTCAGACTTAATTCGTCGTTCTACTTTTGGGGCATGTGCTCGTGTGGTGGAGGCGTATAGAGTGGCATGTAGTGAACATATAGGAACACTGCAAACAACGAAAACAGGTTCTATAACAGGTAAAAACACAAGAATTCAGGAATTGAAAGATGCGGAAATAGCGGAGATTACAGGCACAACAAAACAGACGGAAAAATGGAATACCATAAAGAGCAGGAAGAGAAGCGAGCTCCTATCTCCAGAAAAAACCAGAGCTAAATTTTTTGTTGATCAACCTGACTTGAAAGGAAAATTTACAGCATGGGCACAGGGAGATAATATTGAGAGATGGGCAGAGACTCAAACATTAGAAGACTTTGTTTCCAAGGAAGTAGACAATGCTTACGAAAAGCTTGAGGAATCAACGACCTATGAATCCGCTATTAAAAAGAGTGATGACGCGATTAGTGCAGTGAAAAAAATCGCTTCTCTTTTACAAGAAAAATCAAAATCTCTTCGAATGGCGAATTCCCTGAATGCCACCAAAACATTTGAAGTGACTCGGTGGCTACGAAGAAATGAGGAGTCAACAGAACAGGATCTTACCCTGATAGGAGACAAGTCTGTGGACACAAATATATTAGACAAAATCATTAAGCTGGCGGCACAGATACTAGGATCACTGGGAGTATTGTTATTGATTATTTCTGCGGTAATGATGGTCGTGTCTCAGGGAGAAGAAACGATGCTTCAGAAAGCAAAACAGACATTCCTGTATACTCTTATTGGATTAATGGTTGCCTTTTTCTCGTACACGATCGTACGATTTGTTCTTGAGTTCCTTCTTATCCGATGATGAAAAAAGTATTCGTAATCGCTCTTTCTTTTATGGCTTGTATATCTCTTGTACAGGCAAAGGAAGCAGAATCATGGGTGGATGACAATGGATTATCGGGGTCAATATGTGTATGGAAGAAGGTTAGTCCTGCTTTTGTAACAAATGCAAAGGGGATAGACAGAGAAGCATGGATTGAATGTTCCGAAGAAGGCTGTACTCATAAATTTTGTAGTGAAGTGCAATCGACATTAGACGGTGAAACAATTATTCCCAAAGCTACAACATTCTGGGAAAAGGATATGTGCAATAAATATTGCATTACGCTGCAAGAGAAACTTCCTATAGAAGGATATCGGGTGAAGTCTATTTCTGGGGAGAGCGGAGTAGATTTACTCGGGAATTACTTTGGATTATGGTACAAGATTGGAGCGTTGATTTTGGGACTTATCTGCGTTTTGGTGATTGTGATTTCAGGAGTTCAGATTATCTTTGGTGGAGCTAGTGAAGAGAGTGTGACCAGTGCAAAAACACGTATTTGGGGAGCACTATTAAGTTTGATACTTCTCTTTAGTTCGGCATTGATATTGAAGACGATCAATCCGTTGTTTTTTACATAGAGTCCGGGCTTGATTTTTACTTTACCTCGGGAGCAGTAAATCCATCGAGGAAATTTTTGCCATCAAAAACTTCTACTCCGGCGATCCATGTTTTTTCTATTTTTCCCTGAACCTCTCGCCCATCATAGGGAGACCAAGTGCACATCCCTGGGCGTTGGTATGCTTGGAGCTCGAAGGTTGCTTCTGGATCAATCAGGACAGCGTCTGCGATACGATCTTTCTTGAGTAATCCACATTCTCCAAGTCCAAATTTTTCAGCAACAATCCCCCCCATCATATCTGAGAAAAGTTTCACATCCCATCCTCTTTTTACCCACTCTGTCCAAAGCAGAGAGAATCGCTCTCCTACTCCAGGGACTCCCCAGCAAGGAGTTGGGAGTTCTTTTTTTTCCTTTGTATGAGGTGCGTGATCTGTTGCGAATATAGTAATAATTCCGTCCTCGATTCCGTCCCAGAGAGCGAGTCGATCTTCTTCTGTTGCGAGTTCGGGTTTCACCCGAGCAAAGTTTCCAAGAGTGTTCACGAGATCATTGGTCAACAATAAATGATGAGGACACGCTTCAGCCGAAACCTTATTTGTTTTTTTCTGTAATTCTCGCAGGAAATCCACTTCCCTTTTTAGCGAAATGTGTGCTTGGTGAAGGAGGCAAGGCGTGCCTTCTTCAACCCAGATATTTGCCAACCGTTCAAAAGTTTCTCCTTCAGCATGAGTGACAACAGGCTTCCCTATTCGGAATAATTCTCGCCAAAAATCTTCATCATTAGTGAGCAAATCCCCGGTTGTTTCATTGCAAAATAATTTAAATCCAATGACATCGTCGGCCACGGCTTTTAGCTCTTCAATATTTCGTCCTGCTCCAAACCAAAGTCCCCAACGGACAAGAGATTGGGCGGCAATAAGTTCTCGTTTCTCTTGTAATGCTTTCCGATCAAAAGTAGAAGGAATCGTATTGGGCATATCGAGAACCATCGTCGTTCCTCCAGCGGCAGCTGCCTGAGAACCGGTTTCAAATGTCTCATCTTCTCCATCTCCTGGAGTGCGGAAATGTACATGTGGATCAATAAACCCAGGAAATAAAATTTTTCCAGTTCCATCAATTTCTTCACATTCCCTGTTTGGATTTTCAAACACAATACGTCCATCGATAAACCAGATTTCCCCGATGGTATCGGTATTGGGATCAACGAGTCGAACGTTTGAGATATGATAATTCATTATTTGTAGTTTCCAGTTTGTAGATTGAAGTTTAAATTAACTCTAGTGCTCGAGCAATAAGGGTCATGCGAACGGGGACTCCGTTTCGTGCTTGCTCAAAATATTTCGCTTGAGGCAGCGGATCAACATCCGTCGCGATCTCATCTACCCGTGGAAGCGGGTGGAGAATGATGGCCTCCTTTTTCATTTTTGCTACCTTTGCTGCATCGAGAATAAATACATCTTTGAGTCTTTCGTATTCCGATAAATCATCAAATCGTTCTTGCTGAATTCGTGTCATGTAGACGATATCTGCTTCAGCCAAAACTTCATCGGTGAGCTCAGTAAACTTGCGATCGGTACCTGCGTTGAAGTACTTATCCTGAATATCGAGTTCTTTTGGGGCGACCCAATCCATGGAGAAGTTATCGAAATTTCTTAGTAAATTTTGTAATGAGTGAACGGTGCGTCCGTATTTCAAATCTCCCACGAATGCGATACGGAGTGGTTTTCCTAAGCCAAATTGTTTTTGTATTGTGTATAAATCAAGAAGAGATTGGGTCGGGTGTTCTCCCGGGCCATCTCCTCCATTAATAATGGGCACGAGAGAGGTTTTGGTTGCTCGTTCCGCAAATCCAATTTCACTCGAACGCATCGCAATTACATCAGCATATCCGGAAATTACTTGCATGGTGTCTTCCACGGATTCCCCTTTTTTTGCAGAAGAGTTTTGTCCATCACTCACAGAAATTACCTTTCCTCCGAGACGATTCATTGCTGTCTCGAAACTCAAGCGAGTTCGAGTAGATGGTTCATAAAAAAATGTTGCGAGAATTTTCCCCTCAGCCATTGTAGAAAATCCCTTTGTGGTAAGAATGTTTTCCATATCTGCCGCCTGGCTCATGATTTCAAGTAATTCAGGTTTATCAAATTGTGGAGCAGAGAGAACGTGTCGCATGGGGGAGGATTTGTAAAAAAAGACTCCGTGGCAAAATCTTTATATAAGAAATCGTACCAATGAAGTCATCTAGTTGATACTACTTTTGAGGAGGCGGGGTGTCAATTTTTCCGTCATTTCTCTAGAGTTCGGACTTGTTTTTAACATTTCTTTGTAAAGTCCGAACTCTCTCTCATATCTTCTACTCGAAATTGCAATCGTTGTTCACCATTCCATTCATTTTCTCCAATAGTCAGAGCAATATCTACGACGTTTCTAACTTTTACTTGAGAGAGTAAGTGTCCAGCAAAAAAGGCCACGAAATCGAGTTCTTGTCCGTTGAGTTCTCCTACGAATCGCGCATGATTTTTTTGTGCGCCCATAGAATGAATCTTGAGGATTTTTACTCGTTTCAAACCAAGTATTGGGGAGGGATTCCCTGCACCAAAAGGAGCAAAAAACTTAAAAAACTCAACCAAATCCCAATCTAATAATTCTGGTGAAACCCATGCATCAACGCGTTGGGGCAATATCCCAAGATTTTCCTTTGAAAAATAGGCATCGAGGTTCTTTTTTAGTTCCTCAAAATTATTTTCTTTCATGAGAAACCCTGCGGCTCCGGCGTGTCCGCCGAATCGTTCGAGATTTTTTTCTGCAGCGCGTAATCCATCAACAATAGAATAGGGTTCTGGCGCACGACAAGAAGCAGAAATCTTTCCATCCTTTCTAAGGGAACATGCAACTACGGGGACACCGAGTTGTTGGCTATGCCTGGCAGCAAGTAATCCGAGAATCCCGGGCTTCCATTCTTTTTTATAAAAAATTTGGAATGGCGCTCCAGGACGAATTTGTTCTGTAGCTTCAGCCACAGACTTCTCGGTAAGAGCGCGTCGTTGCTTATTCCACGTAAGCAATTGCTCAATACGTGAGGCATTATCTCGTTCATCACCAAGAAACAATTGTGCGGCTATCAAGACATCTCCCAATCGAGAAGCGGCATTCAAATGAGGCGCAATAACGAATCCTACGGTTTCTTCGGATATTTTTTGAAGAGAGGTGTTGGTGTGCTCTAACAATTGGGAAAGACCGTTCCATGTTGTCGTTTTCATTTTTTCAAGTCCAAATTTTGCCAAAATTCGGTTTTCTCCTGTCAATGCTACGCAATCTGCAATAATACCAATCGCTGCGATCTCCATAAGGGGACCAATAAGCGCGACCATTTTTTCTGGAGAATCTTCGTGTACGTGTTCAATGAGAGCTGTTGCAAGTTTCCATGAAACAGCTGATCCAGATAATTCTGGAGAAGTATTTCCGTTTTCCCCCATCTTGGGATTAATCACTGCGACAGCCTTTTCTGGAAAAGACTTTGCGTCTGGTTCATGATGATCTGTGATAATAATATCCATACCTAAGGTCGTAGCATGTTCGACTTCTTCTTTGTCATTTGTTCCACAATCAACGGTGATTACGAGTTTCACTTCTCGTTTGACCAGATCGTCGAGTAAATGTTTCTTCAGACCATGACTATCAGTATTTCTGTCGGGGATTCTATAGGAAACATTTGCACCAAGTTCTCTCAATGTTTGAACGAGAATAACGGTCGCTGTAATTCCATCGGCATCAAAATCACCAAAAACAACAACGCGTTCTTGTGCTTCAATGGCTTTTGTAATTCGTTTCACAGCATCCGTCATTCCATTCATTTCCCATGGACTTTCGAGTTGCTGAAGCGATGGTTCAAGAAATTCTTGGATGGTTTTGTGCGTTACTAATTGGCGCGCTTCCAAAAGAGCAGACTGTAGTGCTGGAAGCGTACCAATAGATTCTTCCTGGTTTATTTTCCAACGTTTTTGTGAAAAAGAAAGTTGTTTCATCACGGGGCAGGGTAGAGATTTATTTCTTCTTCGCCAAGAATAAAATGTATGTAAAATTTCATCTTGGAGACTGAATTTCAGTTGAATTGTAACTCTTTTTTTGATACAACTTTTCCGCATAATGAAAATACTTCTCTACGATTTTCGCTGGACAGATGAACATGGGTGCGAACTTCAGGGTTCAATCGATGGACGGTTTGGACGAAAGGCCTTGAATATTGGTGACGAATTTTCGCTTGAAATTTCTTCCGATGCCCATTGTGCTGGATTGATAGAAAATCGTGTTTGGAAAGCGTGCCCAAAGCATTCTGAGGGAAAAGCAAAATGTGAATATTGTCGCGTTATTGAGGGAAACTTTGTGTATACGGCGTTTGATGGATTTGATCAGGCGCAATTACAGCCGGGTGATTTAGAAAAAATTTCTGGAGAACATGTGGTATATTTTGCTCTTTTTGATGCAGGAGTTATCAAAGTAGGAGTATCGAATGCATCACGAAAAACATTGCGACAAATTGAACAAGGGAGCCATCAAACACTGTACATTGCTCAGGCACCAGATGGCGTTGTGGCCCGACAAATAGAAACTCTGCTTCGTCGTTCGGGATTAGCCGATAAGATTATGGGACGAAAAAAGAAATCGCTTCTTTTGCCAGAAATTTCTTTGAAAGAAGGAGAAAAAACACTTCGATCTCTTTTTGACGAACATAAAGGAGCGCTTGATCAGACACCTCATTTGAAAAACTTCCTCCTCGATCCTCCGGAATTAAAAAACTGGGAAAACGTTTATAATACTGTGGAAATAGGCAGTATTGCAAAACCCTTGCATCCTATTGAATTGAGTAAAGGAGAATGGGTGAGCGGGAAAATCATCGCCATCAAAGGGGCATTCGTTGTGCTTGAAACAGAAGAAGAACTTGTAAGCATAAATATGAAATCATTTTTGGGACGAGACTGTGATATCTCTCCTCGCCAGGCAGGACTCTGTCTTCATGCAGCATTTCAAAATTCACTTTTTTAATATGTATTGTCTTCATATCGACGATTTCGGAAAAATCGCAGAATGAACGATTGTTTGTCGTGAGCTGACTCAACCATTTGATTTGCACATACGTGATCTACGGCCCATTTCCTCTCTTCACCAGATGTCGACGATTGTGCGTCGTGGGAAATGTCTAGTTATAAATTTTCGATCAGTAAAACTCATAGTCGGGAAAAACGAGGTATTCGTTTTCAACACAGAAAGTGACTATTCTGTGTCACGAGGATGAATGATACTCGCGAGTAACATTCCTATTGCAGGAAGAGCGATCCAAATTCCATATGACTGGAGGGCTGTCTCAACAATTATACTGTTATCAAACCAAGGATTGGGAGCAAAATTATTTAAGACAGATTCAATAACAGAATTTCCAGATAGGAAAGAAAATATGCTTGTTACGAAGAGAAAGCTTGTGAGCGCAGAAAAAGAAATATGTATAATTGATCGAGCGAGCCAGTGGTCGTGTTTTTTGTGCGCCACATGATAGTGTCCACGAATAATGAAAAGAGAGAGAGCAATAAGGAAAAGAATAAGTCGTACTCCCATAAAAAAGAATAGTTCATTTTCCGAAACCCAGTTTTGAAACACTGGGGCTGCAGGAAGGATTGCTACTCCTAAGAAGAAAGCGACTCCTTCGGCAATAATCAAAGAAAGATATGTTCCGAGCAATAACCGAAGAGTAAATTTGTGTGGACGAATGAAAGCTAGACTAAAAACTACAATTATTAGTGCTAGAAATATGATATCCCATGAGAGTTGTACTTCCATCGACTAGAATTATAATCTTCTTAATTCTTCCTCGCAAATTCAATTTGGAGGTGTTGGTGGGACAGGAGAGATCGACCGAAGATAAGCAATGACTTCCTTGAGTTCGTCAATGGCGTGATCAAGGAGTTCTTTGGTTGTTGATTTCCCAAGACTAAATCGAATAGACCCATGGGCCCATCCATGTCCTTGTCCTGTGGCAAGAATAACATGGCTTGCGTCCAAATCAGCACTAGTACAAGCACTTCCCGTGCTAGCGCAAACACCTCGTTCATCAAGCATGAGCAGAATTCCTTCCCCCTCTACTCCCCAGAACGAAATATTAATATTATTAGGCAATCGGTGTTCGTGGCTTCCATTTAATCGCGTATGCTCGATTTCATTTTGAATTCTTCCTATCGCATGATCTCGAAGTTGAGAAAGGCGAATAGCTTCACTTTTTCGGCCTGCCGATGCCAGCTGAAGAGCTTTTGCAAATCCAACAATCCCCGCTAAATTCTCGGTCCCCGCTCGTCGATCGAACTCTTGGCTCCCGCCGGTTATCTGAGCTCGCAATGGAGTTCCAGCTTTTACAAATAAAGCTCCTACTCCTCTTGGTCCATAAAACTTATGTCCAGAAAGAGAAAGAAGATCCACTCCCAATTTTTCGACATTACAATCGAGATGAGCGGCGGCTTGTACGGCATCAGTATGCAAAAACACACCTTTGCCAGTGTCTTGCAAAAACTTAGATATTTCTTTTATAGACTGAACAGTTCCAATTTCATTATTAGCCATCATGATCGAAACGAGTTTGGTATTTTCTCGAATAGCTTTCTTTAAATTTTCAAGAGAAACACGTCCATCTTGTTTTACTTGTAGGACGGATACCTCGTGTCCATCTTTTGCTAAATCTTCGGCAGTATAGAGAACGGCATGATGTTCAATGGAACTCGTAATCAGGTGTCCCTTTTCTCCGGGTTGCGCATTCATCACTCCTCGTAAGGCCAAATTATCAGACTCGCTTCCCCCGGAGGTGAAAATGATTTCTCCGGGCATACATCCGAGAATTTCTGCTACTGTTTCTCGTGCATATCCGACAGCGTCTTTTGCCGCGAATCCTCCTGCATAAAACCCTCCGGGATTCCAACATTGTTCGGTCATCCATGGTTTCATTACCTCCAAAACTTCAGGGGCAAGTGGTGTTGTGGCAGCGTAATCGAGATATATTTCGTTACTCATTTCCAGAAAAGTATTTCTTTTTTGTTTCTTCTATAAGATCTTCTACGTCGGGAATACAGGTTCCACACCCAGTTCCTGCACTAGTTTTTTTCTTTATTAAATCCAGAGTAGTTGCTCCTTCGAGCACAGCATCTTCGATATCAGTATCAGTTACCTGCTTGCAGGCACAGATTATTTTTGCTTCGACCGGAGCAGGGATGCGAGCTTTTTGCCCAGCCTTTGTGAAATAATCCATAATCGCCTCCCGCAATGCTTCATCTCCAAGAACAGAACAGTGCACTTTTTTGTCTGGCAATCCGCCAAGTCGATCAAGAATGTGTTGTGGACGAAGCTTTAATGCGTCATCAATTTTCATCCCATTTTCTTCCGTAATCATTACAGAAAGCATCGAGGTACTGGCAATGGCACTTGCACATCCAAAGGTGCTCCAACGACAGGCTTTGATTCGATCAGAGTCTTTGTCTACTTGAACCAGAATGTGCATTTCATCTCCGCAGACAGGGGATCCAACCTTTCCAGATCCATCTGGTGGAAAGTCTTCTCCTTCTTTATGTGCATTTCTGGGGTGAAAGAAATGATCCTTAACGGTGGCACTGTAGAGCCAGCGTTGTTTTTGACTTTGTTTATTCTCCATAGTGTTTCGAGTGTACTGTTGATGCTGTTTCTGGCAAATTTTTCTCCAGAAAGGAAAAAGAATTGCTTCTTTCATGTATCTTGTAATAATCAAAACAATGCGTTCACTTTTTGCGACCTTTACTATTTTTGGAAAATTTGCCCTGTTGGGATGTTTTTCTTTATTTGGAGGATATTGTGGCACTGTAGAAGCAGCAACTGTTCCGCCCTGTCACCAAACAGCAATAAAAGAGGCAGCTGATATGCAAACAGCTCCATGTGGATACTGTGAACATTCGGAAGAAACATGGTCAGAACCCATTGCTCCTCCATTTCTTTCAGAAAAGGAAATTCCAACAATATTTGTAATTCCCTCTTTGATATTTCAGGAAGAATTTGTAATAAGGGAATTGGTTATTGAGCCACTTATAATACCGCCAGAAGATTTATTTGTACGAACGATTAAGCAAATTGCGCGATCAACAGAGTGGCGAAGCTCAGCATGCTAAGTTTTAAAGGATTAATAATGCAATTATTGATCTTTTGGTACTTTTAGAAGAGCTTTTTATTTCTTAACTTCCTGAGCTCTTCATAACTTTTAAAAACTATAATAATGAAAAAATTCTTAATGATTTTCGGTTTAGCACTTGTAGCAGGTGTTGGAGTATTTGCTCTTACAGAGAGCATGGCAGGTGAAGATTTTATGACAAATTTAATTCCTCACGCAGGATGTGTCTGTGAAACCTGTGGAGAAACATGTGATTGTTCAGAGGGACAGACATGTGGTGATGAAGCTTGTAGTTGCGGAGAAGCAGTTGCAGCTTCATGTGACGGGAACTGTGGAGGAAATTGTTCCGTAGCTGGAGAATGTGGTTCAGCGGATTGTGGATGTTCTAAAACAGTAGAAGGATCTTCTTGCTCAGGAGCGGGAAGTTGCGCGGTTGGAGCGAGTTGTTCAGCTTCTAGCGGAGCAAGTTCATGTGCTGCAGCAAAAACTTCTTCAGGAGAAGAGAAATCGGCAGAATGCGGATGTGGAAAACACTAAAAATTTTCCCTTTTCCAAATTACTCCTCGTCCATTTTTGGGCGAGGAGTTTTTTGTATAGGAAATATCCAACTTAATGGGATTGGCACTGGATTTTTCTCTTTAAATCTGATAGAATATACGGATGATTGAAATTTTTTCCACAGGATCAGAAGTATTCAAACTCCTGATTGCCCTAGGGCTTGGAACCTTAATGGGATTACGTCGAGAATTAGATGCTCAAGGTGTCTCAGAAAAAAATCGTGGTTTTATGGGAATTCGTACGGTAGTAGTTTTTACGCTACTAGGGGCTCTTTCAACATTTTTCTCTCAAATCCCAACCTTACCAATTTTTATTTTTTGTGGGGCACTTGTCTTAGTGGCTATTGCTTATGCACATGGGGCGTTTGTGCAAAAAAGAATTGGATTAACCTCAGAATTATCAGCCTTAGCAATGGTTCTTGTAGGAATATTAATCGGGTATGAGCAATTTGTTCCCGCCATTTTCCTCACGATTATATTGATAGTGCTGAAGGAATTTCGACTAGAATTACACAAATTTATTTCCACTCTTTCTGTCGCTGAGACACGTGGGGCACTGCAGTTATTGATTTTTTCTGGAGCGGTATTGCCTTTTTTACCGACAACCCCCATAGATCCATGGGGAATAATTGTGCCGTTTAATATATGGCTTTTGGTGGTGTTTATCTCAGGAATTAACTTTATAGGATATTTCTTGATTAAGGTTTTAGGGGCACGTGCAGGAACATTTTTGACAGCTATTTTTGGAGCGCTCGTGAGTTCGACAGCGGTTACGGTTTCTATGGCAGAGCAATCATTGTCCAAAAAAGTGAGCCAAGAACTCCTTGCGGCTGGAATCATGGTGGCGATTGCGGTTATGAATGTACGTGTTTTGATAGAAATTCTTGTAGCGGGAACCGCTGAGACAAAAACTACCTTTTTGCTTGTCCCCGTTGTTATGGCCGTAGTGGGATTTGGATTTGCTTTTTGGCTTTTCCAAAAAGCAAACAAGAAGAAGTCATCAGAGGCAGCGTTTGAAGTGGAAAGTCCATTCGAGCTATGGCCAGCTATAAAATTCGGAATAGCATTTTTGGTTATCCTTGCTGCTATTTCTATAGGAAAACGATTCCTTGGGGATGCAGGAGTTTTTGTGGCGGCAGGATTATCGGGAATAGTGGACGTAGACGCTGTGGTTCTTTCTTCTATGGAAGCAGTAAGAGCTGGAGGATTGTCGGTAAGTACAGCAGAAACGGCCCTTTTCATAGGAATGATTGTGAACACGGTCATCAAATTGGTTTACGTGGGAGTGCTTGGTTCTCGCGCACTATTGAAAAAATTATTAGGGGGAGTTTCTTTTATTGCCCTATCGGGAATAGTTACTTGGGCGTTACTGCATTTTAGTATTTTTTAAATCGATCTGCTTTCGTTTAAAAAAAGTTGCCAAAATACTGCATGATTAGTACAGTCCAGGCAGATCTTTTGATATCGAAAATCCTTTTGAGCGGCTATCAACCGCAAGTTGCATTTTGCAGGAGGAGCGTGAAGAACGTCTTTTGACCACTAGAACACGTCGGAGTTGACCGTTATCAACACAATTAAGTCTCCCCGTTTGCGGGAGAAAACCCGAGATGGTACCGCTTCACAGGATGAGGCTCTCGTGGAAGATATTTCTTCACGTATTTTTTTCTGATATGACTTATAAATTCCCGCTCCCAGAGTCAAAAAAATCCATCGCTTCAGGCGAAGAAAATATCCTGAAATTTTGGCAGGAGAACCGTATTTTTGAACGAACTATTGAGTCTCGTTCTGCAGAAAACGAATTTCGTTTCTTCGATGGTCCGCCGTTTGCAACAGGACTGCCTCATTATGGGCATATCTTGGCGGGAACGATAAAAGATGCGATTCCACGATACAAAACGATGCAGGGGTTTCGTGTGAATCGAAAATGGGGATGGGATTGTCATGGAGTGCCCGTGGAATTTCAGGTAGAAAAAGAACATAAAATTGGAGGGAAACCTGGGATTGAAAAAATGGGAGTGGCAAAATTCAATGAACTCTGTCGTTCAGTAGTGTTGCGTTGTACAGATGATTGGGAAAAAACAGTTCACAGAATGGGACGATTTGTGGATTTCTCTGATGATTACAAAACGATGGATCCGGATTTTATGGAATCTGTTTGGTGGGTGTTTGGTCAACTCTGGAAAAAAGGATTGATTTATGAAGGAGAAAAAGTTGTGGCATATTCACCCAAACTGGGTTCCCCCCTTTCGAATTTCGAAGCGAATCTAAACTATAAAGATATCGATGATCCGGCAGTGACGGTGAAATTTGAAGTCTTGGACGAGACCGGTCTTAAAAAAGGACAGGATTCGACAAGACCGGTCTCTTACTTCCTCGCCTGGACAACTACGCCATGGACACTGCCATCCAATTTAGCGTTAGCAGTGCATCCAGATATTAAATATGTGAAATTTGAAAATCCCGAAAAAGAAAATGAGTTTTTCATTATGGCAGAAGAATTATTTCGTAAGCAGTATTCTAATGACGCGAAGAAATTAACTGAGAATGAAACTCCATCAACTAGAACTGCTCCATATATAACAGAAAAGTTTATTGGTAAGGACCTTGTTGGAACGAAATATAAACCCCTCTTCCCGTGGTTCAAAGACCACGAAGGAGCGTTTCAGGTCTTGTCTGCCGATTACGTATCTGCAGAAGATGGGACAGGAATCGTACATCAGGCACCAAATTTTGGGGAAGATGATGCGAAGGTTTGTTTCGAACACGGAATTAAGCCATTTGCACCTCAGCCGATTAACGAAATGGGATATTTTGATGATCAAATTCCTGAGCTCGCGGGAAAATATTTCCGTGATGACAAAGAAGTGGAAGGATCTGTAGAAGATAATGCAAACAAATGGGTTTTGGAAAATTTGGGAGAAAAACTTTTCAAACGAGAGCAGATGCGTCACTCATATCCACATTGTTGGAGGACAGATTGTGCATTAATGTATCGGGGAATCAATACATGGTTTGTTAATATACAGAAGATTAAAGAAGTCATGATTGAGAAAAATCAGGATATCAATTGGTTGCCAGAACACTTGAAAGACGGTCGATTTGGGAAAATGCTAGAGTGCGCTCCCGACTGGGCTATATCACGAAATCGGTATTGGGGAACACCCATTCCAGCCTGGAGATGTGAAGGATGTGGAGAAGTTCATGTGGTTTCTTCTCGTGAGGAATTGGAGAATCTTTCCGGGAACAAAGTCGATGATTTACACAAACACTTTGTCGATGATTTGACGTGGAAATGTGAGAAATGTGAAAGTCAAAAAACAGAAATTACGGTTATGCGTCATGGAGAAACAGATTGGAATGAGGAAGATCGTTGGCAAGGAACACAAAATAGAAGCCTTTCTGAAAAAGGTATTCAGCAGGCAAAAGAGGCAAAGTCCTCCCTAGGTGATCAATTTGATGTTGTTCTAACCTCAGATAGAAATCGTGCCATCGAAACGGCGAAGATTCTCGTTCCGAACGTCCCCCATATCCAAGATTCTCGTCTCTGTGAAAAAGATTATGGAGACCTTGAAGGACTTACGATGGAAGAAACTCGAAAAAAATATCCACAATTCAAAGTTAAAAATGATGTACGATTTGGAAAAGCCCCTGGTGGAGAATCTTTTGAAGAATTTTATCCACAAGTTGAAGAATTCCTGAAAGAGTCTTTACAAAAGTATGCGGGAAAACGAATATTGATTATCACCCACAACATAACACTCAAAGCGGCTCATAAATTTTTTAATGAAGATGCTTTACGAGAAAAAGAGCTTCCAAATCTCTTTTCTTTTAAGACCACGGTAAAACCTCAAATGAAACGGATTGAAGAAGTTTTGGATTGTTGGTTTGAATCAGGGGCAATGCCGTATGCGAGTACACATTATCCATTTTCCTTATTAAAAGAAGGACAATCTGTGGCAGATTTTGATACAAAAAAGAATGAGTTTCAGTCGGCAGACTTCATCGCCGAAGGACTCGATCAAACACGTGGATGGTTTTATACGTTGCACGTTTTGGGATGCGCATTATTTGAGAAAAATATCTTTGAAAATGTAATTACCAACGGAATTATTTTGGCTGAAGATGGTCAGAAAATGTCGAAATCAAAGAAAAACTATCCCGATCCACATCTTGTTTTTGATAAATATGGTGCGGATGCAATGCGATATTATCTGTTGTCTTCTCCGGCAGTACGAGGAGAAAACTTCCGTTTCGCAGAAAACGGCGTGGCCGAAGTTTTGAAATCAATAATGTTGCCACTCAGAAGTGCGTATCAGTTCTTTGCTACCTATTCGAACATTGATGAATGGAATCCAACAGAATTTACTTTTGTTCGTCATGGGGAAGGTGATCATAACGTAGCAGGTATTTATTCAGGAAACACGGAGAACGCACATCACCTTACAGAGAAAGGAAAAGCGCAGGTACTGGGAGCCTGTAAAAATATTAAAAATATAGACGTACTTATTACCTCTCCATTTGTTCGAACACGAGAAACAGTCGATATTCTGAAGAAAGAATGTAGATTTAATGGAGAGATTATTGTTGATGATCGCGTAGGAGAATTAACATTTGGTGTGCTCGAGGGAAAGGAGTTTCTTCCGCGTCGAGCACGAATGGCAGAGTCCACAACAGAACAACCAAAAGAAGTACAAAAACGATTGCGGGAATTTTTGACCGAAATGAGGCAAAAACATAGAGGGAAGCATATTATTGTGTGTAGCCATGGAGGAGTTCTTACGGCACTAGATGCCATTGAGGCACGATGGACAACACATGAAGAAATGCTTCGTTTGCCAGTACCACAAACAGGGAAAATACGATCTCTTTTTCCAGAACCAGAAACAGATAATGAGTTAGATAGATGGATTCTGTCTGCGCTTCAGACGTTATTGCAAGAGTATGGCAAGAAAATGGAAGCGTATGACTTGGAAGGAGCCCTGCGTCCAATTCCGGTATTTATTGACCAACTTAACAATTGGTATTTGCGTAGAAATCGACAACGGTTTTGGGCATCAGGATTAAATGAAGATAAGGCAAATGGATATGAGACGCTCCATCATGTTTTGCAGACGATTTCAAAAATTCTTGCACCAATCTGTCCATTTTTTGCAGAGGAGCTGTATCAAAATTTGCGCGGAGGAGAATCAGTACATCTCGATTTAATTCCACAAGCATTTTCAAAATTAATTGATGAGCCACTGAACGAAAAGATGGCACAAGTGCGTGACATAGTAAGTCTTTCTGCCAGTATTCGGGCACGAGCAAAAATAAAATTACGACAGCCATTGGCACGATTACAGGTAGCAGTTTCAAATCCCAAAAATTTAGATCTAGAGGTAATTGCTGCAGAGGCGAATGTAAAATCTGTGGAAATTTTATCAAAAGAATCATTAGCAAAAATAGCGACTAAAATCGTGAAGGTAAATGCACGAGTAGTGGGGAAAAAATTTGGGAAAAAAGTGCAGGAATTGATTCAAAAAGGGAAAGCCGGAGAATTTACTGCGCTGAAGGATGGAATAATTGAAATTGCAGGAGAACGACTTTCTCTTGGTGAATATGAGACAGGATATTTGACGGCAGACGGAGTTGAGGCAGAAGCTTCGGCAACGGCTGTTGTTCTCCTCGACACAGAAATCACTTCAGAACTAGCAACAGAAGGAATGGCACGTGAAATTATTCGAGCGATTCAGGAATTGAGAAAATCTTCTGGATTTGAAATATCAGACAGAATAACGGTTAACTGGGACACTGAAGACGAAATTGTACAAACGGCACTTACTCAGTTTGAGAACAAGATTTCCAGTGAGGTTTTGGCAAACTCTATTGGAAAAAAGTCACTTTCTGAGGAAGAAATTAATATTGATGATGTGAAAATTCGGTTATTGATTCAGAAAGCGTAAAGAGTGGTTAAACCTCTTTAGTGTAAAAATGCACGTGTTCCCGTAAGTACCATTGATATTTTGAGATCATCTGCTTTTGCAAAAACTTCTGCATCGCGAATAGATCCTCCGGGTTGAATAATTCCACTAATTTTTGCCGCCCCGGCAATTTCAATTCCATCAGCGAACGGAAAAAATGCGTCACTCGCAATAACCGCGCCAGTGGCCTTGTCTCCTGCGTTTTCAATAGCAATTTTCATTGCTTCTACACGAGAAGTTTGTCCTCCTCCTTTTCCGATCATGGCTCCGTTTTTTACAACGACAATAGCATTTGATTTTACAATTTTTACAATCTCCCACGCAGTAAGCATATCGCTTAATTGCGCTGGTGTTGGCTGATGCGCTCCAACAAATTCAACATTATTTTCATCAATAGAGAAGGTGTCGAGATCTTGTACCAATGTTCCTCCTCGAACGCGACGAAGTGCAAGGTCTTCTGCTTTTTCATGGAAATGGGGAACACGTAATACCCGAAGATTTTTCTTTGTTTGTAATACCTTCAATGCATCATCATCAAACTCAGGAGCAAGTACTACCTCATTGAAGAATGAAACTATTTTTTCTGCCACCTCTTTCGTTACCTTTTTATTTAATGCAATAATTCCACCGAAAGCAGAGGTTTGGTCTCCATTTTCCCAACTATTATCCCATGCGTTTTCTAAGGTATCACCAATGGCTGCACAACAAGGCGTTGCGTGTTTGATAATACAAACAAATGGTTTTTCAAAGGAAATAGCTAACTCAAGAGCTCCTGCGGCATCTTGGTAATTGTTGTATGACATCGGTTTCCCATTGAGCAATTCTGCATCTACAAGATTCACGCCACTTGAAAACGGATCGCGAAGAAGTACTGCTGGTTGGTGTGGATTTTCTCCATAACGGAGTCCTCCGATAGGGGTTTTTTTAGACCCTTCCGCCCAAAATTTGGCAATCAAGAGGTCATAGTGTGCGGTCATCTCGAATACTTTTGTTGCGAGCTCTTTTCGTGTTTTTATAGAAATTCCATCGGAAGTTTTTAGTTCTTCAATAATGTGTTCGTAATCGGTTGGATCAACTACGGGAGCACAGAATTCATAATTCTTAGCTGCTGCGCGAATCATAGAAGGTCCTCCGATATCAATTTGTTCTACTTTCTCTTCAAATGTTTTTGTCGGATCCATGTACGCATTTTTAAATGGGTATAAGTTCACAATGACAAGATCAATATTATCAATACGGTTTTCTTTGCAGAAATTTTGATGTTCTGCGTTATTTCTTAAATTTAAAATTCCTCCAAATACTTGAGGAGTAAGGGTTTTTATTCGTCCTTCCAGCCCTTCTGGAAATCCAGTAAAATCAGCAACTTCAATGAGATTTTTTATTCCTGCTTCTTCAAGTGCACGGTATGTCCCTCCTGTAGAAAGGATGCGAAAATCGAGTTTTTCTAACTGTTGAGCAAACTCAACAATCCCCGTCTTGTCCGAAACTGAGATAAGTACGTTTTTCATAATGCATTTGAAAATTCGTCGCGAGTGTACTTTTTTTTCAGGATTTTTCCAGTAGAATTCGGGCAAAGGAAAAAGAATTTGGTAAGAAAGATTATTCTGTTAGGGTTTTTTTGATTTTTTTAATTTTGTAACCCTAATTTTATGAAAATTTCAAAAGTGTTTTCGTTATTCTTATTTGGACTTCTTGTTTCAGGAATTGTTCAGGCACAAAATGCAGAACTAGAAATTCAAGATATTTCTGTTGAGCCAGTAATGGCAATGGATATGGATATGGACATGGATTCCATGCACAAAATGGCAGGGGATCATGAAGGATGTGCTTTTGCCAAAGAAGGAAAAGGATGCAGTGGAGATCACGCAGGTTGTCCTATGAAAAAAATGATGAAAGGACATCATGGTGGAGGATCAATGATGCTTATGAAACTTTTTTGTGGAGTAGGAATGTTAGTATTCCTCTTTCTTGGAGCGTTTGTGGTTCGAAAAGGATGGACGCTTGCAGGGAGATGTTGTGGAGAATCTAAATCTTGTAAGAAGTAGGTTTTTCAAAAAATTTTAATAATAAAATACCCCGCATTGCGGGGTATTTTTATGTAAGAGCTTAAACAATTTGCGAACTCTTTTTTTTGAATTACACTACTCGTGATGGATATGATTATGTATGGACTCGGAGGACTTATTTTGGTGACGACTATTACATTGATAGTGCTTCAGCTTCGGCCAAAGAAAACAGAAACGCAGGTTCTCGAAGAACTGACGCGTGATCGCGAAACTCGATTTCGTGAAGCAGAATCACTCAAAAGCGAACTACGTTCTACTCGAGAAGACCTGCAAAAACAATTTCATCGAGTGAACCAAACAGTGGATACCAAGCTTTCTGAAAGCTCAAAACAATTAAACGATCGATTGGATAAAAGTTCTCATGTGATTGGGAATTTGCAAAAAGAGCTTGGGAAAATGGGGGAAATCGGAGCAAAAATAGAAAACTTAGACAAGATTTTGCGTGCACCAAAAGGACGAGGATCTTTGGGCGAACAAACATTGGAAGAATTATTGAATACGACTTTCCCAAAAAGCATGTGGGGACGTCAGGTGGCAATTGGTCGAACAGGAGTGGTTGACGCAGTAGTACATACTTCGAATGGAATGATTCCGATTGACGCGAAGTTTCCGCTTCCAGCGTTTGAAGCTCTCGTAAATGCTGATGATGAAAAAGAGCGTGATGAAGCACAGCGGGAGTTTCAAAAAAATGTGAAATCTCGAATCAATGAAGTAGCGAAATACATCCAGCCGAGTGAGGGAACCCTTGATTTTGCCATTATATTTCTTCCAAATGAGAATATCTATTACGAAGCAGCTATTCGTTCAGTAGATTTATCAGAATATGCACGGACAAAGAAAGTGATTATCACGGGGCCAAACACAATGCTGTATGTTCTTCAGGTGCTCTTGCAAGCCTATCAGTCTCAGCAGTTTGCCTCTAAGGCGAAAGAGGCGTTGGCACAGCTGACAGGGGTAAAAAATCAGGCACACAAGCTGGATGAGGCTATTTCTCTTGTAGAAAAACATCTGGGAAATGCTGGATCAAAATTGGGAGATGTAAAAAAAGAGAACGAGAAATTACAGTCCAAGATTGAGAAAGTTACAGAGTTAGAACCAGCATTGGAAGGAGAGCAAGTTCAACTAGAAGGTTGATTCTTATGCAATAGCCCAAAATCGAAGAATGGATTTAGATTCTTTTTACGATATTCAAATTCAATAATTTTTTCTCGACCACCGGCTTTCCCAATAGCTTGTACGTATGTTTGAGAAGGGGCCATTAGACCGCCTGTCGTAGAGATGGTTCCAGAGATTGATTCTGTTCCAAAATTCGTAAGAGAAATATAGCAACGGATATCATCAGCAAACGGACTGAGAAACTGATCAATGCTTTTTTGCGCTGATAATGCAGAGATTCCACTATCATATGTTCCAAGACTATTTCCGTCTACACTTGTTGTACTAGCAAGGGCTTGGAGCATTTTTATTCCTCCATCATCACATTGCAACTTCCATTGTAAATTATCGATAATATTTGCTCCCGTGATGTTGAAATTTTTTACCAATGTAGAGTCGACAGTTATATCTACCTGAGAATCAATTCCGAGTTGCCACCTGGTTGAAGTTTTGGGCTCGAGAGAAAAATCAAACGAATTCAGAGAGTTAGCCACATTGATATTTACGGCTGAGGCATGAGGTAAGACAGTTTCGGTTTCCACCCAATTAATGGGTTCATCTCGCAAAGAAAGAAGGGATTGTTCGATACCTGACTCTGCTGCAAAATAAGCTCGTTCTGCCAGAAGTAAGTCAGCAGCAAACTGAAGTTCGCTTGAGACAATTTTTGTAAGAGTAAGAGCAAGTCCGAGTAACATCCCTGAAATAATCAATGTTGGTAGAAGAATGGTTCCGTCTTTTTTCACGTTCATCATTGAATAATACGTGAAGAAATAGTGGTGCGAAGAGGAATAGACACTTTCGGTGGTTCGAGATCAATTGTTCGGTTAGAAACCAACAGTTCAATTTTTACTGAGGGTTGAATATGAAAAATATCTGGATTTTCACTTACCTCGAATTCAAGATCTCGTACCATTAGGTTATGAGAAAACAAAGGAGTGTCATTCATAGTTAATTGTCCTGTCCCTGGATCAAAACGAAACTCACCTCCGGATTCTCCGATAGGCAAGAAATGGTGATTTGTGGGATCTGCGTCGAGACGAACATAATCAATTGATTGTGAGCGAACACGATCGGCGATACGGATGGCTGCGAAATTTATTTCTCGTTGAATCTGACGAGTGAGATCGAGTTGTTTTTGGGTTTTGCTTAATGCCAAAAAGCTTCCCATAACGGTAGCAAGAACGACTCCTCCGATTGTTATAGCAACAAGCAGTTCAATCAATGTGTATCCGGACTGACGCATCCTCATATTTTTCGCCAGTTAGTAAGTATTTCGTCCAAATAAATATGTTCGGTTCCACTTCGTCGTGGCCATGACACATGGCACGTAACGGATATTTCTTCTAAAACAGAGGTATCGAATGTTATATCGCGTGAAAATTTTGTTTGATCGGTTAAAATTTCGATAAGACCTTCATTTGCTATTAATTGAATAGGAAGAGCAATCTCGTCACATGCGCTAAGAGGAGAACTTTCAAAACCACAATCCCAAGGAAGATGTTGTCTCCAGGCTGAATCACGAGCATTTCTCGCTACTTCGAGACATTCTTGTGCCAAATATGTTCCGGTGAGGCGATTCTGATTTCGTTCAACAGCGTTTGCAGCGGCCCATATCAAAGACGTCGCTCCGGCAAGAACAGAAGCAAGTACGACAATTGAAACAATTACTTCAATCAGAACAAATCCAGTATTTTTTGTCTTCATGGTGACTGAATTAGACTTGTTTCTATAAGGCCGGAAACGTGATAGACGCGTATTTGTACGGTATAATTTGAACTTAGAAGTTGAATATCAGTTTCGTTGCCCACTTCATTAATATCTCCATAGGGAGGAGTAAACGTTATCTGGAAATCGTTCTCAAAGGTGATTCCTCGATCTATTTTTTGACAAGAAGAAGATTCGACGAGGCAAGGAGGATCAGAAATCAGAGAACCATCATCGGTAACAATCTCCAGGGACCTACTCCCGGCCCATCCCCGAACAATCATTCCTTTGGGGTGTGATCGAGCAGAGGAAAAAGCCTTCCCGAGCGTTGTTTCAACGAGTTGTTGTGAATACTTGAGTCGCGAAGTTTCCATAAACCGAACAAAGCTAGGCGTTATTATTACCGCAAGAATTCCCAAGATAGTAAAAACAACGATGAGCTCGATCAGTGTGAAGCCAGCTTGCCGTGTTTTCATCCGGCAAAGAGTGATTGCATTTGGAAGACAGGAGTCATGATTGCTATGGCAAGGAAAGCAACAGCCAGTCCAACAACGACAATAATAACTGGCTCAACCATCTGTGTGAGGTTTTTTAATTGCGCATCTACTTCAGCTTCATACTGATCTCCAATTTGTAGCAATACCTCTGAAAGAGATCCCGATTTTTCTCCAATTTCAATCATTTCAGAGAGAACAGGATCAAGTATTTTTTGCTCGGCGAAAGCTTCATGAAGGATTTTTCCGTGACGTACATCGTGCTCTATGGCAAGAATGGCATCTTGCTGACAAGGAGAAATCAGAATGTCATGTAATACACGAAGAGTTTTTTCTAAGGGAAGCCCAGAAGCAAGCATTGCGCCGGCATTGAGAGATAATCGCACGGTGTGAATATTCCGTATTAACGTACCAATTCCTGGTAAAGAATGGATCCATTTGTCCCATGTGCGACTTCCTCGGGGCGAACTTACCCAGTTTTGAAATATAAGTCCTATCGCAATAATGACAACCAAAGCAAACCACCAATAATTTTGGAAGAAATCAGAGGTTCCGATCAGTATTTTTGTTGAGAGAGGAAGATCAGCACCAAAATCTAAAAACAAAGATTCAAATTTCGGAACAACGAGCATCATTACCACAATCATAGCTATCACAATCATGCAGAGTACGATAATAGGATAGGTAAGAGCTGATCGCACTCGGAGGTTGAGTTCAATATTTTTCTGTACCTGTGCGGCAATGCTATCGAGAACTTCTTCTAGCTTTCCTGCCAATTCTCCAGAATAAATCATACGAACCTCTGAACGAGGAAATACGTGAGGATGTTTTGCTATGGCTTGAGAAAGAGTAGATCCATGCTGAATTAAATCATATTCAACCGTATCGAGTATACGACGAAATCGCGGATTTCGTGTTCGCTTAGAAAGCATGCGGAGAGCATTGGTAACAGGAACCCCAGATTTCACCAAAAGACGAAGTGAGTTAAAAAAGAGGGATCGTTCTTTGCTCGTTACAAGAGAGTGATTGATAAGAAAATCATTTATTTTTTCAATCCACGAGATTTTGGAGCGATCGGTTACTCCATAAATAACTCGTTCAGGGGTTTCTTGTTGCTTCATGCCTCAAGAAAAAAGGCATACACCTGCACAGACATTTCCGTAAGAGGAATGGACCGAGTAAAATCAGTAGTGAATGAAAGATTACTTATTCCCATAAAACGAGAATTTTCTTCTACTTCTTTTAAGAATCCTTGAACTTGATCCCTGCTCCCCGAAAGAGGAAATCCTACTGAAACCTGTTCAGCATTTACATCAGAATTGTGTCCCATTGAAAAACTCCATGAATCAGGAATAGTGAGTCCAGTCGTTTTTGCAATACGATTCAGGTCATTGACTAACTCAATTTGTTGAGGAGTCATAGGAATTGTTATAGTAGTTCCCGTATTTTTTTCTATATTTTCTAATTCGGCGAGTCGCTCAATTTGTTGCTGTTTTTGAATAAAAAGACGTTTATTTATCACTTCTTTTTCTTGTGCCATTTTATGAAGTGGCCACAGTCCAAATCCTGCAACAGCAATAAGCAAAACCGAAAGAAGGATATTACGTGTTTTCATTCGGAGTTGGAGAAAAATCGAAGGTCAATTCTGCCGATTGCTTAGCTTCAGCAATCGATGGAGAAAGCAATGTGGTGCTCGAAATACGAGCATTTTTTACACGAGGATCTTTTTCTAAAGAATCAAAGAAAGCAGAAAAACTTTTCCATGACATCGCCTGACAAGAAACGGATAACTTTTTTCCGGACAGGCCTACACTAGTAAACCGTACAGCACCAGTCTCCAAACCAACTATTTGTTTCATGATGTGTGACCAGTCTTTTCGATAGTTCTTCGCCTTTTTTATAGATTCATTTCGTTTTTTTACCACTTGATCAGATGCTGGTGCGAGGGCCTGAATGCGTTTCTGGGTGTTTTCAATAGAAACTTCAAATCGCTTGTTTTCTTTTTCAAAGGCTAACGTTTTCCATCCATAAACTCCTAACCCGAGAAGTATTACTCCGGCAGCAATTCCCCACACAATCCAAAATTGTGCATCAGGCGAATATTTTTTTTGTGTTTGTTCTTGCTCCATTACGCTTTTCATTGTACGGTCGGCGCGACGATTTTCCAAATTTTTCTTCCTCAAAATGATACAACTCTGGAGTGACGATAATGCCGCATTAGTGTTGGCTCGAGCCATTTTGAAGAAAGAGCCCAAAAGCTCACTTCAGATTTTTTTGGGAGGAAGTGCTCCAGTAGAAGCTTTCGCGGTACCCAATATATGGAATATTACACAAGAATTATCTAAGAAATATACGCGACTCGGGATAGTTTTTGATGGAGCAAGTGACGAAGAGTCGTTATTTGTAAAAAACATGGGAGAAACAGTCTTTCCAGTGGAATATGAATTGCTCTCAGATTTTTCAAATCGGGGACTCGCAGACACGGTTGAGTTTCGTCGGTTAGCACGAAAATATTTACGTTTAGCTCGTAATGCTCATTGTGATGGACTGCTCTTTTTGTCCGGGGTTTTGGCAGAAGAATCATCTCGCAAGATACTTGCAAAAACCTCTGGAACACAGGCAAAGACTTTGTTCATTACAGATTTTATTCCGAAGGAATTATTGGTCGCAACAGACAAACAAAGTATTGAAATTTTTACAGATCAGGAGGGTGAACGCGTTCACAGAGAAGCTGAAAAGTTCTTGCATATGAAGCTGGGGAAGGGAGCAGTAAAGGCTCTTTAATGAGGGGTTTGTTCGTTCTTTTTTCTCCGCGAAAAAAGAACCAAAAAAGCTCGTTGCGGTGTTCGCTTGTGAACGAAAAGTTCTTATTCATTAAGTCGCCTTTGGCGACTTGAGCATTCATTTCAAACATTCGTTTTTTCATCACTCACAAATGCAACAGGAAATTAGGGGGTGTTGTGCTTGAAAAAATGCTGCATATCTGGTATAATCCGACAATGAGTCAGAATATAACAGACGCAAATGTAACCCCTCTTGAAGAAGTGAATAGAGAGTTGCATGAGAAACAAGGGAAACAGCGTGCAGCTGCAGCAGGGTTGTCGTATGTTGATCTTCGTCATTTTGATATTGAATTTGATGCCCTTCGATTGACGACAAAGGAGGCTGTAGACGAAGCTCATGCGATTCCGTTTTCGTTGTCTGGGAAAAAAGTAAAAATAGCTTTTTTGGGAGAACAATCAGAAAGAGCTCAAAAACTGGCTGAGTCAATCGAGAAGCAAGGGTTTTCCGTAGAATGGGTTGTTTGTGCGATGGAAGGGTTCGAATATGCGATTGAGCAATATGATTCTCCGATGTTCAAACGACATAAAATTGAACTTCACACAGACACAGAAGAAACAGAAGAGAGAGAATTAACAGGTCATTTGCAGGATTTTGAAAAACTAGAATCACAATTTAAAAAACTTTCATCAGGAGAGCTTTTGAATGAAATAGAACTTTTGGCTGTGGCAGCACAGGCATCAGATATTCATCTTCAGCCAGAAGAAGAAGGCGTTGTTATTCGTGTTCGTGTGGATGGAGTACTTCATGATGTTTTAACATTGCCAAATGAAATAGCAGAACATCTTGTTTCTCGGATAAAATATGAGGCGGGAATGCGGGCCAATATAACGGCGGCACCCCAGGATGGAGTTATAGAATTCGAAGTAAATGGGCGAAAGGTAGAATTACGTACTTCGACAATTCCAACACCAACTATCGAATCAGTAGTGCTTCGTGTACTGGATTCTTCACGAGGAATTTTGACGTTTTCAGAGCTTGGATTTGCTCCACATGTGGTAGAAAAAATCACAACATCATTACATCGTCATAATGGAATTGTGCTTGTTACTGGGCCGACAGGGTCAGGAAAAACAACAACGCTGTATTCCATGTTGGCAGAATTGAATGCTCCAGAAAGTAAATTGGTAACGCTCGAAGATCCGATTGAATATCACCTGGACGGAGTATCTCAGTCACAGGTAGATGAGTCGCAGAATTATACGTTTGATACGGGATTTAAATCATTATTGCGCCAGGATCCAGATGTGATTTTGGTAGGAGAGATTCGTGCATTGCCGACAGCAAAACTTGCATTTGAAGCAGCGCTAACAGGACATACGGTTCTTTCATCACTTCATGCAAATTCAGCAGTAGGGGCATTATCTCGACTTCGAAACCTCGGAGTAGAGAATGTAAATATTGCACCGACAATTTCAGCTATTTTTGCACAACGATTAGTACGTAGGGTGTGTCCCAAATGCAGCACCCAAGAAACACTCGTCGATGAGCCCAAGACAAGAGAAATAATTGAACGGATTCGAAAGTTTTTTCCTCATCAAGAAATTCCAGAAACATTCTCCGTGGCACATGGCTGTGAACTTTGTTCGCAAACAGGATATGGAGGACAGATTGCTCTCAGTGAAGCATTCATAGTGGATGACACAATTCGTGAAATGATTCTGGAGGGAGTTTTTGAAACAGAAATCAGAGCGTATTTGCGAGAAAAAACAAATTATATTTCTCTGAAAGAAGACGGTGTCTTGAAAGTGATCCAAGGGATTACAACGTTTGAAGAAGTTGATCGCGTGGTAGGGGAAGAGTAATTTCAATTTTTTGAACTGGAATTACAAACTACAATTTACAAACTTCAAACTACAAAGTTGGAATTTTTATATATTCCCCCTCTTGATGCAAGAGGGGGTTAGGGGGCGTTATTATTTATGAATTGAAGTTTGAAACCCAAAGCTTTACACTTTGTCCCGATGATTGGAATGATGATATCAACGTTGTTTTGGAATAATGTGCTCGATGCACGAATGCCAGAACCACCGCGTATTACATCAAATAGAGTATGGGAGTCATCCTTTGCACCACAATCGAAAGAAGACCGAAATAGAGAATTTTATAGACAGTTGGCGCATTCTCAGGAAGAGGGAATAAATAAAATATTACCCAGGAGAGAACTTCCTCAAATAGAAAATCCCTCAGCGGTACCCATTTCTGTTCCCAAGAAAGTACTGATTGTGGCACCGCATCCAGATGATGAAATTTTGTGTTGCGCTAGTACAATAAAAAAACATCTTCTGGCAGGAGATGATGTATCTATTGTTATCGTAACAAATGGGGATGGAAAGGAAGAAGGTAATTCAGAGCAATCATTAGATTATGGAGCAGAACGAAGAAATGAATCATTACGAGCAGCAAGGCGACTTGGAGTTTCTCCACGTAAAGTTATGTTTTTGGGATTCCCAGATGGATATTTGGCAGAGATAGAAAAAAAAGGAAGTGCGCGGAGTAAGTTTACCCAGCTCATACAAACAATGCGTGCGAGCCTCTTCCCTGGGACGCCATATACATGGAGTGGACTACAACGTTCTTTGAGAAAAGTATTAACAAAATCAGAAGCGACCATTATTTATTTGCCGAACGAAAATGACACACATACAGATCATCAAGTAGCAGCTCGTGCGACGCGGAAAGCCGCTCGTTCATTGAAAATTACTCCAGAGTGGAACGAATACATGGTTCATGTTGAAGAAAAATCGTGTGTGGTGCAGGCGGTTGATACTGAAAAACTATCTCTTATTCGAGAGTTTAAAACACAACGACACGATCGGTTTCATGCTGAATTTTTAGACAAATTTGCTTCGTGTAGAGAGCAATTTAATTCAAGCTCGGGCTTGGAATAAATTGCTTGAATCTACAATTTACAAACTACAGACTACAAATAAAAGAGTTCCAAATTTGAAGATTGTAGATTGAAAATTGAAGTTTTAAGATTTAAAAACATTATCGTTTTCTGAAAGCACCTTTTAAGCGCATCCAGTGAGGGAAAATTTTGCATCCGAGGCAGAACTCAAATATTGCTTCAGCACCAGCGGCAGCCGTGAGTATTCCTGCGACAAAGTAATATGCGGCTGCCCAGTCGAGCAAGACACAGAGCGTAATAGCAAGCGAAGCCCAGAAGCCAATTTTTGCTGCAAAAATTTTGGGTCCGGCGTTCACCATTTTCCCAGCTTTGAGTGTTTGGGTTACCTTTTTTGCTACCAAACTACGGAGAGAAGTTTTTTCTAAAAATCCTAAAACAAAAAAGTCGAGGGTGAGAAAGAGTGGAATCCAAATATTAATCCAAAAGAGAGAAATAATAACGAGAACGACAGCAAGTCCTGCATTTATACGAGCGGCACAGGTGTTTGTTTGTTTCAATGAAAGCGGACATCCAACAGTTCCCATGGGTATTCTATGAAATAATTTTCAAAAGGTCTTCTTCCTTAATAGCAGGACCAATACCACCAAATCGAAAGTTCGCAGGGACGAGAAGCTCTTTCGCGAGAGATTCGACTTCTTCTTTTTTTACCTGAGAAATTCGGGTTTTCCATTCTTCATATGACTCGCGAACGCCATAGAGTAATTCGTTTTTGGAAAAGTGATGTGCGACATCCTCAGTGTCTTCGGTAGTGAGATCCGTTTTTCCGAGTAAATAATTTTTTGCATTTTCTAGTTCCTGATCGGTTACTCCATTGTCTCGAATGTCATCATATTCTGAGCGAATAGCTTCTGCGGCACGGAGTACGTCTCCCAGTTTCACTCCAGCTCTCGTGGAGAGAAGTCCGGTGTCTGTGTACTCATCAATGCTTGTGCGGATAGAGTAGCAGAGGCCTTTTTGTTCTCGTACGTGCTGAAACATTCGACTCGACATATTTCCTCCAAGAATAATGGCAAGAACTTTTAGCGCTGGATATCTGGGATCTTGCTCTGAGATTGCACGAACCCCAAAAGAAAGATGATATTGTTCGGTTTTTTTCTCACGGATATTGAATTTTTTTGTAGCGAGAGCAGCATCAAACCGAACACTTTCTCGCGTTTGTTCCGCCTGTGGCATATCAAAATACTTGGCAACGGTCTCAAGAGAGGCTTCGTTTACCGCTCCAGCAACAGTGATAATCATGTTCCCGGGGACATACAGTTCGTCTCGGTATTCTTTAAATTGTTCTGAGGTTACCGATTCAATAAGTTTTCGCGTTCCAATTTGGTCGCGTCCAAGGGGCTGATTTCCAAACACAAGTTGTTCGAAATCCCATGAAATTTGGTAGGTTGGCATATCGAGGTACATGGCCATTTCTTCCAGTATCACTCCCCGCTCACGATTGATTTCTTCTTGATTTAATTGTGCATGAAGGAGCATGTCAGAAAGAACATCGAGTGATTTTTCAACGTTTTGTGCTCCGGATTTTACAAAATATCCAGCATATTCTTTTCCCGTAAAGGCATTGAATTCTCCACCGAAAGCGTCTACGGCTTCGGCAACAGCTTTTGGCGTAGGATATTTTTTACTTCCTTTGAAAAACATATGTTCCAGGAAGTGTGATATCCCTGCGATTTCTATGTTTTCGTATCGAGATCCTGCTCCAGCAAGAATCAGAGTTGTAACGACATTTGTCCCGGGCATTTCTACTGCTTGGAGACGTAATCCGTTGGGAAGTGTTTTGGTATGAAGTTTCATTTTTGTTTCAAAAAAGTTCGTCAAAAGTGTGGCAGAGGAGAGAGGGTTTGGCAAAAGAAGTTCCTCTTTCAATCTTCAGTCTACAATTTACAAACTACAAATAAGGAATCACCCGAATTGTGCAGAAAACATTGACAAAATGCCATAAAAGTTTTAAGAAATAGGTAATGAAAAAATTGTTTGGTTTATTCCTTGGAGGATTGGTTCTTACGTTGTGCGTGGGAAGTGTTTCTGCGAGTGGATTACCACAAGCAAATTTCATTGTGTCACCAGCGATGGGACGCATAAGTTCAGAGTTTTCTCTGGATGCGCGACAGTCGCGAAATGCAGCAGGAAATCTGGGTGGAGTGGAGATCCGATACAAACTTTCCTCAGGAGGAAATTGGTCAAAATGGACTCGACGGACATTACAAAAATTTACTCCAATGGATACGGGAAGTATGCGTATTCATCTTCAGGTTCGTGACGTGAAAACAGGACAATTGCAGTCAACGTTTCGTTCGATAAAAGTGTTATCAACTTGGTCTCGCAGAGCATGGATTTCTGTAGAAAAGCCTACAACGGAGGTCGGGCAGCCCGTTGATTTTCAGTTAGAATTGTCATTACAATCGTTTGATAATCCAACAGACGTAGAAGTGCGTTGGGATTTCAATTCGGATGGAAATTGGGATACGGGATTTTCGCGACAGAAATTGGTGACGCATGTTTTTGACAGGGCAACAACAACTTCTCCGACAGCAGAAGTACGGTTTTTTGATGATGAGATTTTGAAAATAAAAGGAATTGCGCCTCGTAGAACAAGTAATACTCGTGGTGTATCTCCACGAACAAGCTGGGAAACCTTAAAGATAACATCCCCATCTATTGTTGCGCCAATAGTGGATGTGCGTCCTGGACGGACTGGGTTTAGTGAAAAAATAATGTTTTCTTTTGATGCTTCTTCCGCTCGTGTGCCACGGGGAGGATGGATTGAATGGAGCTTCGATGGGCAACAGTGGTTGCGATTTCCTGGGAAAAAAACAGCGACACACAAATTTACTTCTCCGGGGAAACACGAAGTGCGTACTCGTGTGTGCGTGAGACACTCAAATCCTCGATGTGAGGAAACAACAACTGAGATAGAAGTGAAAAAAGATCCGACAGATTATCGTATAGAGATTGCGTTGCAAAACAGAACCAATCCGCGAGCGATGACGATTCGGAATGCACAACAATACGTGTTAGTGGAAGTGGGTGATCGAATTCGGTTTTCGGCTCGATTGCGTCAGTATTCAGGAATAGGACAACGGTATCTTTATCGATGGGATTTCAATAATGATGGAGAATGGGATACACATTTTTCTACTCAAAGTTACACAGAACACGTGTATGATCGCGGTGGAGAGTTTTCTGTTCGTGTACAAGTACAAAACGAAGACAGTGTGATTTCAGAGACATTGCGTCGGATATTTGTTGAAAGCAATGAAAAACCAGTAGCAGCACTGGCTTATTCAGTTGAAAATATTTACGTGGGAGAGCGAATACGTTTTTTCCCGCAGTTTCCTACAGCGCAGAAATATGATTGGCATCGAACACAGGTTCGATTTGATCTGGATGATGATGGATTATGGGATAGTGATTTTCGTGGAGTTGGAGGACAAGACTGGGTGTATAGCACTCCAGGAAAAATAACTCTTCGTATGCAATTGCGAGACGCAGGAAAGAATGTAACCACGGTGAAAAAAACGGTTGAAGTATTGCCCATGCCGGAAGTGAAAGCGAGAGTGATTGTTTCCCAAAGAGCGGGAGTTCTGGGTTCGATATTTACATTCGACGCGAGCGGAAGTACGGGACGAGGGGTACGATTCATATGGGATTTTGACGCAAATCCGACAGAGATATCACAAGGAGAAACATTTCTCAGTACTCGTTATCGTTACAACCATGGGTCTCGTTCTCCTCGAGTTTCACATGTATGGAGAACAATGGGAGAAAAATGGATCTCATTGATAGTTATTGATGAAACAGGAGCGGGTGATCAGATATATTTTCCTGTAGAAATAGTCGCGAAATCTTAAAAAATATTTCGCTCTAATCTTCAATCTACAATCTACAAACTGCAAAGTTGGAATTCGAGACCGGTCTCGAGGTTTTGGTTTTTATAGTTTTTTTTTCAAACCCGGGTTCGAACCCGGGTTTGAAATCTTGTTCCCGGGAAATTGATTTGTAAAGTCTACACACTGGATTATAATTATCGTAATGGATTTTTCTTTATATTCACAAATCGCAGATCGGATTCTCTCGCAGGCAGTATGTCCACGGTGTGGTACGCCATTATGCGACGCGGAATATGATATTTTGGTGGGAAATGAGAAACAGTTGATATTAGAAATGGATTGCGAAATATGTCATTCGATTTTGACAGCGAAAGGAGATTTTCAGCGAAAAAAAGAGAGAGTACAGAAATCTATACATCGCCAGGGAAAACACCTCGTTTCTCCTGAGACAGTACGTGGCGTGGGGAGCGCTCTTCGAGCGTTTTCGGGACAAGATATTCAAGAGCTATTGCAGAAATGAAACATGTCCTTATTGCGTTATTAATAGGAATTGCAGGGATTCTTACGTGGACTTATGTGCAGCATCCGACAGAGTGGCAAGAATGGAAACTGCAGACACAACGAAGTATTGCAGATCTGACAGGACAAGATGTAGCAGTGATAGAGGAATCGTTGTTTTTTTTACAAAGAGATGAGCTTTTGGAAAAATATGATCAGATAGAAGAAGAATACACGGAAGTCAAAACACATCTCGAGGGAGAATTTGACGAAACAAAAAAATTAATTGAGCAAGAAAAAGCAGGTGACATCACGGTTGAGCAAGCATTAGTGAAATTCCTAGATATTGTTTCGGAAAAAAAGACGTTGTTTGAGCAGAGAAAAGTAGAGATTGAAGCGGAAATAGCTGAAGCGAGAAAAAAATATGAAGAAACAAAAGCAGCCCTGCAGGATCTGAATGAGTCGGTAAAGAAGATTCAGGAAGGAGCCAAAGAAGGCGCGGAGGCGGTGGGGGCGCTCAAAGAGGTTATTCAGCCTTAAATCTACAAACTTCAAACTACAATCTACAAAGTTGGAACTTTTCGAACCCGGGTTAGGGGATTTATTATTCAATTTACAAACGACAAACTGCAAATAATGAAATTCCATATCTGTAGTCTGAAGACTGAAGATTGTAGTTTTAGAATTTTGAGATTTATCTCAAAATTCCTGTAACACTTTAGTCCTTTCTCCGTTTGAAGAAGTGACTGGTTTCATGTGGGTGAAAAAGATTGACTTTTGCACAAAAATTCGTATGATCCCGGTGGTTTGGTGGACTTGTGGCCGTAAAGCGCTCTCCGCCCGCTCTCCGAGAGGGATAGTGACAAAAAAACAGGATCTTTGATACGACGGCCGGGAGAAATTATTTTCCTAGAGAAAAAATACAGAAGAATGGCTGATAGATTGGTCATTGCTTCCTTATATAGAGTTTTTTCAACTTTTTTATATACCAGAGAAACAAAAAGAACACTGAGGTGATTCCGCTACTTTTGCGGTGTCCTATCGGTGAATTTGGCGTTTTGACGGGGAAGAAGCCGGGTCTATTTTATTATAAACCCACCCTTATTTATAACCCTAGAAAAATGAATATATTTACTCATTTGAAAAAGGGAATATCAGCGATTGCATTGTCTGCAATGATTTTCATGGTTGCTCCAGCAGCAACATTTGCAAGTCTAGACTTTACAGACGCAGCAGATATTCCTACATGGGCTACTGAAGCTATCGAAGAGCTTGTCGCACTAGACATCCTCGGAGGTAACGATGACGGAACATTCGCGCCAGCGCGACAATTGAACCGTGCAGAAGTAGCTAAGATTATCACACTTGCATCAGGAGTTGACTTCGACACAACTGGAGGAGCTCATTTCCCAGATGTAGCTGAAGACGCATGGTACTACGACTACGTCGAGACTATGTACAACTACGGTTGGATTGACGGATACCCAGACGGAGACTTTCGTCCAGGAAACGGAATCAACCGAGCTGAAATTGCTAAGATGGTAGTAAACGCTCTCGAATTGGACTTGGACATCACTGGTGCTCCCCACTTCGACGACGTATCATCAAGCGATTGGTTCTTCGATTATGTTGAGACAGCATATAACTACGATCTTATGCGTGGTTACGCTGACGGAACATTCGGAGGAGCAAAATCAGTTAATCGTGCAGAAACTGCAAAAATCGTTTATGACGGATTGCTTGTAGTATCTACACCATACGGTCCAGCAGAAGGAACACTTGAGGTATCTCTTTCATACGAGACACCACGAGGAACAAACGTTCCATACAATGCTACATCAGTTCCATATACAACTATTGAACTCATGGCATCAGACGACGCAGACGTAGAAGTTTCTTCTGTTACGTTTACTCGTCTTGGACTTGGTGACAACGATGACTTCAAAAACGTATGGATGGAAATTGATGGTTTCAAAGTAGGAAACGACAAATCAATTAACAACGATGACGTAGTTGAACTTCGTTTCAACCCACCGATTGTCGTTCCTGCGGGACAGACATTGGTAGCTGACGTAGTAGCATCTGCTAAATATGTTGTAGGGGCAGGAAATGACCACAACATAGGACACCACAACCGATTGGCTTTGGTTTCTGCAGACGACGTAGCATCTACTGCTATGAACGTAGTAGGAGATTTCCCAATCGAGGGAGAAGAGATGGAAGTAGCTGACTATAAAGTATCTGAAATTGATTTCGGAGTATTAGGATCAGATACAACTATCGACGTTGGAGACCAATTCATCGAGATCGGAAAATTCCGAATGTTGAACGAGTCATCAACAAACAAAGACATCGAGCTTCGAGCTGTTACTTTCAAAAACGATGGTACAGCTGAACTAGAAGATGTACTTGAGGACGTTGCCCTCTACGTAAGTGGAGAGCAGGTATCTGCAGAGTCTATCATGGACGGTGATTACATCACTTTCCGATTGGACAACGGAGTTACTGGAGGATACATCATTGAGGATGGAGACTCACGAATCTTCTCAGTCCGAGCTGATATTGTTTCAGCAGAGAAAGGAGACACTATTAACTTCAAAGTAGATAACTTCGAAGACATTGTAGCTATTGAGATCGGTACAGCATTTGGAGTAAAAACTACTTCAGACAAATGTATAGAGCTTAGTGGTACTGCAACAGCTAACTGTGGAACAATTGTTGCCAACAGTGATGCAGAAGATAATTATGCTCGTTTGAAAGCATATGAAATCGACTCAGGAGACTTGAACGTTTCACGAGACCCATCATCATTGGGTAACCAGCAGTATGCACCAGGATCAAACGATGTTGTTGCAATGACTGCACGAATTATTGTTGACCAGCCATTGTTGGTTGACGGAGTTACTTTGGATGCAGAAACATCCATAAGCGCAATATCACCACTAACAGACACATTAGCGGGAGCTAATTTGTCATTCAATAACTACCGATTGTTCTTGAACGACAGTTTGATTGACAGTGAGAACGCAATGACAGCAGGTGCCGATGCAACACACCACAAACTTACTTACGATACAACGTTTGAAATCGTAGGAGCATCAATCTTGAAATTGGTATTGAATATTCAGGACGGAGCATCAACAACCTCATGGATCAAATTTACTGTTAATTCAGCAGATTTTGCTTCACCAGAGTATATTTCTACAGGAGATCAAGTTCCAACAACTCAATTGCTTGGAACAGCAACAGCTTCAAGAGTAGAGATTACAGTATCTGCATTACAGATTACCAAAACAGACGGATTCTCAGCAGAGACTATCGTTGCTGGATTGGATGATGTTACATTCCTAGAGTTTGTATTGGATAACAACGACTCAGGTGACGTAAATGTTACTTCAGTTAGTATCCTAGGTACTGCTACAGGAAGTGCTGATGCATACGGAAACTATACTGCAGCAATCTTCGTAGATGGATTTCAGCAGGGTTCAAGCAAAAACTTGCACATTACAGCTGGTACAGCTACATTTAATGACTTGTCAGTGGTTATTCCATCAGCAGGTCAGAAAGAATTCGCAGTTGTGATTAACACAAGCGAAGTTGTAGCAACAGCTGTTGCAACAACAGCAGGAGCTGGAACACCAGCAGCTAATGGAGTTGCTACATTGGCAGTAGTAAGTTCTGCTGGAATGGCAATTGGAGATATAGTTACAATTGCAGAAACAACAGCAGCTACAACGTTAACGCGTACAATTCTTACTGTTGATTCAGCTACACAAGTTACTATGACGACAAACTTTGCTTCGGCTAACTTGCCATTGGCTACCGACGTTGTTACATTAACGCACAACATTCATGTTGATATTACAGCGGTTGACGCTGACAACGTAGAGAACGGACAGACAGTTGTAATGGCTCCAACTACATTAACGGGGTCTACATTCTCACTTGTTGCAAGTGGAACACTTACTGTTTCAGGACTTAATGATCTTTCTTCAGACATTTTGGTTGCAGGAACTGATGATGTCGCAGTATTGAAAGTTCGATTGGCTGCAGATGACGATGAAGTACAAATTAAAGATTTCTACTTTAAGAACGTTTCAGCATCTACATTTGGTCCACGAGCGGACTTCAAATTGTACAACGAAGCTGGACAATTGGTACAGACGAAACAGATGAATGCAAGCGATGTTCTTCACTTTGAACTCGCTAATCAGGATCGTATCGCTGTTCCAAAAGACAGTTCAACATTTGTAACCATTAAGGTTGATGTGCGAGATATTACAGACGTAACTATGACTGGTAAATTACTTAACCTTGACCTAGATACAAGTAATACAGGACATACAACAAGAGGAATTGAAGCTCTTACAGCTGCAACTGGAACAGATATTACTGTTCCTGCATCTCCATACTGGGGAACAGCAGTGGGAGAAAACTTCATTGCTTACCGATCTCGACCTTCAGTTGATCGAGTAGCGCCATCAACCACTACATTGGTAAATGGAAATGGACAGGAGTTGTACCGATTTATGGTTACAGCAGATACTGCTGGAGATATTAAATTGGACAAATTATCTATGGATATTACTAAAACAAGTGGTGTTGCGATGCCATTCGCTGAAATAGAAGACGCTTCTGATTCAGGAAAAACATATGCTGTAGTTACTTCAGCCGGAGGAACGGCTCAGACTGATACTTATACTGTTTCAGGAACAAGTACTGATGAGGTAATGACTTTGACGGTTGACGGAGTTCTATGTTCTTCAGGAGCATGGGCCTCTGATCACGCTACAACTATGGGAGTTCTAGCCACAGCTATTGCTGCTGAGGCAGGAGTTGCTACTGCAACTGTTAGTACTAACGTAATTACTATTACAGCTGCTGTCGCAGGTACACCGGTTGCTCTTACTCTTCCTACTATGGCGGGAACGATTAATGTAGCTCCAACCGTTGCTAATACAGCAGCCAACGATGTTGGAACAGTTGTTTCAGCAGACTTCGGAGAATTGCTAATTTCAGCAGGAACGAGCAAGACATTTATCCTTAAAGGAAATGTCTCTGGAGTAGCGGCAACTTACTCTACTTCAGTAGAGATGAAAGAAGACTTAGCTGCACATGCATCTGCACCAGGAACGGCTGCAGCAGTTGCTACAGGTAATATTATCTGGGCAGATGAGTCATCAAGTGGTGCAGACGACTTTATGAATGGTTACCTAATCAAACCAGACACAACACCAACTACTATGTCTATGGACTAATAGTTAGGTTTGAATTGTTTGAATTGATAAGGAGTAAGAAATATAACGCCCCCCAACCCCCTCTTATATCAAGAGGGGGAGTCAGGGGAAGATGAAAGAAATGTAGAAAGCCCTGGGTTCGAAAGAACCTGGGGCTTTTTTTGAGGAGAGACCGTTTTGAGGAGAGACCGGTCTCGAAACCGAAGTTCGCCAAACCGAGTCGCCAAACCGAGTCCGGACTCGGTTTGGAGGTTGAGCCCGTTGAGCCCGAGTCCGGACTTGAACGTCTCCCCCTCTTTATTAAAATTCAATGAAAGTTGAGGATTGTGTTCTTCCTTAGTTCTTGGCATAGTTGAAAACAGAGACCGGTCTTGTTATAAATATTCTTTGCACAGACCGGTCTCTTGTTTATCTATGGGGTTTCGTCCGTTTCGCTTTCAAAAAGCAACATGTTATCACGTTTACAATCGTGGTTGTA